>NZ_POUC01000162.1 GCF_002891435.1 Streptomyces cahuitamycinicus
GGGAGAGGGAGCCGGGGGGCGCGAGCCGTACGAGAAGGCGTGCGGCCCGGCCCCGCCAGGGCGCCTCGATGGCGGACGTCGCCCAGCTCGCCGGGGTCTCCTCCCAGACGGTCTCCCGCGTCTCGAACGGCTTCCCGGGCGTCACCGAGGACACCCGCGCGCAGGTCCTGGCCGCCATGCGGGAGCTGGGCTACCGCCCCAACAGCGCGGCCCGGGCGCTGCGCCGGGGAGAGTTCCGTACCCTCGGCGTGATCACCTTCTCCCTCTCCACCATGGGCAACATCCGCACCCTGGAGGCCATCGCCACCTCCGCCGCCGAGCACGGGTACGCCGTCACCCTGCTGCCGGTGGCCGTCCCGACCCAGGACGAGGTGAACGGTGCCTTCTCCCGGCTGGGCGAGCTCGCCGTGGACGCCGTCATCGTCATCATGGAGATCCACCTGCTCGACGCGGCGACCGTCTCTCTCCCGCCCGGCGTGCAGGTCGTGGTGGCCGATTCCGACGCCGGCGACCGCTACACCGTCGTCGACACCGACCAGGCCGGCGGCGCCCGGGACGCCGTACGGCACCTGCTGGACCTCGGCCACGACACGGTGTGGCACCTGGCCGGCCCGGAGGGCTCCTTCGCCGCCCAGCGCCGCGCCAACGCCTGGCGCACCACCCTCACCGAGGCGGGCCGCACCCCTCCGCCCCCGGTCCGCGGCGACTGGTCGGCCGAATCCGGCTACCGGGCGGGCCTGCTCCTCGCCGACGAGCCGGAGTGCACGGCGGTCTTCGCGGCCAACGACCAGATGGCCCTGGGCCTGCTCCGGGCCCTGCACGAACGGGGCCGCCGCGTCCCCGGCGACATCAGCGTCATCGGCTTCGACGACATCCCCGAGTCCGCGTCCTTCCTCCCGCCGCTCACCACCATCCACCAGGACTTCGCCGAGGTGGGGCGGCTCTGTGTGGAGGGGGTGCTCAGCAAGATGCGGCAGGACGGGGCGGAGCACGGGACGACGCTGGTGCCCACGCGGCTGGTGCGGCGGGCGAGTACGGCGGCGCCGCGGCCAGGGCGCCGACGCTGAAGAGCTCGACGACCTCGGTGGTCGAGGTCCGCACGTCCTTGGGGGAGTACCGGCGCACCGCCTGGTGGAAGGCTAAGCCGGGCTCGAGCGCCGCCCAGACCCGGCCCTCTTCGCCCACGGCGGCCCCGGCCTGGCCCCTCGCTTCGCCGGTCTCGCCGCAGCCCCGGACGGCTCCCTGTTCCTGTCGTCGAACGGGGAGGGCACGGTGCTGCGGCTGGCACCCGGCGCGTAGGGCCGGCAGGCCCGGTTCAGCGGCGGCGGCCCCGGGACGGCCTGCCTCGCCGCCCGTTCGGGGCCGAACCGGTGCGCGCGGGGGGCTTCTGGGCGGCCGGCGGGGCGAGCACGACGGGCACACCCGAGGGCTCCTGCGCCCCGGTGATGCGGTTCAGTTCGGCCTCGCCCGAGCGGACCCGGGTGACCTGCGGGGTGATGCCGGCGTCGGCCATCAGCCGCGTCATCTCGCGCCGCTGGTGGGGCAGGACCAGCGTGACGACGGTGCCGGACTCGCCGGCGCGGGCCGTACGGCCGCCGCGGTGCAGGTAGTCCTTGTGGTCGCCGGGCGGGTCCACGTTGACGACGAGGTCCAGGTTGTCGACGTGGATGCCGCGGGCGGCGACGTTGGTGGCCACCAGGACCGTGACCTCGCCGTCCTTGAACCGGGCCAGGGTCCGGGTGCGCTGCGACTGGGACTTCCCGCCGTGCAGGGCGGAGGCGCGCACCCCGGAGGCCAGCAGCTTCTTGGCGAGGCGGTCGGCGGCGTGCTTGGTGTCCAGGAACATGATCACGCGCCCGTCGCGGGCGGCGATGCGGGTCGTGGTGGCGTGCTTGTCGTCGTCCTCCACGTGCAGCAGGTGGTGCTCCATCGTGGTGACCGCGCCCGCGGAGGGGTCGACGGAGTGGACCACCGGGTCGTGCAGGTAGGTGCGGACCAGCCGGTCGACGTTGCGGTCCAGGGTGGCCGAGAACAGCATCCGCTGGCCGCCTGGGCGCACCTGGTCGAGCAGGGCGGTGACCTGCGGCATGAAGCCCATGTCGGTCATCTGGTCGGCCTCGTCGAGGACGGTGATCCCGACGTGGTCCAGGCGGCAGTCACCTCGGTCTATGAGGTCCTTGAGGCGGCCGGGCGTCGCGACGACGACGTCGGCGCCGGTGCGCAGCGCGTTCGCCTGCCGGCCGATCGGCATGCCGCCGACCACCGTGGTGAGCCGCAGTCGCAGCGCGCGGGCGAAGGGGGTGAGGGCGTCGGTGACCTGCTGGGCCAGCTCACGGGTGGGGACGAGGACGAGGGCCAGGGGCTGCCGCGGCTCGGCCCGCTGCCCGTCGACGCGGGCCAGCAGGGCGAGGCCGAAGGCGAGGGTCTTGCCCGAGCCGGTGCGGCCACGGCCCAGGACGTCACGGCCGGCCAGCGAGTTGGGGAGCGTCGCCGCCTGGATCGGGAACGGCGCGGTCAGGCCCTCGGCACGCAGCGCGGCCTGCAGCCGCTCGGGCAGGTCGAGGTCGTCGAACGCCTCGACGGCGGGCAGCGCCGGGGTGATGGTGGCGGGCGGTGCGAAGTCCCGGCTGGGGGCGGTGCGGTGTCCTCCGCGTCCGCCGCCCGAGGGGCGGGCGGCGCTACCCGCGCCGCCGGACTTGCGGGGCCGGTGCCCGTTGCCACGGGAGTGCGGGGAGCCGTTGTTCTTGCGAGCTGTGCGGTCCATGAGGAACCTTCCTCGATGCGGCACGCGTCGAGGAATGCGCGGCGGCGCCGGAGGGCCGCAGGATTCGCAAGAGTTGAGCCGGAGAAGAGCAAAACGAGCCGGGGCCCGCACCGCGAGGGTGCGGGCCCCGGTTCAGGGCGTTCGCGTACGCGTCAGGCGGGAACGATGTTCTCGGCCTGCGGGCCCTTCTGGCCCTGCGTGACGTCGAAGGTGACCTTCTGGCCTTCCTGGAGCTCACGGAAGCCCGAGGTGGCGATGTTCGAGTAGTGGGCGAACACGTCCGGACCGCCGCCCTCCTGCTCGATGAAGCCGAAGCCCTTTTCCGAGTTGAACCACTTCACGGTACCGGTAGCCATATGAATCTCCCTTGAGGGCAGTACTCAGGGCCCGCACCTTGCGGACCCGTAGTCGCCGATCTGATCACCCTAAGGAGATCCGAGAATCCTCGGAAACAAAAAAGAGTGCTCGTCGACAAAAGGTCGATAGAGCACTCGAAGTCTCTGGGAACCAAAACTGCAACGCGAGCCAAGGTAGCACAGCCCGGGCCGGATGGCCCGGCAATCTCGTCGGAGGCGGAGCGGCCCGCCCGGTCGTGCGGCGTCTTGATCGACTGCGTGGCGTGGTGCTTCACGGCCTGCCGTAGGCTGCCACCCAGATGTTCTCGGCGGTCCTGTTCACGCCCCGGCCCTTGGCGTCGGTGGCGTTGACGCTGTAGACGAGGGTGCGGGCGCCGTCGCGGGTGGAGGCGATGGCGGCGTTGTACCCCCAGCGCCCTCCCGTCTTGCCCCAGACCTCGCGCCCGCCCAGCACCATCATGGACAGGCCGGCGGAGTAGGCGGCCGGTTTCCCGGTCCCGAAGTCGGTCACCTCCGGCAGGGTGAACATCTCCTCCAGCAGCGGCCCGCGCACGATCCGCCCCCGGAACAGGGCGCCCGTGAAGCGCTCCAGGTCCGCGGTGGTCGAGACGATGTCCCCGGCCGCCCAGCCGTCCGTCGCCCCCCACACGGAGACGTCCCGGAGCCCGGTCGTGCCGTCGTCGAGGCGCATGGTCTGGTAGCCGTGGTTGTGCGGCCCGACGATGCGGGGGCCGGACCCCGGGAGGTAGGTGTCGCGCAGCCCGAGCGGCCCGAGCACCCGCCGGGCGACCTGACGCTCGTACGAGTCGTGGGTGACGCGCTCGATGAGCAGGCCGGTGACGGTGTAGCCGATGTTGAGGTAGTGCTGGTGTTCGCCCGGCGCGAACTCGGGCTTCTTGGCCGTCGCCGAGCGGACCATGTCCTCGGGGTCGTGGACGTGGAAACGGTTCGCGTACCACTCCTCGACGGTGGTGCCGGGGAAGTCCGGGGCCGGGATGCCGTGCGTGTGGTTGAGGAGCTGCCGGACGGTGACGTCCTCGTACGACGCCGGGATCAGCTCCGGCAGGTACGACCGGGCGCTGCGGTCCAGGTCCAGCCGTCCCTCTTCGGCCAGTTGCAGGGCGACCGCGGCGGTGAAGACCTTGGTCACGGACCCGGCCCGGAAGCGGGCGGCCGGATCGGCGGGCCGGCCGGTCACCAGATCGTGCACTCCCGAGCTGCCCCGCCAGGTGCCCTCCTCGCCGCCGACCCGCACGAGCGCGGCGGTGGCGTCGGCGCGGGGAAGGCCCGCGACGGCGGCTTCGAGGGCCGGGCCCGGGGACTGCGCGGCCGTCGGCGCGGCGGGGGCGGAGGCGGCGGCAGGGAGCGCGGACGGCCCCACGGCGATCCCCGCGACGAGCACGGCGGCGGTCAGCAGGCTGGTACGGATCTTCATGCGAACTCCGGTGAGGGGAGGCGATGTTGGGCGATGTCCTCATCCTCCGCAGCCGCGCCGTCCCGCGGATCGCCCCCGCCGGTGGTTCCGCGGTGTCATTTCCTCGCCGGGGCGGGGGAGGACCCGGCCCCGGCCGCTCCCCCGGGCGGGGGATCCCCGGCCGCGACGAGGCCGGTCTCGTAGGCGCAGATCACGGCCTGGATGCGGTCCCTGAGGCCCAGCTTCGCGAGCACGTTGCCCACGTGGGTCTTGACGGTGTGGTCGCTGACCACCAGCTCGGCGGCGATCTCGGCGTTCGACAGACCTCGCGCGAGCAGCAGCAGTGTCTCGCGCTCCCGGGCGGTCAAGGCGTCGAGCCGGGGGTCGGGCCGGCGGGCCCGGGCGGTGGCGGGCCGCGTGTACTGCTCGACCAGACGCCGGGCCACGGACGGGGCGAGCAGCGAGTCGCCCCGGGCGACGACCCGTACGGCGTGCACGAGGTCGTCCCGGCGGACGTCCTTGAGCAGGAAGCCGCTCGCACCCGCGTGCAGCGCGTCGTACACGTACTCGTCGGAGTCGAAGGTCGTCAGCATCACCGTCCGGCAGCCGCTCGCCGCGCTGATCGCCCGGCAGGCCTCGATGCCGTCCATGCGGGGCATCCGGATGTCGAGCAGCGCGATGTCGGGCGCGTGCCTGCGCACCGCGTCGACGGCCGCGCCGCCGTCACCCGCCTCGGCGACGACCTCGATGTCCGGCTGCGCGTCCAGGATCATCGCGAAGCCGCTGCGCACGAGCTCCTGGTCGTCGGCGACCACGACACGGATCGTCACGTCCGCACCTCCGCCGCGGCGGCCAGGGGGATCCGCACCCGCACCTCGAAGCCGCGCCCGTCCGCTCCCGGCCCGGCGACCGCACCGCCCCCGTGGGCCGCGGCCCGTTCCCGGATCCCGACGAGCCCGTGCCCGCCCCGGCGCGACACGGCCTGCGCCCCTCGCCCGTCATCGGTCACAGTGACCTCCACTTCGGTCTCCCCAACGATCAGTTCCACTGTCACGGTCTGCGCATCCGCATGCCTGACGACATTGGTCAGGGCCTCCTGGACCACCCGGTGGACGGTCACCCCTACCCCGTCGGCCACCGGCCCGGCGTCTCCGGCGGTCCGGTACACCACGTCGAGCCCGCTCCCGCGCACCCGGTCGAGGAGACCGGGCAGCGCGGCTAGACCGGGCTGCGGCGCGCGCGGGGCGGTGCCGTCGACCTCGTCGGCGCCGTCCCGCAGCAACCCCAGCATGTGACGCAGCTGCACCATGGCGTCCCGCCCGGTTGCGGAGATGGCGTCGAAGGCGGCCTCGGCCCGCTCGGGCGCGGCCCGTACCGCCACCGGCCCGGCCTCGGCCTGCACGATCATCAGGCTCACGGCGTGGGAGAGGATGTCGTGCATCTCCCGTGCGATCCGGGCCCGTTCGCGTGCCGCGGCCTGCTCGGCCTCGACGCGGTGGGCCCGCTGCCGGGCGTCGGTCAGCCGCCCGAAGACGTAGGCGGCGGCGAACACGAAGACGGAGAAGGTCAGTTCACGTGCCGACCGGGTGTTGAGCCACACGCCCACCGGCACGGCCACCACCAGCACCAGCCCGGCGATCAGCCGCTGCGGCGGGGCCGCCAGCGCGGCGATGCTGTAGGTGACCACCAGCCCGGTGTACGGCAGCGGCTGCCCGGGCCCGTCGACGGTCAGCCGGTACAGCAGGCTGGCGGCCAGCACCGCGAACAGCACCGCGAGCGGAGCGCGCCTGCGCCAGACCAGGGGCACGACGGTGAGCGTGCTCAGCCCGTACGCGGCCCAGGTCGCCGGGGGCAGCCCGGGCGCGCGCGGCAGGAGGAACGGCATGGTCATCGCACCCTGGACGAGCAGCGCGACGCCGATGTCGACCAGAAGCGGATGGGCCGCCGTGAGCACCCGGCCGCGTTCCCACCCCCCGCGCAGTTTCCCGCGTATGCCCATGGCGACGTACGCCCCCCAGTCTCGTGCGACCCGACTGCCGAACCGTAACGGGGCGTCGGCACGTCCGGCGCAGAGCTGAACCCGCGCGTCTGCCGAAGGAGTGCACGGAAGGCGGGCCGGATTTCGAGACCCTGCGCCGGGCGAGGGGGTACGGCCTCAGCGGTTAGGCTGACCGCGTGGAGCTCCTGCACCTGCGCTATTTCCTCGCCGTGGCCCAAGAGCTGAACTTCTCCACCGCGGCCCGCAAACTGCACATGGCGGCGTCCCCGTTGAGCCGGCGCATCAAGGATCTGGAGAACGAGGTCGGGCACCGGCTGTTCGACCGGGACACCCATCACGTGCGGCTCACCCCGGCCGGCAACGCGCTGCTGCCGATCGCGCGCGGGGTGCTGGAGCAGGTCGACTCCATCCGGTGGCGGCTGGACGAGACGGCCCGGCCGCGGCGGACCACCCTGCTGCTCGGCGTTCCCAGTGGCGTCCACCCCGACCTGCGGGAACGGATGGGCGCTCTCGCCGAGCGGGTCGGCGACCGGTTCGAGATCAAACGCTGGCCCGGCGGCACCGACCGGCTCGTCGACGCGGTGTGCGACGGCAGACTGGCGCTGACCCTGGCCCGGCTCCCGGCCGGCGGGGACCCGGCGCTGGAGCAGATGCCGGTGATGTCGGAGCGGCTGGGCGCGGTCGTGCCCCGGGACCGGTTCGCGGGACGCGAGTCCGTCGCCCTCGCGGAACTGGCCGGACTCGCCTACGCGGGGTCGCCGACGGCGTCGACCAACGCGTACTTCCGCGGGCTCGACCAGCAGCTCGCCGAACTCGGCATCAAAAAGCGCGTCGAACTGGGCAGCGCCACATTCGACGGGGTCTCCGAAATAGTGTCCGGCGGCCTGGCGTTCTCCATTTCCATGCTGGATCCCAGAAGCCCTGTGCAGAATCACCGTCTGGACAATGTCACGGTCCTTCCGTTCTCCGATTTCCATCCCCGTCTGGAGACCGGTCTGATCTGGCGCAAGGACCGTGCGCGCGGCGGTGACCTGGAGGAAGTCGTGTCCGCGGCCCGCGAGGTGTTCGCGGAACCGCTCTACTCCTAATCACCGTAAAACCTTCACTCAAAGCGGTATGACCACTGCGGTCATACCGCTTTTCGCTATTCGGTCATTCCATTCGTTTCCCTTCACCGGTTCTGAGGACTAACTTAGTTTCCAGATGCACACACATAGCGAACCGAGGAGTGAGGAAAACCGATGACTGACATCACCGACACTGTCGCCGGCCCGCTGGAGGGCGTCCGCGTGATCGACCTCTCGACCGTGGTGATGGGCCCCTACGCCGCCCAGATCCTCGGCGATCTGGGCGCCGACGTGATCAAGATCGAGTCGCCGTCCGACACCGTGCGCACCGGCCACTACCGCACGACCCCGGGCATGACCCCGCTGAACCTCAACGTCAACCGCAACAAGCGCAGCGTGTCCCTCAACCTCAAGGACGACACCGACCGCGAGCGCGCACTGCGGCTGATCGACACCGCGGACGTGCTGATCACCAACATGCGCCCCGGTGCCCTGCACCGCCTCGGCCTGTCCCACGACGACATCGCCGCCCGCAACCCCGGCCTCGTCTACGCACACGCCCAGGGCTTCCGCAGCGACTCGGACCGGGCCGGAAACGCCGCGTACGACGAGACCGTTCAGGCCGCCTCCGGCCTGGTCGACATCGCCGACCGGGCGCTCGGCGAGCCCGTCTACCTGCCGACCATCATCGGCGACAAGGTCTCCTCCCTGACCATCGCCTACAGCGTGCTGGCCGCCCTGCTGCACCGGAACAACACCGGCCAGGGCCAGCTCGTCGAGATCCCGATGACGGACACCCTGCTCGCGTTCAACCTGGTCGAGCACCTCGCGGGCCACACCCACGTGCCCGAGACGGGTCCCACCGGCTTCGGCCTGTCGATGCTCAAGGGCCACAAGGCCGTGCGCACCAAGGACGGCCTGGCCTGCGTCATGCCGTACAACCCGCACAACTACCGGGACTTCTTCACCGCCGCGGGGCGCCCGGACCTCGCCGAGGACCCGCGCGTGAACGGGGACGCCATCGACAGCGCCGACCACGAGGACCTGGCCGCGCTCCTGGAGAGCTGCGCCCCGGCCCTGACCACCGAGGAGTGGGCGGAGGTGTGCGCCAAGCACAGCATCCCGATGGCCCCCGTGCTGGAACTCGACCGCGCCCACGACGACCCCTACGTCCAGGGCGGTCACCTGCTCGACACCGTCGAGCACCCCACCGAGGGCGCGGTCCGCACCATCGGCATCCCGCTGCGCTTCTCCGCCACCCCCGGCTCGATCCGCCGTCTCGCACCGGTCGCGGGCCAGGACACCGAGGACGTCCTCGCCGAACTCGACGCCACCGCCCGCTGATTCACCACAGGAGGACAGTCATGAGCACCCCCACCCCTCCCGTCGTGCGCACCGAACGCATCGGCTCCACCCTGCTGATCACCCTCGACCGCCCCGAGGCCCGCAACGCCGTGAACGCGGCGACCGCCACCGCGCTGGCCGCCGCACTCGACGCACTGGAGGCCGACCCCACGCTGCGGGTCGGCGTCCTGACCGGCGAGGGCGGCACGTTCAGCGCCGGCATGGACCTCAAGGCCGCCCTGCGCGGCGAGTCGCCCGACATCGAGGGCCGCGGCTTCGGCGGCCTGACCGAGGCCCGGCCGGACAAGCCACTCATCGCCGCCGTCGAGGGCTTCGCCATGGGCGGCGGCTTCGAACTGGCCCTGGCCTGCGACCTGATCGTCGCCGCCGAGGACGCCCGGTTCGGCCTCCCCGAGGTCAAGCGCGGCCTGATCGCCGCGGGCGGCGGCGTGATCCGGCTGCCGCAGCGCATCCCGCACCACCTCGCGATGGAGCTTCTGCTGACCGGCGAACCCGTAGACGGCCGCCGGGCCGGCGAACTGGGCCTGGCCAACCGGGTCGCCGCCCAGGGGCAGGCCGTCGCCGAGGCGCTCCGGCTGGCCGAACGGGTCGCGCAGAACGCCCCGCTCGCGCTGACGGCCGTCAAGCGCGTCGTCCGCGCCGCCGACGGAGCGTCCGAGGAGGAGGCCTTCGCCTTCCAGCGCGGCGAGATGAAGACCCTGATGGCCTCGGACGACGTCCGCGAGGGCATGACCGCCTTCGCCGAGCGCCGGCCCGCGCGGTGGAACGGGCGGTGAGGCGGACATGAAGACCGAGGACGTACGACAGCACGTCACCACCCCTCTCACCAGCCCGGCGTACGCGCCGACGGTCCCGCGGTTCACCGACCGCGAGTACCTGAACATCGTCTACCGCACCGACCCCGACGCCCTGCGGGCCGTCGTCCCCGAGCCGCTGCGCGTCGACGAGCCGCTGGTCCGGTTCGAGGTCATGAAGATGGGCGACGTCAGCGGCTACGGCCCCTACACCGAGGCCGGCCAGGCGATCCCCGTCGGCTTCGAGGGTGAGCGGGGCGAGTACCTGCACGCGATGTACCTCGACAACTTCCCGGCGACCGCCTCCGGCCGCGAGGTCTCCGCCTACCCGAAGGTCATCGGCTCCCCGGCGCTGTACGTCGACTCCGGCGCGCTCGTCGGCACCCTCGACCACGGCAGCCTGCGGGTCGCCGCCGCGACCATGGGCTACAAGCACCACGAGCTGGACCGGCGCGACGCCGAGGAACAGATCACCGTGCCGGCCTTCATGCTCAAGACCGTCCCCGGTTACGACGGTTCGCCGCGCGTGCAGGAACTCGTCCGCACCCGCATCACGGACGTCACCGTCAAGGGCGCGTGGACCGGCCCCGCCCGGCTCCAGCTGTTCCAGCACGTGCTCGCCCCGCTGGCCGATCTGCCGGTGCTGGAGGTCGTCTCCGCGAGCCACATCCTCACCGACCTGACGCTCGGGGGCGCCGAGCCGGTCCACGACTACCTGAGGGGAGCCGCCTCATGACCCGCACCATCCGCACGGCAGCGGTGATCGGCGCCGGGACCATCGGACTGTCCTGGACGGCCTTGTTCGCCGCGCACGGCCTGACCGTCCGGGTGAGCGACCCGCGCGAGGACCTCGCCGAGGCGGTCACCGAGGCCCTGGCCCGGTACGCCCCGCACCTGGCCGCCCGCGGCCTCGACGTGACGGACCTCGCCGACCGGGTGCACATCGCCGCCGACGTCACCGAAGCGGCCCGGGACGCGGACGTCGTCCAGGAGAACGGCCCCGAGCGGGCCGGATTCAAGAAGGACCTGTTCGCCACGCTCGCCCGCGAGGCACCCGATCACGCCCTGCTGCTCAGCTCGTCCTCGGCGATCCCGTCGACCGCGTTCACGGGGGAGCTGTCCGACGGGGACGCCGCCCGCGTGCTGATCGGCCACCCGTTCAACCCGCCGCACCTGGTCCCGCTCGTGGAGGTCGTCCCCGGCGAACGCACCGGTGAGGAAGCCGTTCGGGCGACCGTGGACTTCTACGCCTCGGTCGGCCGCACGCCGGTCGTCGAGCGCAAGGAGATCGCCGGGTTCGTCGGCAACCGCCTGCAGAACGCGCTCAGCCGGGAGGCGGTGTACCTCGTCGAGCAGGGCGTGGTCACCCCCGAGGACCTCGACAAGGTCATGACGAACTCGCTGGGCCTGCGCTGGGCCACGGTCGGGCCGTTCCTCGGCTCGCACCTGGGCGGCGGACCCGGCGGCTACCGGCACCTGGTCGAGCACATCGGCATGTCGATGCAGCACACGGGGGCGGGCCCCGGCACCCCGCCGCGGAACGAGGAAGAACAGGAACGGCTCATCCGGGCCGTGGAAAAGGCCTACGGCTCCTCCACGTACTCGGAACTCACCGAGACGCGCGACCGCAGGCAACTGGCTGTCCTGGCCGCCCTGGACAGCGCCGACAAGGAGGAGAACTGAGATGACCACCACCATGGAACAGCTGGAGGACCGGACGGCCGCCGACTTCTACGGCTACGAGGCGCTGCTGCCGGACGAGGAGCGCAAGATCCTCCTCAAGGCCCGCGCCCTCATGCGCGACCGGGTCAAGCCGCTGGTGAACGAGAACTGGGCCAAGGGCGAGTTCCCGGAGGAACTCATCGGCCTGTTCCGCGAGAGCGGCCTGGCCGGTCTGCCCTACGAGGGCTACGGCGAGCACCGTCCCGCCGCCAGCAACCTGCTCAGCGGTCTGCTCGCCCTGGAGATGACCCGCACCGACGCCTCGGTGTCGACGTTCTTCGGCGTCCACAACGGCCTGGCGATGTACTCCATCCACTCCGGCGGCGACCAGGAGCAGCGCGACCGCTGGCTCCCGGCGATGGCCGCGATGGACAAGATCGGCGCGTTCGCCATGACCGAGCCGCTCGGCGGCTCCGACGTCGCGGGCGGGATGCGCACCACCGCCCGGCGCGAGGGCGACACCTGGGTCCTGGACGGCGCCAAGAAGTGGATCGGCAACGCCACCTTCGCCGACTACGTCGTGGTGTGGGCCCGGGACGTCGACGACAACCACGTCAAGGGCTTCGTCGTGGAGAAGGGCACGCCCGGTTTCGCCCCGGAGAAGATCGAGGGCAAGACCGCCTTCCGGATCGTGGAGAACGCCGAGATCACCCTGACCGGCGTCCGGGTACCGGAGGCCGACCGCCTGCAGAACATCAACTCCTTCCGCGACGTCGCGGAGATCCTGCGCGCGACGCGCAGTGGGGTGGCCTGGCAGGCCCTCGGCGTCATGGCCGGCGCCTATGAACTGGCCCTCGGCTACGCCCGGGAGCGCCGTCAGTTCGGCCGTCCGATCGGCGGCTTCCAGCTCGTGCAGGACCTGCTGGTGAAGAGCCTGGGCAACATCACCGCGTCCTGGGGGATGCTGGTGCAGCTCGCCCGGCTCCAGGACGCCGGGATCTTCCGCGACGAACACTCCGCGCTGGCCAAGGCGTTCGTCACCTCCCGGATGCGGGAGGTCGTGGCCTGGAGCCGTGAGATCTTCGGCGGCAACGGCATCCTCCTGGAGCACGACATCGCCCGCTTCTTCGCCGACGCCGAGGCGATCTACTCCTTCGAGGGAACCCGCGAGATGAACACCCTGATCGTCGGCAAGTCGATCACCGGAGAGAGCGCCTTCGTCTGACCTCGGGCGCATGCCGGAACGAATCAACCCCGGGTCTCCACCCGGGGTTTCGTCCTGCCGACGGGCATACTGCGTGGCCGCCCGGCCCCCGGTCCCGTACGGTCGGGGCGGTGAGCAGGAGACGCTACGTGGCCAGGGGTGTGCCCGGCGGCTACCGCATCTGGGACAACCGGGGGCGCCGCTGGTGGGGCGACCTCTACGAGTTGTGCCCCGACGACCTCTTGGCCGAGCTCAACGGTCAGGCGGACCAGACGCGGATCACCGCGCTGATGAAGCGCTACCGGGCGCAGAAGCGATGAGCGCCCGGAGCACATCCCCGTGAAACGCGGCGGGCGCGGCGTCGGCTCCGCGCGCCGCCGGCCGTCTCACCGAGGCACGAGCTTCTCGAAGAAGAACTCGTGCTTGAGGAACGACGTCGCGTGCTCCGCCCCCGGATACGGTGGCACGAGCGGGGACGCCTGGAAGAGCCGCCAACCGTCCTCCAGGGCGCCGACCCCCGTCTCGTACGGCGGTTCGTCGCTGTCACCGGTCGTCGGGCGGGCCGAGCCCGTGCCGTCGTAGCGGGCCCATCCGACGACCTTGGAGTCGAGGGCGGAGGTGTCGAGGTACAGGACGAGGACCTGCTGCCGGGTGGTGGTCATGCCGTGCTCCTCGGTGCGGCGTGCGCGGCGGGCCGGTTGGTGATGCGGGTGGCCCAGTGGTCGATGTCGAAGCCGGGGTCGGCGGTCAGGGAGCGCCACAGCAGGATCCGGTTGTGGATCTCCAGCCGGGCGGTGGCCTGCTCGTACCAGGGGAAGGTGCGCCGCAACTCCTCGCGGACAGCGGGGGAGTCCACGTCCCGCGTGTCCCACAGCCGCACCTGTGGCACGGTCGGATTGAAGCGGATCTTGTACATGTGGCGGACGGTGTCGCTGTCGTTGCGCCGCCCGCCGTGCCAGATGCCGTGGTGCAGCAGGAGCACGGTCCCGGCCGGGCAGGTCAGCCGGGTCTGGCCGCGCAGGTTCTGGTAGCGGCCGGTGTCGGACTCGTTGGTCCGGCGCAGATGGCTGCCCGGGACGACGAGCGTGCCGCCCATGGAGGCGGTGACCTCCTGCGGGTAGTACATGAGCTGCACGTCGAACGCGTCGGCCCGCACATCGATGAGGGCGTCGGCGTGCAACGGCTGCGCGCTGCCCTCGTGGGGCAGGCGGGTGTGGACGAAATGGTGGTCGACGGCTGGGTCCGGCCCCACCAGGCTGTCCAACGCGCCTGCCAAAGAAGGCAGTTCGAGAAGACGCCGGGTGAGGGAGCCCTCGGGGAAGGCCGCAGGTACGGGAGTTCCGTACGGCACGGCGGGCAGCCCCCCGGCGGCGAACGCACCGAGCGCCTCCTCGTTCAATTCCCCGGGCACGACGCCGTCGAGGCGCAGGAATCCGTGGGCCGTGAACCGCGCCACCTCGGCGGAGCTCAGCAGCTGTTTCGTGGTTGGCATGAAGCAACCGTAGAAGCGCAGGGGCGGGCTGTCGTGGGGCGTAATCGGCAACCACTGGTAATTTTCCACCATGCCGACCTTCGTGGAACTGCCCCTCGAACTGCCGCCCGACCTGGTCCACGCGGGCGTGGGTGTGCACGGCTCCGCCGGCCCGCACGAGGTCTTCCGTCTCCCGCACCTGTGGCAGCTCCACCTCTACGGCTACTCCGGCACCCTGGAGTTCGGCGGCGCGCGGCACCCGATCCGCCCCGGGCACCTCAGTCTCGTACCGCCCGGCACGGAGGTGCACTTCCACTACGACGCCCCGCGCTGCGAGCACCTGTACGCCCACTTCCGGCTGCCGGGTGACGGGGAGCGGCACCCGGTCCCGGCGATGCAGGACGCCGGCGCCGAGGCGGGCGTGCTGAGCGCACTGCTGCGCCAGACGATCGCGGCGTGCGCGCAGTCCCCGGCCCGGGCCTCCGCGGAACTGTGGACGGCACTGTGGCGCACGACCGGTCTGGCCGATGCCGCCGAGACACCCTCCGGGTCCCGGCACCCGGCGCTGCGGGCGGCCATGGCCCATATCGAGGAGCACCTGGCGGATTCGCTGAACGTTCCCGGGATCGCCCGGGCCGCCGGGGTGTCGCACACGCACCTGACCCGGCTGTTCCGCGAGGAGACGGGGCGCACGGTCGTCGGCTACGTCCGGCGCCGCCGCATGGAACGCGCCCGTCACCTGCTCATCGCCTCGACGCTGGCGATCCCGGCAGTCGCCGCGACGGTCGGGATCCCCGACCTCCAGGCGTTCAACAAGACCTGCCGCAAGGAACTCGGCGCGTCCCCGCGCGCCGTGCGGCAGGCAGCGGGCGCTTAGGGGGCTTCTGAACCTTTGTGCGATCACCGAGCGTGGGCGTGCGCTAGGATTCTTTACCGAGCTCTTATGCTCGGTTGAGCGGTGCCGCGCACAGTCGCGCCGGCCGCTCGGTTCGTCGACAGTGGCCGCCCGGCTTTCCGGGCCGGCGTGAGGGGGGCGTGACATGGGGCGAGTGGTGCCTGTCCGCGTCCACAACGCCGCCCGTGACGGCGTCCCTGATACCGACCGCTCCGCGTGAGCGGTCTCCTCTCTCTCTGAGGTGCGACGCCTGACGCGTGCCGCCCGACGCGTGACGGTCGACGCCTGACGCCTGATGTCCAGGGGCGTGGCGCATCACGCGTACGAGCGCCGCTGACGGCCGGAGCGGAGCACGCCGCCGACGCCGCAGCACCGCGTCTCCGGCCCCGCCGCCTCGACACGAGGTCACACGCCCCGTCCCACCGCTCACCGAGCCGTACTCAAGGGCGATCCGCCCACTGGCACAGACGCCGCAGACCCGATCAACGGAGGTCAGACGCCCGTGCACGACACCACCGCCATGCTCATCGAACTCGGGGCGATTATCCTCGCCCTGGGACTCCTGGGACGCTTCGCCGGACGGGTGGGCTTCTCGCCCATCCCCCTGTACCTGCTGGCCGGACTCGCCTTCGGCCAGGGCGGCATCCTGCCGCTCCAGGCCAGCGAGGAGTTCGTCGCCACCGGCGCCGAGATAGGCGTCATACTCCTGCTGCTCCTGCTCGGCCTGGAGTACAGCGCCTCCGAACTCGTCACCACACTGAAGACCCAGTACCCCTCCGGGGCCGTGGACTTCGTCCTCAACGCCGTGCCGGGGGCGGCCATGGCGTTCCTGCTGGGCTGGGGGCCGGTCGCCGCCGTCGCCCTGGCCGGGGTCACCTGGATCTCGTCGTCCGGGGTCATCGCGAAGGTGCTCGGTGATCTGCGCCGGCTCGGCAACCGCGAGACGCCGGTCGTCCTCGGTGTGCTGGTCCTGGAGGACCTGGCCATGGCGGTCTACCTGCCCATCCTCACCGCCCTGCTGGCCGGGGTGGGTCTCGCGGGCGGCGCGGTCACCCTGCTGATCTCGCTGGGCACCGTGGGCGCCGTCCTCTACGTGGCGCTGCGCCACGGCCGCCTGGTCAGTCGCGCCGTGTCCTCGGACAACGCCGAGATGCTCCTGCTCGCCGTCCTCGGCCTGACCCTGCTCGTCGCCGGGCTCGCGCAGCAGCTGCACGTCTCCGCGGCCGTCGGCGCGTTCCTGGTCGGCATCGCCCTGTCCGGCGAGGTCGCCGAGGGCGCCAGCAGCCTCCTCACTCCGCTGCGGGACCTGTTCGCCGCGGTGTTCTTCGTCTTCTTCGGACTGAACACCGACCCGGCCGCCATCCCGCCCGTGCTGCTGCCCGCGCTCGCCCTGGCCGCCGTCACCACCCTGACGAAGATCGCCACCGGCTACTGGGCCTCCCGCCGGGCCGGGATCTCGCCCAAGGGCCGCTGGCGCGCGGGCGGCACGCTGGTCGCACGCGGCGAGTTCTCCATCGTCATCGCCGGGCTCGCGGTCGGCGCCGAACCCCGCATCGGCCCGCTGGCCACCGCCTACGTCCTGATCCTGGTCATTCTCGGTCCCCTCGCGGCCCGTTGGACCGAACCCCTGGCCC
>NZ_POUC01000163.1 GCF_002891435.1 Streptomyces cahuitamycinicus
GGCCCGGCTCTTCCGGCGGGGTGGGGAGGAGAGTGCCGCGCAGGAACTGCGGCTCATCGACGCTGCGCGGCAACGGCTCGTCGACAGCTCGGAGAGCGAGCGCGGATCGGTGGAGGACCGGCTTCGGAACGAGCTGATGATCCAGCTGGCGGCGTTTCTGCAGAAGCACCCGGATGCGGCACAGGAACTCCAGGACTTGGTCGACCAGGCCAAGGGGGCGAACGACGGCGGTGGGGCGCGGACGAGCGTGCACCACAACACCGACAGCATGGTCGTCATCTCCGGCGGCGACATCAACGCCTCGGGCGGCTTCCACTACCGCGCTCCGGAGCAGAGCCGGTGAATGAGGACGGTTTTTCCGGGCCCGTACCGCCTCCGCCTCCGCCTCCGCTCGCCGCCCCGCCGATGCCTGGCTTCCAAGTGCAGGTCGACGGCAACCAGAACTCGAAGATCATCGTGGCCGCCGGCTCCATCACGATGAAGGACAAGCCGCAGCTGCCGGTGGTCAACATCCCGCAGGCCGAGCTCGACGTCGTACGACGGGCGTGGGTGGAGCTGGATGTGCGCGACCAGCGCGTGCCGACCGCAGAGAAGGCCGTCGCCCGTCTCACCGGGGACGGGCCTCGCCTGGCAGTCGTCACGGGCCCGCCTGGGTATGGCAAGCGAACCGCCGGAATCAAGGCGTTGTGGGAGGTGGCCCAAGGCCAGTCCCTCAAGCTCCAGGAGATCGTGCCCGACTGGGAGAAGCCCGGCTCCCCGGACGTCGCCGAGCTGCCTGATGAGCCGGGCACGGGCTACCTGCTGGACGTGGCTGCGGAGATCAGCGACTGGCAGAATCGGGGCGCTTTCGCTCAGCAACTGGTGAGTTACGCCGAAGAGCTGAGGCTCTCGGGCTCGTTCCTCGTTGTGATCGCCGATGAACACGGCTGGCCCGAGGCGGTGGCGGGGGCGGTAGCGGGCGTCGTCGTCCGTGCCACGGCTCGACCGTCCGCGCGTCGCGTGGCCAGGATGCATTTGGAGTACGTGCACCACCAGCCGGGCCGCCTGCACTGGCTGACCGGTGTGCCGTCGGGCACTGGCCTGGCCGGCAAGGCAGCGCAGCAACTGACCGACGGCAGCCGACCCGCGGACGCCGCCGACCTGGCCGCCAAACTCGCCGCTGCGGAAGACTCCCCGAAGGGTCTCGAGAGAGCCCTGAGCGCCTTCCAGGAGTGGCGCACCGACGTGCGGGACGTCTTCTCTGCGACCGAGAACAATCCGGATGACCGCGCCCTGTTGATCTCCGCTGTCTTCCTCAACGGCAAGGATGCGCTGACTGTTCAGGACGGCGCCCGGGAACTGCTGGGTGAATCACCGAAGGCAGACGTCCGCACGATCCTGACCGGACCGGATCTGACCAGCCGGCTGACCGCGATGGGCGCCGAGGTCACCGGGCGGACGGTGTCCCTGGACCACAAGCCCGGATACGCCCGTGCGGTCCTGCTCCACCTGTGGCAGCAGCGTGCCGACATCCACGCGCACCTGCTGAAGTGGCTGGACACCATCACATCCCCGAAGGGGGCGGGTAGCGACCTGGCTGCCATCAGCGACCTCCTGGTCGAACTGGCCGTCGCCGAGAACGACATCCGGGTCGTCCAGAAGGTCCACGCCTGGATCGACAACGGAGCAGACAGCCCCGAGCACCGTGCACTGATCGCCCGCTTCCTGACCGTCGCCGCGGAGTCGGACACACTGGGCGCCGGGGTCCGGGGTCTATTGCTGGACTCTGCGCAGGAGACTTCGAAAGCCGTCGCAACGGTCGTCGCCCTGGTCTGCCGTGGTGAGTTCGCCGAGCACTACCCGCGCCAGGCCCTCGTCCGCCTGCGGCACATTCTCGACCGGCCCGAGCCGGACGAGGCCGTACGGACGGCGCAGGAGGCGCTGCGGGACATAGCCGCACGCGACGGCCAGCTGCCACGCGTATGGAACACGGTCATCAAGTGGGCTACCGAGAAGAAGCACCTGGCGGGACACCGAGCCTTCCTGTCGCTGCTGGATCCAAGCGTGGATCCGTACGTTCTACAGGTCATGCTGGCCGCGGCCGAGCTGAAGCAAGACGTCAGGGAAGCGCTTGTGGCCGGCTGGAACGCGGCTCTGGCGGACACCCGCGTCGAAGTGGAATGCCGACAGCTGCTGGCCGCTTGGGCCGAGGTGCGGAAGACGGCGGACGTGCCGACCGAGCTCATGACGGAGATCATCAACCAGGTCGTTCTGGATCACCTGGTCGCCACTCCGGTCTCGGCCCTCATCTTCGGCGAGCCCGGGGTCGCCGACGGCGAGGCGGTCATCGAACTGCGCAAGGACCTCCGGCTGCCTCCGGCGTTGTCGTCTCTTGTCTCCGCCCACGAACACGCTTCGGCGGGGTCCTGACCGATGGCCTCCACAAGATGGTCGCGCCGCCGCGAGCGCAGGGCGGTACGGCGCGGTCTGAGCCGCTTCGAAGTCCGCCTGCGCAGTGCCTGCCCCGGAATCGGCTTCAGCGCCCGGATCACGGCCACGGTGCTCACCGAGCCGCCGTACCCAGGCCCGGTGGAGGAGATCGCGGGGGCGGTGCGCAGCACGCTCAGGGCTGCTGCGGGCAAGGTCTCCAAGACGTGCGACCCAGCCGATCTCGCTTCGGCGCGGGACGTCTGCGGCCAGCATCTCGCCCGGCTGCGTCGGCTGCCCACCGACCCTCCCGTCGAGTTCACGGCCGAGCTGACGCTCGATCTGCTGCCCGACGATCGGGCCGCCGTGGCCGCACTGCTGGCCGCTCAACGTCGGCAGGCCGTTACCGATCTCCTCCGCCGGCAGAAGACCGACGCGCTCGCCGTGGAACTGGCCAACCCGGCCGCCCTGTTGGCGCGATGGATCGAGCGGGACAACGCGGACTTGTCTCAACTTCCCACCCTCGCCGACAAGGTGAACACGGTAGCCGGGGTGTTCGCCCAGCACCGCCCGGAGGACGAGCGGACCGTCGAACACGAAGCCGTCGAAGTGCTGCGCGAGTTCCTCTCCAGCTTCCCCGACCACACCCAGAAACAGATGCTGTACACCCTCCTGGCCGCCGGCATGCACAGCGCCCAGCGACCACACCACGCCGCAAAGGCCCAGGCACTGGTCAACGGGCACGTCGTGGTGGATCCGGCGGGTGAGTCGTGAGGAGGGCGGCAGGTCCGACCCGTGCTTGCGGACGTGGTGGTCCGGTGAGCACGTCCGTGTGGCGGTGGCTGCTTACGCCGTGGACGAGTTGGCGCGCTGGGCGGCTGGCGCGGGCCAGCCGGGGCAACCTCTCGTTCGACGCGGCGTGGCGGCGTACGAGGCTCGAAAAGAACCCGGATGACATGCCCTATCAACAGTACGGCCATCTCCCGGCGGACGGTGGGCTCCACGATCCGACTGCGCGCCTCCGGTGAGTCCGGGGGCGCTCACATCTGCTCCGTATCTGCCTGCTCTGGCTCGGAGCCTGCGTCCCGCTCGCTCAGTGCCTGACAAACGTCGTGCAAGAGGCTGTGAATAAAGAGTCCGAGCAGCTGGTCGACCTCAGGCGGCCATGACCAGGCGTAGGGCGTTGGCACTGGGCTGAGTGCGGGCCAGGAAGTTCCTGGCCCCCTCCGGTCGCGCGCAGTTGATGCCCCGAAATCCGCTGGCCAGGATTCACTACGCGCCACTGCCGGAATCCGTCGCAGCCGAAGTACGCAAGGTCGTCAGCACGTTGAGCTGACGACGCCCGGATCAGCCTCTGTCTTTGAGGAGTTCGGCGATTTCGCGGGCCGCGTCGCGGGCCGGGCGGCCGACGCCGATGAGGGTGGCCGAGGCAGGGCCGGTCCAGTCTCCGTAGCCGAGCAGGTGCAGACGCGGTTCGTCCACGGCTCGCGTGCCCGCGGTGGCGATGTGGCCGCGAGGGCCGCGCAGGCCCAGGGGCGCCAGGTGCGAGAGGGCCGGACGGAAGCCGGTGCACCAGATGACCGTGTCCGCCGGAACCCGCGTGCCGTCGGCCCAGGCGACTCCGTCGCGGTCGAGGCGTGTGAACATCGGCGATGCCTTGAGCAGCCCGGCGTCCCGCGCCTCACGTACGGGCGGTACGGCCACGATGTCGCCGAGCGAGGCGACGCCCCCGGTGTCGGCACGGCCCTCCTCGAGGGCGCGGCGGCGGGCGGAGGCCGCGTCGAACAGGGCGCGGCCGTCGATGTCGTCGGCGAGGAAGCGAGGTGGGCGTTGGGTCACCCAGGTCAGCTCGGTGTCGTGCGCCAGGTCCGCGGCGATCTGCGCGCCGGAGTTGCCGCCGCCGACCACGACGACGCGCTGTCCGGCGAAGTCGAGCGGATTGCGGTACTCGACGGTGTGCAGCTGCCGTCCTCGGAAGTCCGAGCGCCCGGGCACGGCGGGTAGGAAGGGGCGCCACCAGGTGCCGGTGGCGCTGATGACGGCCTGGGCCCGCCAGTCGCCCGAGCCGGTCTCGACGCGCAGGAGTCCGCCGTCCCGGTGGATGCCGGAGACGCGGACCGGCCGGTGCACTGGAAGGCCGTACCGGTGCTCGTATTCGGTGAGGTAGCCGACCACGTGCCGTGCGTCCGGGTAGGTCTCCCCCGCCTGTACGGGCATGGGCCGCCCGGGCAGCGAGGAGTACGCGGCCGGGGAGAACAGGTGCAGCGAGTCCCAGGCGTGTCGCCAGGCGCCGCCCGGCTCGGCCTGGGCGTCGAGGATGACGAAGTCCAGGCCGAGGCGGCGCAGGTGGTAGCCGGCGGCGAGCCCGGACTGGCCGCCGCCGACGATCACAACCTGCGTGCGCTGGGCGGCCGTCACGAGGTCCGCACCATGCCGGTGCAGTCCGAGCAGTGCATCAGCTCTCCTGCGGTGCCGCCGTCAGCCGCCGACCGGTGCTGAACCTCCGCCGCCAGGCCAGGGAGACGTACACCAGAGCCACCAGCACCGGGACCTCGATGAGCGGGCCGACGACACCGGACAGGGCCTGGCCGGAGGTGACGCCGAAGGTGGCGATGGCGACCGCGATGGCCAGCTCGAAGTTGTTGCCGGCCGCTGTGAAGGCGAGTGTGGCCGTGCGGTCGTAGGCGAGGCCGATGACCTTGCCGAGGGCGAACGTGCCGAACCACATGACCGCGAAGTACACCAGCAGCGGCAGCGCGATACGGGCGACGTCCAGCGGCTGCGAGGTGATCGTCTTCCCCTGCAGGGCGAAGAGGATGACGATCGTGAAGAGCAGGCCGTACAGCGCCCACGGGCCGATCTTCGGCAGGAAGCCCGCCTCGTACTGCTCGCGGCCGAGCTTCTGCTCGCCGATGCGGCGGGTGAGGAAGCCGGCCAGCAGCGGGATGCCGAGGAAGATGACGACGTTCAGGGCGATCTTCCACATGGAGATGTCGAGGTGCTCGCCGTCGCCCAGGCCCAGCCAGCCGGGCAGCAGGTCGAGGTAGAACCAGCCGAGCACGCCAAAGGCCAGGACCTGGAAGACCGAGTTCAGTGCCACGAGCACGGCGGCGGCTTCGCGGTCGCCGCAGGCGAGGTCGTTCCAGATGATGACCATGGCGATGCAGCGGGCGAGGCCGACGATGATCAGGCCGGTGCGGTACTCGGGCAGGTCCGGCAGGAAGATCCAGGCCAGGGCGAACATCACGGCCGGGCCGACGATCCAGTTGATGACCAGCGACGAGGCCATGAGCCTCTTGTCGCCGGTGACGGCGTCGAGCTTGTCGTAGCGGACCTTGGCCAGGACCGGGTACATCATGATCAGCAGGCCGATGGCGATCGGCAGGGAGATGCCGCCGATCTCGACCTTCGCGAGGGCGTCGTTGAGGCCGGGGATCACACGGCCGAGGCCGAGGCCGATGGCCATGGCGAGCAGGATCCAGACGGCGAGGAAGCGGTCGAGCGTCGACAGCTTGGCGACCACCGATTCTTCGGTGGTCGCGGGTGCTTCGGTGCGGGTCACGGACAGGCCCTCTTGTTGTCGGCGGCATTGCGTGCGGACTCGGCTAGGTCGGCGAACTGGCCGGCGAGCTGGGCGATGACGTCCGGGCGCACCTTGTAGTAGGTGTACCGGCCGCACGGCTCCGTCTCGACGACCCCGGCCTCCCGCAGCACCCTGAGGTGGTTGGAGAGGTTGGTCTGCCGGGCGCCGGTCTCCTCCACCAGGTGGGTGGTACACAGCGTCTCTCTGGCCAGCAAGGTCACGATCTGGAGCCTGAGTGGGTCGGCCAGAACCCGGATCAGGTCAGTGTCGACTGACGTCATCATGGGCTGATACTCTCACATCAGTGGTGGCTGACACCACCGGGTGCTGATGTGAGCTGTGCCCGTTCCTTGCGAGACAAGAGAGACCTCTGATGTCCGACAAGCCCTCTGTGCTCTTCGTTTGTGTCCACAACGCGGGCCGCTCCCAGATGGCCGCCGCGTGGCTGAGCCACCTGGCCGGGGACCGCGTCGAGGTCCGCTCCGCCGGTTCCGCGCCCGGCGACAAGGTCAACCCGGCCGCCGTCGAGGCCATGCGCGAGGTCGGTATCGACATCTCCGCCGAGACCCCGAAGATCCTGACCATCGACGCGGTCAAGGAGTCGGACGTCTGCATCACCATGGGCTGCGGCGACACCTGCCCGGTCTTCCCCGGCAAGAAGTACCTCGACTGGCAGCTGGACGACCCGGCCGGCCAGGGCGTCGAGGCCGTGCGGCCGATCCGCGACGAGATCAAGAAGCTGGTCGAGGGCCTGATCGAGGAGATCGCGCCGGAGAAGCCGGAGACCACCGCGTGAGCGAGATCCGGAACGTCATCGTCATCGGCTCCGGACCCGCCGGATACACCGCCGCCCTCTACACCGCCCGCGCCGGCCTCGAGCCGCTCGTCTTCGGTGGCGCCGTCTTCGTAGGCGGCTCGCTCACGACGACCACTGAGGTCGAGAACTTCCCCGGCTTTCCCGAGGGCATCGACGGCCCGGATCTCATGCTGAACATGCGGTCGCAGGCCGAGAGGTTCGGCGCCGAGATCGTCGAGGACGATGCCGTCGAAGTCGACCTGAGCGGGGACATCAAGGCCGTCACCGACACCGCCGGGACCGTGCACCGGGCGCGGGCCGTGATCGTCGCGACCGGTTCCGGCTACCGCAAGCTCGGCCTGCCGAACGAGGAGGAACTGTCCGGGCGTGGCGTGTCCTGGTGCGCCACCTGCGACGGCTTCTTCTTCCGTGACCGGGACATCGTCGTGGTCGGCGGTGGCGACACCGCGATGGAGGAGGCCACCTTCCTCACCCGCTTCGCTCGCTCGGTCACGGTGGTCCACCGCCGTTCCACCCTGCGCGCCTCCCAGGTCATGCAGAACCGGGCCTTCGCCGACGACAAGATCTCCTTCGCTTTCGACAGCGAGATCGCCGAGATCAAGGAGAAGGACGGCATGCTCGGGGGCGTCGTGCTCCGCGATGTCTTCACCGGCGCTACCCGCGACCTGGACGTCTCCGGTCTGTTCATCGCGATCGGCCACGACCCGCGCACCGAACTGTTCAAGGGCCAGCTGGAGCTGGACGAGGACGGCTACCTCAAGGTGCAGTCCCCGTCCACCCGCACGAACATCCCCGGCGTCTTCGCCGCCGGTGACGTCGTCGACCACACCTACCGCCAGGCCATCACCGCCGCCGGCACCGGATGCGCGGCCGCGCTCGACGCCGAGCGGTACCTCGCAGCCCTCGCCGATGCGGGCACGAGCGAGTCCCACACCGAGGACGAGCCGCTCGCGGCCGCCGTCTGACGCCCCACCCGCAGGAGAGAAGCACCCCATGGCTCTCAAGAACGTGACCGAGGACTCCTTCGAGCAGGACGTCCTCAAGAGCGACAAGCCCGTCCTGGTCGACTTCTGGGCCGCCTGGTGCGGCCCGTGCCGCCAGCTGGCGCCTTCCCTGGAGGCGATCGCAGCCGAGCACGGCGACAAGATCGAGATCGTCAAGCTCAACATCGACGAGAACCCGGCCATCGCCGCCCAGTACGGCGTGATGTCCATCCCGACGATGAACGTCTACAAGAGCGGTGAGGTCGTGCAGACCATCGTCGGCGCCAAGCCGAAGGCCGCCTTGGAACGCGAGCTGGCCGACCACCTCGTCTGACGCGTGGCTACCTGTGCGATTCCCGCGCAGTACTGATCATCAGAGGCTGGTAACCAGGCGCCGGGGCACTCAGCCAGGAGTCGGTAGCTCGATCCGGCCCGGGCGTCAGGCCGCATCCGCAGTCGTCAGGAGCTTGCCCATCGCGGCAAGGACGGACGGCTCGACCCGGTAGTACACCCACGTGCCGCGCCGCTCCGAAGTGAGCAGCCCGGCCTCCTTGAGCTTCTTCAGGTGGTGGGAGACCGTCGGCTGGGAGACGCCGACATCGGAGATGTCGCACACGCACGCCTCGCCGCCCTCGTGCGAGGCCACCGCCGAGAACAGCCGCAGACGCACCGGATCGCCGAGCGCCTTGAACATCCGCGCGGCGGTCTCGGCCTCCTGCGCGGTCATGGGGCGCTCGGTGAGCGGCGGGCAGCACGGCACCACAACCTGGCCGGCGTCAGGCTCCAGCAGCGGCAACACCCTCGCGTTTGACATACGTCTATGTTGACATATGTCGAACCAAGTGAGGGAGGGCGGCAAGCGACATCACGTGCTGGACAGGTGGGCGGCCAGTCTCCGAGCGGCGCGGGCTGCGTCGCGGCCCACACCGCGCAGGGAGTTGGAGGACAGGCTTCGCTGCCATTCCAGGCCGGTGAACGCCAGGCCCGGGCGCACGGAGGACGCGCCGTCGCGGTGCAGCGGATGACCCGTACCGTCGAGGGCGCCGAGTGATGCCAGGTAGGGCAGGTCCGGGCGGTAGCCGGTGGCGAGCAGGATGGTGTCCACCGCCTCGGCGCTCCCGTCGGCCCAGGTCACTTTGCTGCCCTCGGCGTCGGTGAACAGCTCCCGCCGGTCCGGCGCTCCGTCCGCGACCGCGGCCCGGTAGTGGCCGTCGTCGATGACCAACTGGGTCGGCGGAGTCCGCACCAGGCGGCCGAGCGGGGCGGTGTCGAGGCCGATTCGCTTCAGCCAGAAGTGCAGGTCGCGGCCGAGAATGCGCTGACGCGCGAACTTCACCGGGTGACGGCTGGCGAGCGTCACCTGTGCCACGGCGGCGAGTTCGGCGGCGATCTGCACCGCGGAGTTCCCGGCGCCCACCACGACCACTCGCTGACCGGCGAAGGGCTCGGGGCGTCGGTAGTCGGCGGCGTGCAGCACCGCACCCGTGAACCGCTCCAGGCCAGGCAACCCCGGACGATGCGGGCGGCCGAAGGTGCCGGATGCGGCGACCACCGCCCGGGCCGCCAGGCGCCCGCCGCCCTCCAACTCCACGACGAACCCCGGGCCGTCTGCCCGCACGGCGGTGACGCGGCTGCGGGTGCGGACGTCGGCGTCCAGGCGGGCGGCGTAGGCGGTCAGGTAGGCGATGACCTCGTCCCGGTGCGGGTAGCGGTCCGGATCGCCGCCGGGGAACGGCATGCCCGGCAGTGAGCTGTACCGGGCGGGTGAGAACAGGGTGAGGTTGTCGTAGTAGCGCGGCCACGACCCGGCGGCCCGTTCGGACGCCTCCAGGACCACCGGCTGAAGTCTCTCCCGCAGCAGGGCCTGCGCCGCGGCCAGCCCGGACTGACCGCCGCCGATCACCGCTACATCGATGTGCTCCATGAACCATCCTCGCCTGATTCGGTGAATGTCTATGTTGACGCTCATCGAATCAGGTGCCATGCTGGCTGCGCAAGCCATTGACAGACGTCGAAACATGCAGGGAGTCGCCGTGAACGCGCCCGCCACCGCCGAGCTGCCCGTCGTTGTGATCGGAGCCGGACCGACCGGGCTGGCCGCTGCCGCCCACCTCGTCGACCACGGCATCGAGCCCCTGATCCTGGAAGCCGGTCCGGCCGCCGGAGCGGCAGTGCGCGAGTGGGCGCACGTGCGGCTGTTCTCCACCTGGGGCGAGGTCACCGACCCTGCCGCGGAGAAGCTGCTCGCCCCCACCGGCTGGGTCAAGCCGGACCCCGCCACCTACCCCTCGGGCGGTGACTGGGCCAAGCAGTACCTTCAGCCACTCGCCGACGTCCTGGGCGAGCGAGTCCGCTTCGGCGCCACCGTCACCGGCGTCTCCCGAGCCGGCCGTGACCGGATCGTCGACGCCGACCGGGAAACCCAGCCCTTCGTCGTGCACCTCAGGAACGCGGACGGCACGGAAGAGCGCGTCTTCGCCGGCGCGGTGATCGACGCCTCCGGCACCTGGACCACACCGAGCCCGGCCGGCGGCAGCGGCCTCCCGGCGCTGGGCGAGAAGGCCGCCGCCGACCACGTCACCTACCGTGTCCCCGACCTCAAGGACCCGGCCGTACAGGCCCGTTACGCCGGGAAGCGCACGGCGGTCATCGGCTCGGGCGCCTCCGCCTTCACTGCCCTGGCCTACCTGGCCGACCTCGCCAAGTCCGGCGACGGCACCGGGACGCGGGCGGTGTGGATCCTGCGCCGCGGGATCTCGGGCTCCACCTTCGGCGGCGGCACCGCCGACCAGCTTCCCGCCCGAGGCGCCCTGGGCCTCGCGGCGAAGGCCGCCGTCGACGAGGGCTACGCCGATGCCGTCACCGGGTTCCGCACCGAGGCGATCGAGCGCGACGGTGACGGCCGACTCGTGCTGGTGGGCGAGGACGGCCGACGCCTCGATGCCGTGGACGAGGTGATCGTGCTGACCGGCTTCCGTCCCGACCTGTCGTTCCTGTCCGAGGTCCGCCTCAACCTGGACGAGCGCCTCCAGGCGCCGGTCGAGCTCGCACCGCTGATCGACCCCAACCAGCACTCCTGCGGCACCGTGTACCCCCACGGCCACCGCGAGCTGTCCCACCCCGAACAGGGCATCTACCTCGTCGGCATGAAGTCCTACGGCCGCGCGCCGACGTTCCTGGCCATGACCGGCTACGAGCAGGTCCGCTCCGTGGCCGCCGCCATCGCCGGCGACCTGGAGGCCGCCGACCGTGTCGAGCTCACCCTGCCCGAAACCGGGGTCTGCGGCGGCGCCGGACTCTTCGACCAGCCCGACGCCGATGCCGACGCCGGAGGCTGCTGTGCCCCCGCGCCCGCTCTGGTCCAGATCGGCAGCGCCCCGGCGACCGAGCCGACCGCACCCACCGAGCAGGCGTCGGGCGGCGGATGCTGCGGCTCATGACCGACGTCGCCACCAGCGGGGCCGCGACCGGAACAGGGGACCGGTCGCGGCCCCGCGCCGCCCTGCCCGCGCTCTGCGCCACGCAGATCACCAGCTGGGGCATCGTCTACTACGCCTTCCCCGTCCTGAACCCGCAGATCACCGCTGACACCGGCTGGTCCACAGGCGCGACCACGGCCGCCTTCTCCGCGGCACTGCTGGTCTCCGCACTGGCCGGAATCCGCGTGGGGCGCCTGCTCGACCACCGCGGGCCGCGCGCCGTCATGACGACCGGCTCGGTCCTCGGCGTGCTCAGCCTCGTGATCGTGGCAGCAGCCCCCAACATCGTCGTGTTCGTGGCCGGATGGCTGTGCGCCGGACTCGCCATGGCGTCCACCTTCTACCAGCCCGCCTTCGCGGCCCTCACCCGCTGGTGGGCGCCCGACCACATCCGCGCCCTGACCATCGTGACACTCGCCGGCGGTCTCGCCTCCACGGTCTTCGCCCCCGTGACCGCCGCGCTCGCCGACCACATGTCCTGGCGTACGACCTACCTGGTGCTCGCCGCAGTCCTGGCCGTGATCACGATCCCGGCGCACGCCCTCGCCCTGAAGGCTCCCTGGCCTGACGCACCCCACTCACCCGTAATGGCGGAACAGGCCGCTGAGCGGGCGGAGCGAACCCGCCCGTTCTGGATGCTGGCAGCAGCGCTGACCTTCTCGTCCTTCGCGATGTACGCCGTCGTCATCGCTCTGGTCCCGTTGCTGCTCGAACGCGGATACACCACCACCCAGGCGGCCTGGGCCCTCGGCCTCGGCGGTGCCGGACAGACCCTGGGCCGCACCCTGTATGCCGCACTCGCCCGCCACACCCGACCGACCGCCCGCACCACCGCCCTGATCGCGCTCGGCGGTGCCACCACAGTGGCCCTCGCGCTCGTCCCCGGCCCATACGCCCTGCTGGTCAGCCTGTCGATCGCAGCCGGTGCGGTCCGAGGCAACCTCACTCTTCTCCAGGCCACGGCGGTGACCGACCGGTGGGGCACCACGCATTACGGCCGACTGTCAGGACTCCTCGCCGCTCCCGCCTCGATGGCCGCGGCACTGGCACCGTTCGCCGGAGCCGTGCTCGTCCTGCCCTTGGGCGGCTACTCCCAGATGTTCGGCGTGCTGGCCGTCCTCTCCGTCCTGGCGTCCCTCATCGCCCTGCGCACGACCGTACGGTCCGGTGACGGCAGCCCTCATGTCTGATCCGGGAAAACTCGTGACCGGTAGTTGTCCCGGGCCCGGCCCAGGCACAGAGAGGCCGCCCTTCCCCTTGCTACGTCCGTAGCAAGGGGAAGGGCGGCCTCTGCAGTCTCAGTGGCTGCCGGTCAGCTGGCCGGCGAGGCGCTCGTGCATGTCGGCGCTGGACTTGTTCAGGCCGATGATGGTCACCTTCTTGCCCCGCTGGGCGTACTTCGTCTCGACGGCGTCCAAGGCTGCGACGGAGGAGGCGTCCCAGATGTGGGCGGCGGAGAGGTCTATGACGACGTCGTCCGGGTCGTCCTTGTAGTTGAACTGGTAGACGAGGTCGTTGGAGGAGGCGAAGAACAGCTCGCCGGTGACGGCGTAGACAACCTGGTTGCCGTCGGGGTCGACCACACCGGAGACGTTGACCAGGTGCGCGACGCGCTTGGCGAAGACGACCATCGCGGTGATGCAGCCGACCACGACGCCGATGGCCAGGTTGTGGGTGGCGACCACGCACGCGACGGTGACGACCATGACGGTCATCTCGCCGAGCGGCATCCGCTTGATGGTCTTCGGGGCGATGGAGTGCCAGTCGAAGGTCGCGAACGACACCATGATCATGACGGCGACCAGGGCGGCCATGGGAATGTCGGAGACGACCGGGCCGAAGACGATGCACAGCACCATCAGGAAGGAGCCCGCCAGGAAGGTCGACAGGCGGGTGCGCGCGCCGGACACCTTCACGTTGATCATCGTCTGGCCGATCATGGCGCAGCCGCCCATGCCGCCGAAGAAGCCGGTGATGATGTTGGCGACGCCCTGGCCGATCGACTCACGCGTCTTGCCCGAGTGGGTGTCGGTGATGTCGTCGACGAGCTTGGCCGTCATCAGCGACTCCATGAGACCGACCAGCGCCATCGCGAAGGCGTAGGGGGCGATGGTGGTCAGCGTGTCCATCGTGAAGGGCACGTCGGGCAGGCCCGGCACGGGCAGCGAGGAGGGCAGCTCACCCTTGTCGCCGACGGTCGGCACCGCGATCGCGGCCGCCACGGTGATCACGGTCAGGACGACGATGGAGACCAGCGGGGCCGGGATCACCTTGGTGACCTTCGGGAAGAACACCATCAGGGCGAGACCGCCGATGACGAGCGGATACACGGCCCACGGCACGTCGTGCAGCTCCGGCACCTGCGCCATGAAGATCAGGATGGCGAGGGCGTTGACGAAGCCGACCATGACGCTGCGCGGCACGAACCGCATGAGCTTGGCCACACCCAGCGCGCCCAGGATCACCTGGAAGACGCCGGCGAGGATGACGGCCGCGATCAGATAGCCGAGACCGTGCTCGTGATTGAGCGGGGCGATGACCAGGGCGATCGCGCCGGTCGCGGCGGAGATCATGGCCTTGCGGCCGCCCACGACCGAGATGACGACGGCCATGGTGAAGGAGGCGAACAGGCCGACCGCCGGGTCGACCCCGGCGATGATGGAGAAGGAGATCGCCTCGGGGATCAGGGCCAGGGCGACGACCAAGCCGGCCAGCACCTCGGTACGGAAGACCTTCGGGGAGTCGAGCCAGTCGGGCTTGGCCAGGCGGAACTTCGGGGCTGCGGACAGCGGTGAGGACATGCAACCGTTTCTGTTCAGGCGGATGCGCCAGCAGAGGGCGGACGCGTCCACGTCGTACACGACTCCGCGCACGAATGAGGCGGAATCCTCGGCGGCCCGGCCACTTCAACGGGGCCCAGCCGATCTGCAAGGCAGCCGTCCGGCTGCCGGTCGGGCATCATGGCCCGGAAGTCTTCGGATGCCATCGGGGCCCGGTCAGCCCACGCTATGGCGTTCACTCCTGCCGTCACTCTCGACGGCGGCCGTGAACACGTAGAGACTCTACCCTGACGTGAGGGCAGAGTGCGACTTGCGGCTTGTGAAACACAGGTAAATACCCGCCGAGATCCCGTGATTCATCTCACGTAAGGTGGGTTGCTTTACGGATTCGAAAATCGAAGAAAACAACGAAGGGGATCATGGGGCGATGACGGATCAGCGGCAGATGCAGATCGGTGAGGTGGCCGAGCGGACCGGTTTGTCTCTGCGCACCATCCGGCACTACGAGGAAGTGGGCCTGGTGATCCCCTCGGCCCGCAGCAAGGGTGGCTTCCGGCTGTATACGGAGTCCGACGTCGAGCGCCTGATGGTGATCCGCCGGATGAAGCCGCTGGACTTCTCCCTGGAGGAGATGCGCGACCTGCTGGACATCACCGACCGCCTCGCCGCCACCGACGACCCGCCCGCCGGCGAGGAGCGCGAGCGGCTGCGGGAGCGGCTGGACTCCTACCGCAAGGTGGCCGACGCCCGCTGCGAGACCCTGCGGGCCCGTCTGGAGATGGCCGAGGACTTCGCCACCACACTCCGCCGCCGCCTGCAGGCCGATGCCCGCGCGGGCACCTGAGCCGCGTCGGCGGTCGCAGCACCAGACGGGGGCCACGGCTATGGCGGTCCGCCCCCTGATGCGGCCCGGGAACGGCTTTGCAGGCCGGAAGCCCGTGGCTGCGCCCGCCACAGGGTGAGTCACCCGCCCAACCTCGCCCCGGCGCGCTGGCGTGCTACTAGGGGTGCAGCAGGTGCAGGCGGCCGGGCAGGGCCTCGATGCGCAGTGGGGCGCGCACCTCGCGGGCGGGTGCGCCGTCCACGTCCAACCGGTAGGCGCCCCAGGCGCGTTCGAAGCGAAGTCGGCGGATGAGGCGTCTGCCGAAGGAGTCACCGCGCGCCTCCAGCAGCCCCTCCTCGGCCAGGGTGATGCGCAGGGGCAGGTCGCCGGGTGCGGTGATCTTCTCGTTGCCGAGGATAAGGCGAGCGTTGCCCGGGTGCGGCTGCAGGGAGACCAGGATGGTCTCGCGCACGGCGACGCCGAAGCCGCCGTCGGGGAGATGGATGCCGATGACGGGGCTGCGATGGGCTCCGAAGGCGTTCAGCTCGCCGCCCGACCGCCCCTCGGGGCGGTCGATCAGCAGCGGCAGCTGCCACAGGGCCGCGGCCCGCATGGCCTGCTCCGGATGGGGTCCTCCGGCGTGCACCAGTAAATCGACGGCCGGGCGCCGGACGCCGCGGTCTGGGCCGCCACGCTCGCCGGCTTCGGGGATGGGACTCAACTCCGTGCTGCGTATGCCGTGTTCGGCCAGCCGTGTGCGCAGCAGCAGGGCCCGCTCCCGGCCACCGCGGTCCCAGCTTCGCACGATGGCCAAGGTGGGGCGCACGGCGGGGAGGGTGCCGGCGAGGCGTACGGCGGCCGCCAAGAAGCGTTCAGTCTCCGGCCCGTCCGTGGCGGATCCGGTGCCGGGGGGCGAGGTCGAGGACAGCATGCGGACTCCTTGCGCACTCGGGACGGACTGCCGATCAGGCGGCTTCGGGGGTGCGGTCCGCAACCGCGCCGGGGGTGTGCGGCCCGCGAGACCTGCGGGGCAGGACAGGAGGCGGCCTCGCGGGCTGCGACCCGACGGCCGCTTCGGAACGACGGCCCTGAGGCCCCGCCTCTGTGGCCCGAGGCGGGACGAACGGTGGCCTTCCGATGTTCATCTCTAACCTAACGTGAGAGTCGCTTGGTGTGAAGCAGACTCCTCGGCGCGGCAGCCCCAGGTAGGCCCTCTACGCTTCCGGTCTTCCTCAGCGCAGGCCGGCGGCCGGGTCGGAGGTGAGCCAGCCGCGGGCGCCCCAGAAGTCGACCGCCCGGCAGATCGTGCTCAGGCACCGCTGCGCGCGGTCGCCGCCGTCACCCCAGTGCCCGAGGCTCCAGCGGGCGAGCCGGTCGGCGGCGCCGTCCTCGTCCAGCACGGTCAGCCGGTTGTGGGAGCCCAGATGGGTGCCCAGCAGCAGCATCGCGGTGGCATCGGCCTGCCCGGAGGACTCGCCCATGAACGTGGCGATGGCCTGCCGGACGGTGGGCGCCATGGACGGCGACGGCGCGGCCTTCGGCTGGGTCTGCCGAGGGCGAGCCGGGCCGCGCGGAGCGGGTGAACTCTTCGCGGGTTCGGCTGAGTTCGCCGCGGCGGCGGGAGCGTGCTTCGGGGGT
>NZ_POUC01000164.1 GCF_002891435.1 Streptomyces cahuitamycinicus
CCCCGAGCCCGGTCCGCCCCCCACGGACCTGGCGCTCTGGACGGGCGCGTCCAAGCAGCAGCTGGGGCGCGGGTTCATCGAATCCCTGGCCCGGGGACTGGCCGTCCTCACGGCCTTCGGCGAGGGCAGGCAGGAGCTGACCCTCACGGAGGTGGCCCGGGCGACGGGCCTGGCCCGGGCGACGGCCCGGCGGGCCCTGATCACCTACGAACACCTGGGCCTGGTAGCCCCGGCCGGCCGCACCTTCACACTGACCCCGCGGGTCCTCTCCCTCGGCTTCCCGCCCCTGTCCCGCACTTCTCTCCCCGAGATCGCCCAGCCCCACCTGGCCGACCTGACGTCCCGCATCCACGAGTCGACGTCACTGGCGGTGCTGTCGGACTCCGGTGAGGAGATCCAGTACACGGCCCGGGTGGCCACGGCCCGGGTGATGAGCGTGCACATCACGGTGGGCACGCGCCTGCCGGCGTACCCGACGGCACTGGGCCGGGTCCTGCTGGCGGACACGGCCGTCGGCACCAACCCGAACCCTGGTGATGAAGGTGTCCTGGCCACGGTCCGCTCCCAGGGCTACGCCCTGGTGGACGAGGAACTGGAGGAGGGCCTCCGCTCGATCGCGGTCCCGATCCGCGACCGGTCGGGCCGGGTGGTGGCGGCCCTGAACACAGCACTCCACGCCAGCCGCCGCACCCCAAGGGAGTGCGTGACGGACCTCCTCCCGGAACTGACAGCGACGGCGACGCGCATCCAGACGGACTTCCATACGGCAGCGCGCTTCACACGCGTCCCGGCGTCGTGAATGCCCCACCGGCCCGACTCACGGCTCTGACGGGCCCGGCAGCGGAGGCCTGACGTTCCTCCATGCCACGCGCGCGCCGGGTCCCGGGTTCCTGACGTGTCCCCATGCCACCTACCGGCCCCGGATCCCGACATGACCCCCACACCCGCCCGACCCGCATCCGGTACGCTGACGCCTGTGGTCCTCCCAGACCACAGGCATGTCGCTGCTTGCGTCCGCTGCCACTGCCTTCGTAGCTCAGGGGATAGAGCACCGCTCTCCTAAAGCGGGTGTCGCAGGTTCGAATCCTGCCGGGGGCACCGGCCAAAAGGCCCCGGACCGATCATGGTCCGGGGCCTTTGACATCTACTTCTGACATCAACGCGGGCGGTCACTCGCGGATGGGTCGTCTCCTGAGCAGGCGGTCCATGTGGCTCATGGCTTCGCGCTGGGTGTCCTGGACGACGTGGGTGTAGACGTCCATGGTGATGCTGATCTGTGAGTGACCGAGGATCTCCATCACGACTCGGGGCGCGACTCCGGCCGCCGTGAGCAACGTGGCCGTCCCGTGGCGAGCGTCGTGCAGTCGGATCACACGGAGGCCAGCGGACTCGGCGACGCGGGTGAAGGAGCGGTACAGGTTGCGCGGCTCGACCGGGCGGCCGGTTCGTGTGGCGAACACGTAGCCCGACTCCTGCCACCTCTCCCCCGCCTTGGCACGAGCGTCCGCCTGCCGTAGGCGGTGCCAGCGCAGGGGCGCGATGCAGAGGGCGGGGAGAGGGACCGCCCGGCGACGGCGGCTCTTGGGGTCGTCGTCGTACAGAACGCCGCGGCGGCGCTGGACCTGGTGGCGGACGTACAGGACACGGTTGTCGAGGTCGAGGTCCGCCCAGCGCAGGCCCACGATCTCTCCTCGGCGGAGCCCCATGGCGATGGCCAGGACGAAGGCCGCGTAGAGCGGGTCTTTGCGGGAGGCGGCGAGGAAGTCGAGCGTCTCGTCGAGGGTCCAGGGGTGCAGCTCGGGTTTGTCCGTGCGGGGCGGCTCGACGAGCTTGGCGACGTTGCGCGTGATGAGTTCCTCTCGGCAGGCGGAGGACAGCGCCGAGCGCAGAACTCGGTGCGACTCTTTGGCCGTTGCGGCGGTCGTCTCCCTCTCCAGGCGGACGAGGAAGCGGCGGACGTCAGCGACGCCGAGGGATTCGAGCCGCTTGGAGCCGAGCAGGGGCACGAGGTAGAGCCGGACATGTGCCTCGTACTTGTCGAACGTGCTGAGTTTCCGCCGGGGCTTGATGACATTGTCCAGCCAGTACGGGAGCCAGTCCGAAAGCCTGGCCGACTTGGTGGGCACGGGAACGCCCTGGTCCACCTTGTCGAGCAGCTCACGACGCTTGGCGTCACACTCGGCCCAGGTCTTGCCGTAGGCGAACTTGCGGGCGCGGGTGCCGTCCGGCTGGAGGACGTAGACCGCGCACTGGAAGCGGCCGTCCTTGCGCTTGGTGATGGTGCCGGCGCCGTTGGGGTTGCGCTTGCGTTGCTGGGCCATCAGGCGGCTGCCTCCAGTTCGTGGGTGATGTACTCGCGGACAGCCCGCGCGGGGATGCGACGGCACCGGCCGATGGTGATCGAGGGCAGACGACGGGAGCGGATAAGGTCGTAGACGGTTGAGCGGCCGAGCTTCAGCCGCTCCATCACGTCAGGCACCGTCAGCAGTTCGTCGTCATGCATGGGTGGGCTCTCCTTCCGTTCCGGGGGCGGGTTCGAGGGATGCGGCAAGCCAGGCTTCGGTGTCCGAGAGGCCGGTTCCGGCGAAGGCCCAGTGCGAGAGCACGTACGTCGTCTCGGGCTCGGGTCCGGTGGCTGCTGCGGCTTGGGCGCGGCGCCATTCGGCGCGGGCGTCGCGGAGGGCACCGAGGGTGGTGGAGTAGCGGCGGGACTTGGTGGAGAAGTGGCCGCGGAATCCGAGCATGTGAGCCCACGCGCGCAGTCGGAGGTGTTCGAGGTCTTTGCGTGCGCCGAGGAACCAGGCGGTTCGGATCATGCGGCGGGCGTGGTCGCTGATGTCGAGCTGGGCGAGTTCGGCGGCGAACTTGAGTGGCCGGTCGAGAGCTCCCGTCGCGGTCTCAGCGCCCTTGGTGGCGTACTTGGCGATGTAGGCGGCAACAGCTCGTTCGGTGAGCTCCTGGCCGTCGTTGAAGTCGGCCGAGCGGATGGTGCGCACGTCGAGTTGGCGGCCGAAGGTGAAGGTGTAGGTGCGGCCGTCGATGACCGGGCCGTCCACCCGGACCTTGGCAGCGGCAGCGCGGATGGCGTCCGTGAGTAGATCGGCGGTCGCCCAGGTAGGGGGTGGAGTGTCGCCGCCGCTGGGGCCGTCGATGCGGATGACGGCGTGGAAGTGGACCGCGCCGCGCTTCTGGTACTCGGCGACCTTGGCGAAGGACACGCGGGCGTGCTCGCGGAAGCGCCGCTGAGACAGGCTGGCGCGTTTGGCAACCTCCCGGCGCAGATAGGTCGAGAAGCGCCGCCAGAGCGGACCGGCGTGGGCGTTCCAGAGCACGGCAGCTTCGTAGTCGTAGGTGTCCGGGTCGAGCGCGGAGCCGAGTACGTCGTCGTCCTGGTCGTGGTGGGTGCCGCAGCGGCAGGGGCGACCGCTGGAGGGGCGGTTGTGAACCGGGCCGAAGCTCGGCGCGGTGAAGGTGGCGAACACGCGCGGGTGCGTGGCAACGTGTTCGGGGGTGCCCTTACCGCCGCGCAGGCCGGAGGTGATCAGGTGGAAGGTGTCGCGGCGGTAGACCTCGGCGCAGGCCGCGCAGCGGGTCGTGCGGCGGTTGTTGCAGCGGACGAGGAGCTGTCCGGCCGGGAGGCTGGTCGAGTCGAGGCGGTGGAGGACGTTGCCGATCTCGCCGGTGCGGGTGTCGACGTCGTACTCGGTGCGGTGGCCGTCAAGGCGGATCGGGTGGGTGCAGCCGCCGAGTCCGGAGAGTTGGCGGAGGATACCCGGCAGCGTGCCCTGCGCGGCCAGGTTCGCGAGTTCCGGGAGAGGTGCCGGAGTGGTGCGGGTGAAGATGGCGTTTCCCCTTCTGACTTGCTGGGTCGGGAGGAGCAGGCGCCGGGGCGGCGAGATGCTTGGTCGTGTGCCGCCGCCCCGGAGGCCAGCGCGGTTCAGCGGCGGTGGTGGTCGCGGAGCATGGAGCGCAGGACGACGGCGGCGACGGTTACGGAGATGGCCGTGACGGCGACGGCCGCCAGGAGCGCGGTGAGGACGACCCCGCCGACGACCAGGGCCACGACGGTCTTCTGATCGATGGAGACCGACGGGAGCGAGCGCCGTACGGGTGCCGACTCGGTCGGGGTGTGGGTGTGCGCGGGCGGCGGGGTCGGGCTGTCGGGGTACTTCGGGAGGAACACGGTCAGGGCTCCTTATCTACTCGTCTAGGCGTGTGAGCCGTTTATGACGGTCACGCCGGAGCGCGTGCCGGACTCGATGGCGGGTGCGAGGAAGGTGCGGGAGAGCCAGAAGCCGAAGAGGGCGATCAGGACGACGATCCAGACGCGGACGCCGAGGAACCTGACTGCTCCCCAGGCGAAGAAGCCGAGGACGACGACAAGCGGCAGGCTGACGGTCACGGGGCGAGGGTCCTTTCAGCGGACGGGGCAGCGGTGGGTGCGGGCGGCCAGCTCGGCGGCGGCGCGGCTGTCGTAGTCGGCGGAGAAGCCGCAGCGCGGGGCGGTGCAGGCGGCGGTGTGTTTCTCGCGGCCGCGACCGTCGTAGGACGTGCCGACCTGGACGGGGCCGATGCGGCTGACGTGGCGGAAGCGCTTCGGCGCGGGCATGGTCAGTCCTCCTGTCGAGGGCTGGGGCGGGGGAAGTCGCGCAGGATCCGGGCGGCTTCCTCTGGATCCGGCGTGCGGTCGGCGGCTTCCTCGGCGAGGAGCCGGGCGAGCGCCGACCGACCGCTGACGGCCATCTCGCGGGCCGCTGAGAGGTAGTCGGCGGCCGTGTTGAAGCAGAAGAGCGGCATGATCTCCCTTTGCTGGTCAGGTGAGTTGGGCGGCTATGGCTTCGGCCATGGGCGGTGGGACGCCGAGGCGGGCGCGCAGGGTCGGTGTGTCGATGGCTGTTCCAGTGCGGGTGCGATGGTCGGCGGCGACTTTGCGGGCGTGCTCGACCAGGGCGGCCGGAACAGCGACCGGAGGCGGGGCCAACGGTGGGGCCGGTGCCGGGTCGGCTGCCGTCGTCGGGGGGTCTGGCGCAGGATCGGGCGCGTTCTCCTGGTCCTCGATGTCGTCAGGATCCTGTTGGTCCACGGCGTCAGTGGTCTCGTCGTGCGCTGTCGGCGGCGAGTGGACCAGGAGCGTTCCGCCGAGGAAGGCGACCGCGGGCCAGCCCGCCACGAGGATGCGCAGCCACGCCGGTACGTGATCCAGGTCGAGCAGGCCGGCGGTGGCGACGTTCGCGCCCAGGGACGCGGCGAGTGCGATCAGGAACCAGCACCACCCGGCCGCTTTCGCCTCTCCGGAGCGCAATCGGCGCCAGGCGGCGACGAGCAACAGGTCAACGCTGATCGGGTAGGCCCACGCCTTCCACCCGTCCTGCCCGGCCGCCGAGGCGACATCGTGCAGGTGGGCGAAGGACAGCGCGGCGGCGATGACCGCCTGAACGAGCACCGCATCGACGCGGGCCAGGTGGGCGCGCATGCTGCGGCTCCTTCCGAATTCGGGCATGGGAGGGGTAGGGACGTGGCGTGAGGCGGTCACGCCGACCGGGGTTGAGTGAGGACGCGGGTCAGTCGGCCACTGGCCGGGGCCGGACAGCCGGGCCCGGCGCCTCGACGGGCCGTACGGGCACGTCGGGCCGGAAGGGCTTGAGCGCGGGCAGGTCGGGGACCAGGTGGGCCCACTCACGGCAGGTCTCGGCAGCGTCGCCGAGGGACAGGTACGGCGTGCGGATGCGGGACCAGCCGCCGGAGGTGTCACCGGCCACGGCGAGGCCGGGCTGTTCGGGGGCAATGGCGCAGGCGGCCGTGACCGCTTCGGGTGCGATGTCGCCGAGCGCCATCTTCGCGGAGGCTTCGTCGTTGACGCGGTGGCAGACGCGGCCGGTCAACTGGGCCCGCAGCATGGTGGCGCCCTTGCCCAGCTCGGCACCGAAACGCTGGCCGCAGACCTCCAAGTAGATGCCGGCCGCGCGGCCGAGTTGGGCGAGGCGAATGAGCTGGGTGACCATCTCGTCCCGGCGTTCCTCGTCCTTCCTCGTGGCGACGAGGAAGAGTTCAGCCACCTCGTCCACGAACAGCACGATCGGGACCGGGCGTTCGGAGTCGGGCAGTCCCCAGACATCGGAGGTGATTTCCTCGGCCGGAGTGTTCGGGGCGATGCCTTGCCGGGCCTTGATCAGGTCGTATCGGTCCTCCATTTCTTTCACGAGCACGGGCAGCAGGTCGGCTGCCTGTTCCGGTTCGGTCGCCAGCGCGGAGAGGCGGGAGGCGAACGGCGCCAGCTCCACACCGCGCTTGCAGTCGATACCGATCAAGGCGACCGGCTGAGAGGCGAGTCCGGTGATCAGGTGCCGCAGGTACATGGACTTGCCCGACAGCGTGGCGCCGAGGGTGAGTTGGTGGGGCACAGTCCGGTAGTCGCGTATGAACGGCATGGCGTCCTCCCGCAGGGCCACCGGCACCTGAAGGAACTCGGCGTCCACCCTGCGCGGCATCCGCACTCGCCGCAGCACATCGAAGCCGACCAGCCGCAGCTCAACCACACCGGGCTTGATCGTGGTCACGTACACGGCGTGGACGCCCCAGGCGTGCCGCAGCCGTTCGGCCGAGGCGGCGACGTCGGCTGGTTCCTGCCCCGGAGCGAGCCGCAGACGGAGCCGCAGCCCGGTCGAGGTGGGCCGGATGATGCCCCGACGCGGCGGTACGGGACGGACCTCACGGCGGGTGGTGGCCTTGACCGCCAGCACCCGCAGCCGGGTGGGAGCCACGGTCAGGCCGCAGGCCTCCATGACCGAGCCATAGGAGCTGAGGAGCCGGGCCGTGGATATCGGCAAGCCGACCGTGGACCAGTACACCCCGGGATGCTTGGCGCGGGCGTAGGCGGCCCCGCCGCCGACAGCGGCGACAGGACCACCCACCTCCAGGAGCGTCGTCAGGTCGGTCATCAGGCAGCGGCCCCGGTGGCGGCCGGGAATGCGGCCGGTGTCACGGCGGCGGCGCGGTAGGCGATGCCGTGGCGCTGCTGCCCGTTGAAGACGCTCTCCCACGGCCGGGCCACCAGACCCGGCAGAGAGACCGGAGCCCCGAGCGTGAGCCCCTCGGACACTCCGCTCTCCGGAACGGTGACCTTGATCAGCGACGACTCGCCGTCCTCCAGGTAGACGACGCCGATCGTCATCAGTGCCTCTCCGCTGGTGGCGTCCTTGGCGATCTCGCCCGTCTGCCGGTCGCGGACCTTGGGCTCGGGCGCCTCGGTCAGCAGGATCGTCGCGGCGGAGGTCTCTACACGGATGGTGCGCAAGACTTCTTCCCATCTACTCGTCTATACAAGATGCGATATTCGAACCCGATCTCCGGGAACGGCAACCACCTTGCCACACAATTTGCCCACTCGTCTATACGAGTAAGCGTGTTGGGGTGTACGAGTTCGGAGAAGCACCCCGCGCACCACCGCCGATCAGGTACTCACGTCGCCGGGAGCTGGTACGACAGGACGTACGCGTCGGCCGCCATGACCGTGTCGCAGACCTCCACGGCCCTTCCCTCCTGGTCGAACGCGGTTCGGATCAGGTGAATGACCGGCACGCCGGAGGCCAGCCGAAGCGTCCGGACCTCATCAGGCGAGGGCATCCGGGCGCGGATCTCCTCCTCGAAGTGGTCGAGGCGGTGGCCCAGCTCCTCAAGCCGGGCGTAGATGCCACCGGGCCCGGGGTTCGGCTCGGCGATCGGCGTCCCCCGTGCGATGTCGAGGGGCAGATACGAGGTAGCGAACTCCACCGGCCGCCCGTCCAGCAGATACCGCCGACGCCGGGCGAGCACTCGCCGCACTGACCCGAGCCGGGTGGAGACGTCCTGGCTGGCCTTCTCCTCCTTGACCTCCAGGCTGTCCACCTGCGGGTGGCTGCCGGCTGCGTCGGCCTCGACGATGAACGCGGACTTGCCCTGCTCGCGGTGGCGCCGGGCGAACCGGTCGGAGGCGAGCCGCCTGACAGGCGGTCGTGGTCGTACGAAGACGCCCTTGCCGTGCTCGGCGTGCACCAGGCCCTCGCCCTGGAGGACAGAGAAGGAGTTGCGAACGGTCATACGGGAAACCCCGTAATGCTCGACGAGTTCGGCCTCGGAGGGCAGCTTTTCGCCCTCCTTGAATCGCCCACGGTCGATGGCCTCGCGCAGCTGGTCGGCGATCTGCCGGAAGACCGCACGATCGCTCGTGGGGTCGAGATCGCCGAGGAGGCCGGAGGAAAGAGAGGGCACGTGTACTCCTTTAGGTATCTAGACGAGTGGGCGAGCTTTGTTGCTACGGTGGAGAGCCTAGCCATCCGAGAGGGCAGAGGAACGTGAGCACCGACCGTCCGCACTCCGTGAGCGTCGCCGGAGTCATCGTCGACGACCAGGGCCGGGCCCTCTTGATCAAACGCCGCGACAACGGCCACTGGGAACCCCCGGGCGGAATCCTCGAACGCGAGGAAACCATCCCCGAGGCCCTCCAGCGCGAAGTTCTCGAAGAGACCGGCATCAAGATCACGCTTCCAGCGACCCTGACCGGGATCTACAAGAACATGAAGGGCCTGATCGTCTCCATGGTCTTCCGCTGTGAGGCCGCCGACGGCACACCCACCACCGGGGACGAGACCCGCGCACTGCGCTGGGCCACCCGCGAAGAAGTCATCGAACTCGCCGACGAGGCATACGCGATCCGCGTCCTGGACGCACTCGACGCGGTATCCCCGCCGGCCATCCGCGCCCACGACGGCGTGAAACTCGTCTAGCCCGAACCCGCTGCACATGGCGGCCTACCAGCACGAAGGAACTTGTATGCACGAGTATACGAGCACCGCCCGGGTCTGGGGACTCACTTGCCCAGGTTTTCCGGAAGAGGTCAGCCGGGCCCGCCGCTGGACGCGGGACATCCTGCGCGGATCTCCCGTGGCCCACGACGCCGAATTGATCGTGAGCGAGCTGAGCGCGAACGCGATCCTTCACACGGCGAGCGGCGGGCTGGGCAGCTTCCATCTGGCCCTCGCGGTCTCCCCCAAGGTGGTTGCCCTGTCGGTCACTGACGAGGGAGGGACTGGCACGGCCCCGAAGGTCGAGCAGCCGAGCGAGGACGCCGTGCACGGCCGAGGCTTGGGAATGGTCAGCGTCATCGCACACCGAGTGGTCGTCCACGGCAGCCACAGTGGCTACACCGTCACCGCGGAACTCTTCACGGACGCTCAGCCGGGAGGGCACCCGTGCTGATGGACAAGCCGCAGAGGGGATTCTGGTGCGAGTGCTGGACGCAAGACGTCAACGACGAGACGGGGTGGCCGGCACTCCGGGCATCCTTCGACGCCTACTCAGCACCGCAGGCTGACAGATGGGTAGCGGTCGCCCTGCGCACGATCTCACCAGCACTCGACCCGGACGCCTCCGACGAGGCCTGGGCGTGGCTCTACGACGGCCGCATCGATACCCGACGAGCCCTCTTACGCATGGAACCCTGCACGGTCTCTCTGACACACGCCAGCACCCGCATCACATGGACGATCCGACCAGTGGTCTTCCTGCCGATGGCTCACCGTCAAGGTGCCGATCTCCCAGCCTGCGCATACGACTTCACGCCCCACACCACAGACTGAGTTACAACTTTCTCTACTGGTTCAAGGCGGCTCGCTCCGCTCACCGCGCGCGGCCCGGCCCCCGGCCGGGCCTGCGCTCCAGTCTCCGCCCCCGCTCCAGCCCGGCCGACGCCCGTGCCGCGCTCAAAGCATGCAGTCGCCTGATGCCAGAGAAGGGGTACGTCGTGGCTGGGGCGGTCGGCTCCACGGCTTTACGGAGCCACTTTGGCGCGAGCCTCGAAGATCATGGCCCCAACGTCGTGCTTTACCGGGCAGGTCCACAGACTGCCCGACGCGCCGGAAGCTTACGGGGCCATGATCACTCGCGCCAAAGCAGCGCCACCCCAAAGCCGCTCCACCGACCTTCTAGTTTCGATTGACCTGATCAGACCACTCGCGACACAAGCTCTACAAATAGCGGCTCTCTCTCGACATCAACGAACTCAACGGAACTCATCAATGCCCGTTCCATAGTATCGCGATCTTCGAAACCCTTTCTATCTTCTCGGAATACCTGCGGGGCTGCGATCTTCAGGTATCGAATCAAGAGTGCACTGACATCATGCCCCGACATTTCTTTTCTGACATCATCAGAGGCACCTTCCTTAATGAAGTCGAGATACAACTTATAGAGTCGCTCCTCATTCCATCCATCACGCTCCGCTTTCCGCACGCTCGAAAATGAATTGCGCAGCAGGCTCTCATAATCCAGCACGAGCACGCCATTAGAGACAGCGCAGCATTCGGCGTACTTCTTGACTAGCGGGGCACCACCGGGTGCGCATCTCATGACCAGTCGCGCATAGAACAGTGACCTGAGAGCGTCAGACATTGCCGCCAACACAGCCGATGCTGCCAGGGCTCTAGGAGCCCTCAATATGACTCTGAGGACCTTTTCTATAGTTCTTACATTGAAGGCGTAAATCTCCAGAGATCCATAATCGGTGTATATCAGGCAATTCAGCCGAGGGAAGTTGTCCTGACCTACAGGTCCATAGTCTGCATCTGCAATGAAGATCCCGCTGCGTTGATCCGGGGCCATATCATTCACAATTTGGGCCACTGTTATTACACGCCCACGCTCGCCAATTAGATTTCCGTGCTCCGTTATCGTGGAGTCGTCAACGATAACGCGATCTTTCACCGAAAAGACTCGAACGTCATCACCGACACCCGCGCAATCCAAGAACCAGTGATAAAAATGGGCATCGACTTGACCTTCCACAATCACATCGCGAATGTCCGGCTCAAGTTCGTAGAGCGTAGCCAACGCCTCAGGGCGATACCGATTAGCGTCAGTCACTTATCCCCCAGCGCAGTCAAGCGAGCAAGTCTATCCGTGTTTCCGGTGATGATCTCGATAGAGTGTGTTGCAATAACAAATTGGACATTGCTTTTCTCAGCGCAGGCCAGAAGTGCGGTGATCAGCTTACGCTGCCATTTTACGTTCAGACTGATCTCCGGCTCGTCGATCAAAAAGAGCCGAGTCCCATGCCGGGCTTGAATCGTGTTTACGAGAAGGAGGAGGATTTGACGCTCACCCGATGATAGCTTTCCGGGAGGCAGCGGTTCATCGCCCCCGGCGTCAATCTGTATTCCGTTTCGTACAGTGAACCCCACTTCTTTATCCGTGAAGAATGTGTTCACTTGTTTAACAAGCGTACGAATCAGAGTCTCAGCCTCGTTCAGGGCATCCAGACGCGCGTCTTGCGCGTCCAGGTAGGGGCCCAGAACGTCCTCAGCAATTTCCAAACGGTCTAGGGGGATCTTCTCCAACACCCGCGAGAATGTGACGGCATCAAGCGGTGCAGCCAACCCGAATTCGTTGAAGCGTGAGGTTCGCTCAGCAAGGCCCACAAGTCGGCGCCTCAGGTTATCTCTGATTTCGTCCTTTTCGGTTGGTGAGCTACCTACGTTAGCGATTCTGCGCAATAGATCGAGATATACATTGTCAGTACTCCGTGAACCGCTGGCATTCCCGCTGATTACGAGCTGACGGAAAAGCTCATTCACCCGCCTGATTGCACTATCTAGCTCAACAGACAGGGATGTCCCACGAGTTCGACGTACCCTTCGCGCATCCAAGCCCTGATCGCCATCAATGCCCGGATCTTCAATATCGTCTCCGTGCATCCTTCGGTCATCTGCGAGGAAATGTGGAGCAATGTTGATTTCCGACAGGTAGTTGACGTAGTGGTCCTCACGGCTAAGATCCGCAAGTCTTGCAATTTCCCTGGGGGTCATACGAGACAACTCGCCTGCCGACAGGCGCCCCAACCTAGATGTGATGGCGTCCAGCTCCAGGGAAGACCGACGCGGAATTTTTCCTTGAGAATCCACTTCGTAGACTTCTTCTAGGATTTTTTCACCTCCAAAGTGCACCATTACGGTGCAGCCGGAGGGGTTGACGCTCTCTTTAATTGCCGTAATCTCATGGCCATTCATGAGGGTCACCCGGAAAAGCTTGAAGGGCGCATTAACAATGGCCGTGCGATGTCCTTGATTAGGGGAACTGGAAAGTAGGTTAAAAATAAGTTTGAGAATGGTGGTCTTCCCGCTCCCGTTATCTCCGTAGAGCAGAGAGACCTTTTCCCTTTCCGAAGGTTCGGACTCCCCCGGTCGGGCGAAGCTGATCGAATAGTCATATCGACCAAACAGATCGACGACCTCAACCTTGGAAATTCCGCTGTGCGGCCATGAGTAACTCACGTTAGCGCCATTCTCTTAGACCGGAGGACTATCCGGTATCGCCCTGAGGCACGCATCACAATGACGATAGCGCCTCAAGGCATGGTTTGGTGGCATCAGTGCAGATTGCGATCGGTCAGCCATCGCCGTTGCACGAGTCGCGCTCTCTGTCCAGAAACTGCTACATCCTGGCCAGCCTTGGCCGCATCCTCGCGACGGCGTCAGACGTAGCGGCCACCTTGCGACCACCGCTCGGCGGGGCCGGTAGCTCGGCTCGCTGAATGGCCGATAGATCAGCCCGGTAGGCGTCGACGACCACCCGGCCGAGGGTTGAAGAGGCCGTGCCAGACCCGTGCCAGATCGTGCGGGGAACACCGGGGAACCAGTCGACCCCCACGAGACGCCGACACCACTCCGCCGCAGGTCAGCCACGGAGCAAGCCCCAGATACCCTTAGCTTCCCAAGCTGAGAGCGCGAGGCCATTGCTCGTTGCCCATCCTGGGGACCCATGGCCGCGGAGCTCACATCACCCGACCGCGGGGGGAGGCGGCGTGCCTGCACTGTCGCGTTCGGCACGACGCCGGAGACGGTCTTCCTCCTGGGCCTCCGCGATGGCTTCCCACTCGTCCCGCTTGGCCTGCATGGACTCCCGCGCCTCCCGGAAGGCGTGGTTCGGTTCGGGCAGTGCCTCTTCCCGCTGCCACGCTCCTACGCACTCCACAGCATGAGCAATCACCCCGCGCAGCACTCCGGCACGGGAGCGGCCGTGGAAGGCATACACCAGCCCACTGTCCCACTCTTCCAGCAGGTTCATGGTCTCGTTGAGGCGGCGGCGCAGCTTCTTGTCCCGGATGACCCCGATGGCCAACCGGGCCGGCGCAATGAAATCTTGCAGTTTCTCATCCCACGCCTGTCGTGCCGCCGTGACGGCGGCGGTCGCCCCGGCGTCCATCCCCGGCTCCCATTCGCCTGGGACCTCCCGGACATGCTTCTGAAGATCACCAAAAGTCTCGGCCAATGTGGTTACGGCTTGGTCCTGCTTGGCCTGGAGGCGGGCCAAGCGGGCATCAGCCAGCGCCTTAGCCTGCGCCCGGTGTGTACCGAGGTATGACAATCCCGCACCCACCAGGGCGCCAACGAGTCCGGAGACGGGTGAGATCCAGTCCATGGTCGCCAGTCTGCTGGATGGCCTATTGCTCTGGCCGCGTGTTTCCCACAAACGAGGAGAAGTACCGGGTGAGTGTCTACTGAGGTTGAACTCGTGGAGTCGTAGGGGCTGACGACTCCTCGCCGGTGCGGTATCACCGGGGCATGCGCTATCCACAAGGGGGCGGGCTGACCGCCGAACGGCAGCAGTTCCGCGAGGAGTTACGGCTGAAGACCGCCGAGATGTTTGCCCAGGGCGAGGCGAGCTCGGTGATCGCCAGGGACCTGCGGGTCAGCGTCCGCTCGGTGCAGCGGTGGCGGCGGATGTGGGATGAGGGCGGTCCGCGGGCTCTGCGGTCACAGGGCCCGGCGTCGCTGCCGAGGCTGAGCGAGAAGCAGTTCGCCCAACTGGAGGCGGAGCTGGCCAAGGGGCCCGCCGCGCACGGCTGGGAAGACCAACGCTGGACACTGAGCCGTGTGAAGACGGTGATCGGCCGGCGCTTCCACCTGACCTACACGGTCCAGGGCGTGCGCAAGCTCCTGGTGCGCAACGGCTGGTCCTGCCAAGTTCCGGCCCGACGCGCCATCGAGCGGGACGACGAGGCGGTGGCCGGGTGGGTCAAGGAGGTGTGGCCCTGCGCGGAAGACTGGCGGCGGCCCGTGGAGCCTGGCTCGTCTTCGAGGACGAAGCCGGATTCTCCATGACGCCGCCGCAGGCGAAGACCTGGTCACAGCGCGGCCGGACCCCGGTGGTGCGGGTCCGCGGCCGTTCCCGCAGACGGATATCCATCGCCGCGCTGACCTGCTACAAGCCCGGCCACAAGTCGCGGCTGATCTACCGGCCACGCCGGGACGACGGCCGACGCGATGGGCGCAAAAGCTTCTCCTGGCGCGACTACCGGGACCTGCTGATCGCCGCCCACCAGCAACTGGGTGGCCCGATCGTCCTGGTCTGGGACAACCTGAACGTCCACAAGGCCGTCGGCCTGCGGGAGTTCGCCGCGGCCCGGGACTGGCTGACTATCTACTACCTGCCGCCCTATGCACCCGACCTCAACCCCGTCGAAGGGATCTGGTCCCTCCTGCGACGCGGCTGGCTCTCCAACGTCACCTTCTCCACCCCCGAACACCTCGTCCAGCGCATCCGACACGGCCTACGCCACATCCAGTACCGCAGCCACCTCATAGACGGCTGCCTTGCCGAGACCGGCCTGACCATTAGACCCACCTGAGCAACCCAGCGACATCACGAGTTCAACCTCAGTAACTGCGTGACAACGCCAGCGACGTCGGCGAACAGCCGCGAACGCCTGCGGACCATCAGCCCAGGTGAGCGCCGTACCAGCTCAAGGCAGCTCCCTCACCCAAGTTGCTTCGGGACAAAGAGGTCGTGGGTTCAAATCTCGCCAGGCGGTGGTACCCCCCGTCACAGCCCTGACGAAGAACATTGGCGACGACGGCCGACTTTCCCTGCCCTCACTCCCGAGGGTGTTGGTCAGGACCGGAACAGTACCGTAACTTTAGCCATTGAATGTCTCTAGTCTTCGCTCGGAATGTCGATCAATTCAAAAGGATCGGTGATCCTCGATTCTTTGTGCGGAAGTATCTTCAGGTCTGGCTGAATCATATACTTCGGTGATGGCAAGCCAGCGACAACCTCAAATGGCTCGCTGTCGCGCTTTCTGTCACCCACTTCCAACACACCCGACGCATCTCCGGTTTCCCATTCCACAAGGAGTTTGAAGCGGTAGTGACTTACGTTGGTGACAGGCACGACAACTAGCGACTCGGGGTCACCTTTCGTGACGCGATACGGAAACCCGCTCTTCCTCTCCTGCCCACTGTCATTTCTGCCGTCCTTGAACTTGAGCCTTGGTTCCCGTGCATCGAGGTCGACGGAGAACCTACTCATATTAGCATCGCCGCATTGGCCTAGAATCCTCAGCCGGAGTCCTTTCGGAGCAGGCTGCACCTTGACGGGTTTGATCTTTACGTTCTTAATCGTGACAGCCTCCGTACCCTTCCCCTGAATTAGTAGGTTTACGATGGTGTAGTTAGCCGCCTTGGCCTCATGACGTGCATTGAACTTGGAATCCAGATAATACGAGGGGTGTTCCGGAGACCAGCGCTTCTCAAATTCTTGCTTAATGATTGGAAGGGTTGGCGGTTTTAGATATACCACTCCTCCGCCCCCACCGCATGTATCCTCAGGATCAAGGGCCGACGCTTGAGCTGTAATGGGCACATCGCCAGCCGGATCATTCGGAGATAGCAGGCCTTTTCCGTAATCAACTGTCGCGCTAAACATATTCTCTATTACACCCGTGACTCCCCCTACTACTCCAGCGAGCACCGCGCCTGCAAGTAGTGTCTTCATTGGAGTCCCGAGACCCCCCGGTGGCTGATTTCCTCCATTTCCGTCGCCATCAGGCTCGTTCACGTTTCTGGACGTAGTCGCGTCGGCCATCTAGTTCCCCCTCCGGCTTGTAGCTGCGCCAGTATGCCGCTTCGACTGTCGATGAGGGGACACTTCGACCAAGGTACTGTCGAGTACATCAGCTGTAGATTGCGATCTTCCTGCCTGAGTGGCTTGCCCCTGGTAGTGGTTAGTCTGGGATCGAGCCTGGTGGCGGCGTCCTAGTTGGATCAGTGAGCTTCTTCGAATTGGCCACCGATCGGGTGATGGGCCGTGAAGCGCAACGAGCGAGGCCCCCGGGCTGTTGATCGAGATGTCTGACGTCTCAATCACGTTGCTCGGGGGCCTCGTTGGTCATCCA
>NZ_POUC01000165.1 GCF_002891435.1 Streptomyces cahuitamycinicus
GGTACGGGGGCCACCGCGCGTCCGCTCCAGTGCGACTCGGCGATCTCCCACAGGGCCAGCAGCCGCCCGTCCGGTTCGTTCGCGAGCCGGCACAGTTCCCGTACGGCCTGGCGAGGAGGCAGGGACTTACCGTTGAGGTAGCGCTCCCACGAGGACTTGCTGTAGGCCGTCCGCTCCGCCAGCGCCGCCAGGCTCAGCCCCGCGCCGGCCCGCAGCTCCCGCAGCGCCGCGATCAGCCGGGTGTGTTCCGCGGTCACTTCGGATCCGCCTCCCGCAGGGCCTGCCAGGTGGGCGGGTCGATGACTCCGTTCACGACCAGTCCGTTCCGCTTCTGCGTGCGCTCGACCGCTCGCCGCGTCATCGGGCCGAAGACGCCGTCGATGTCCCCTGGCGCAGCGCCCGCCCGGCGCAGCAGGCACTGTGCCTCGGCCACTTCGAGCCCCACGTGGGTGTTGGACAGGAGGAGGTCCGTGGTCCTGCTCAGGCCCGCGTACCAGCGGCCGTCACGCTGCTCCAGCCGACAGGTGTAGACGACCGGCACCATGGACTCCGACCAGGTGGCCGGGGCGGTCGCGACAGCGCCGTCGCGGTCGCGCGCGAGCTGGGCACGGGCCTCGGTGAGCCGCACCGCCAGCACGAGCGCCACGGAGACGGACAGCACCGTGACCACGGCTCCCGCCGTGACCGCGAGGCGCAGATGGCGCCCGTGGGGCTGCGGCTTCGCGGGGGTGTCCGCCGGTGTCGCGGCGGGGTTCTCGGGGGCGCCGGTGGTGACCGCCCGCCCCTCTGCCCAGCGTTGGACGGCGATCTCGTGCAGTGCCAGCAGCCGGGTCGGATCGTCACCGCCGATACGGGCCATCGCCTCGACGGCCTCCCGCGGCGGCAGGGACCTGCCGTTCAGATATCGCTGCCACGACTTCGCGCTGTACCCGGTCCTCGCGGCCAGTTGCCGCGTGCTCAGTTCGCTGCCGTCCTTCAGCCTGCGCAGTCGCACGATCAACTGGCGGACGTGTGGATGCAGTTCTGCGGGCAGTTCCTTCCAGCGCGACACGCTTCCCCCACTCGCGTTCGGGACCGCAGACCCGGTCCCCCCGTGTCCCGGCCTCATTCTGCATCAGCGGTCACGGGGATCACAGGGCGGGCACGCCGTCGCGGTGCGACCCCGTCCTGGCGCGGAATCAGCCGTTCCCTCTCGCCGCAGTCCCGCCGCAGTCCCGCCGCAGTCCCGCCGCAGTCCCGCCGCAGGGACTCAGCGGGCTGCGTCTCAGCAGGTCAGCGCGCGGGACGTCCCGGGATGAGGTCACTTCTGCGTCAGCTGTGGCCGGACAACGCGCCGAACCCGCAGTCTCGTTGCCGGAGCCGGCCGGTGCGGTCGGTTCCGGCCAACGCACGTCAACGGAGGGAAACAGCATGCGAGCTCTCACCAAGGCACTCGTCAGTGTCACCACCGCGGTCGGGATCGCCGCCGGCGGCCTGGCGACCGCGGGAACGGCCATGGCGGCTCCCGCGCAGGTCAAGGAGCAGGCGGTGAGTGCCGAGGCCGTCGCGCCGCTCGCCGTGGTCAATCTCGGCCTGAGCGAAGCGCAGGCCAAGGACGTCCAGCGTGCGCTGAAGGCTCGCTGGAGGTACACCGGCGTGATCGACGGGCAGCTCGGCACCAACAGCTGGAAGGCGATGCAGCGCTTCCTCGAGGAGCACTACGGCTACACGGACAGCATCGACGGAATCGTCGGACCCAACACGGTGAAGGCGTTGCAGCGCTACCTCAAGAGGTTCTACGGCTACACCGGTCCGATCGACGGAGTCGCCGGATCCGGGACCAAGGCCGCGTTCAAGCGGGCGGCCGATGTCTGCCCCGGCGGCTGCTTGCTGACCTGACCGACAGCACGGACATGCCGCGGCCCGTCCTCCTTCGGGGGAGAGGACGGGCCGCGTGCGTCCCCTCCGGTCCACCCGGTGATCCGGACGAAACCGCCTGGCTGGTCCCGTCCTTCTCGACAACGCAGGGGCCCGGGCAGCAATCCTTGCCGTCGTGATGACCCGTCAAGGGCCGCAGGCGGCACTCGGTGAACGACAAGCATTCCGAGCCCGGGTCGGCCCGCCCGGCTCGGCGTGCCACAACAAAGAAACGGGATACGGGGAATCATGTCTCTTCGCAGCCGACTCGCGCGCCGCGCGCAGGTCACGCTCATAGGTGTCGCCGCCGGAGGTGTCGCGGCCGCAATCGCCGTCACACCGTCGCTCGCCGACACCGACTCCTCGAAGCCGGCGACGGTCGCCGCCCAGAAGGAGACCGGCTACGGGCCCGAGCCCGAGGCCGACAGCAAGCTCGTCACCCAGGCCGGCTCGCCGTCGACCATGGCCTCAGCCACAGCCACGCTCTCGCCCGACACGATGATCAACCGGGCCCGTACCTGGCTCACGGCCAACAACGGAGCCCCGGTCCCCTACAGCATGGAGCGCACCTGGAAGGACGGCTACCGCCAGGACTGCTCCGGCTATGTCTCCATGGCACTTGGACTGGGGAAGCCGGGCCTGAACACCGTCGGGCTGGCCGACTCGCGAAACGGCGTCACCACGCGGCTCAGCAGCATGACTCAGCTCAAGAAGGGAGACCTGCTGATCGACTACAGCACCACTGACGGCGATTTCCGTCATGTAGTGATCTTCGAGAAGTGGGCCAACACGTCGCACAGCGCCTACTGGGCGTACGAACAGCGCGGTACGTACGGCACGACCCACCGGCAGCTCAGTTACGGGATCGGCAGTGACAACTACGCCCCCTTCCGCCCGGTCAAACTGGGTGATGGCGGTGGCGGCGGGGAGCTCCCGTCCCCGGGTGTCTCCTGGCCGATCCTCCAGAGCGGTTCCGAGGGCGCGGACGTGCGGTCCGCCCAGCAGCTGCTGACCGCACGGGGCTACACGCTAGAGGCCGACGGCATCTTCGGCCCGAACACCCGCTCGGCGGCGATCCAGTTCCAGAAGTCCCAGTCCCTGGCCGCTGACGGCGTCATCGGCCCGAACACTTGGTCAAAGCTGATCAGGACGGTGCAGTACGGCTCGTCCGGTCAGGCGGTGAAGGCAGCGCAGACGCAGCTGAACGTCTACGGCTACGGCCTCACGGCCGATGGCGAGTTCGGGTCGAAGACGAAGTCGGCGGCGGTCGCCTTCCAGCAGAACCACGACTTGCAGGTCGACGGCGTCATCGGCCCGGACACCTGGTGCGCCCTGCTCGGCACCCGCTGACGCGAGCGGTCCAGGCGGCCGACCGACGGCTCCTTCCCACTGCGCCCGCAGCGGGAAGGAGCCGTCGCTGTGCATCCGTGAAGGCGTGGCAGCGTCCCGAGGGCTACTGGCCGGGCACGGCACACTCGTACGCCGACTCGTCGGGCTGGTCGGAGCAGGACCCGATCGGGGGCGCACGGTGGTGAGACTGAACGCGGATGCGCTGGACGGCGCGCGTGGGACCCCGCGCATATGTGAGCGCCCCCCGAACCGGTGTGACTGAGGGCCTCAGTTGGCGAGTTTCGCCGACCCTGACGTGTCACCGGTGTAGTCGCGGTAGAGCTGTTCAGGCCGCTGATGATCTCGTGCCGCGGGTCAGCCGGCCGCAGAGCAAAGGCCAGGCGTTCGCAGAACGTCCCTGTCCGCAACCTGTCGGGCGACAACGCGGTTCAGGCGATGTCGTGGATGTTGTGCTCGGTCAGGTCGGATGCGTGTCGAGCAACAGCGCCGTAGTCGGCATCGGCATGGAGGACGGCCAGGCCGTGATGGGCCGCGGTGGCAGCGATGACGAGGTCCACGGCCGAGGCACTGCGATGCTCCCCCGCCTGGGCCATACGGTGTTGGACCGCGCCAATCCAGCGCCCCGCGTTCTTCGGCACCGAGACGTCGGCGTAGAGGTCTGTGAACATCTCCGCGATCTCGTCGTACTCGCGTCCGTTCCGGGCACTGTGGAGAAACTCAGCGCGCTGCACGTAGCAGGACGCGATCGCTCCTGCGTCGATCGCGTCGTGCCAGGCCGATTGCAGTCCTGGGTCGCGGAGCAGCCGGACCAGGCCGGATGTGTCGAGCAGGTAAATCACCGGCTGTGCTTCTCCGCCCGGTGCAGGCGCTCGGCGTCCTCAACGGCACCCCACTCACGCGCACGCTCGAAGTGGCGGCTGATGCGCGCCGCACGCTCCTGCTGCTCAGCGTAGAAGTGCAGAGCGAGATTGACCGCCTCCTTCTTGGTCCTGACCTTGGCCAGCGCCATGGCACGCTCCAAGGCGTCGTCGTCGATGTCGATCTGGGTCACAGACATGCAGCACCTCCCGCACAATGTTGGTGATATATATAGAAAAATACGTCACCAACATTCGCGGGTCCACGTTTCAGTGCCGGATCCCGGCGTGTGCAGTCGCGACAGACACTCCAGGCAAGCCGGAGAGGCGATGCGGTCCGCTCGGCGCAGGCGCCGTGCGCATACTTGGTCCGGCTGCTGGTGGCGCCCGCAGCTGTGTTTCCTTCAGGTGGTCCAGCAGCTGAACTACGGCCGTGTTGGGGCCGATTCCGGCTTTGAGCCTCTGCTCGCGGAGCCACATGCGGCCCTGTCGGCGCGTGGTGAACCACGAACCGAACACTGCCCCTATGAGGCCGATAGCGGCCCCGATGGCCACGGACAGGATGTTCTCCACGGTCAGCTACCCCCGACGTACAGCGCCGCCAGGCTACAGAGGAACCTGGCAGCCCTCCGGCGCGCCGAGCGCGGTCACAATCCCCACGGCCGAGGAGGTGCGCGGGTTCCGCACCTCCGGCAGCAGGGCGGCGCCGGGTCCCGACAGCTCTGCGAGGCCGGCGACGCTTTCCCGGAGTGTCCCTTACCCCTCCCCTGGTGGTCGTCCTGTGCACGGTTGCGGGGCGGGGCCATCGGCTCTCCTTGCGTCGTACGCCTGCCGTAGGGGCTGGTTTCCGGCCAGGCGCCCCGGGTACCCCGGTCGGCGTGACAGGCGCACCGGCGCCCATCCCTCTGCCGTACTTTGACGCGGCCTTCGTTCGGGTACGGCGGCGCCGCCTCCAGCCGGTGCAGCGATCCCCGCGATGAGAGAAGAGGGGGATTTCCCCATGTCCAAGCCCGCCCAGCAGCAGCAGCCTCCGGGCACCGAAGCGGACCTGCGGCCCAAGGCCGACCACGGTGAGCACAGCTACCGCGGATCAGGTCGGCTGGCCGGGAAGAAGGCCCTGATCACCGGTGGTGACAGCGGTATCGGCAAGGCCGTCGCGATCGCCTACGCCCGCGAGGGCGCCGATGTGCTCCTCTCGCACCTGAACGAGGAGGAGGACGACGCCCGCGACACGGCGCGCTGGGTGGAGGAGGCCGGCCGCGAGGCGGTTCTGGTGCCCGGTGATCTGAGCGATCCCGCCCACTGCCGGGAGGTCGTGGCCCGGGCCGTCGAGACGTTCGGCCGCATCGACGTCCTGGTCAGCAACGCGGCGTTCCAGATGTTCCGCGACTCGATCGAGGAGATCCCCGACGAGGAGTGGGACCACACGCTGGCGACCAATCTCAGCGCCATGTTCCACCTCACCAAGGCGGCGGTGCCACACATGAAGTCGGGTGCGTCGATCATCGCGTCCACCTCGGTGAACTCCGACTCGCCGCCGCCGGGCCTGCTGGCGTACAACGCGACGAAGGCGGGCATCGCCAACATGGTCGGCTCCCTGTCCCAGTCGCTCGCCGAGCGGGGCATCCGGGTCAACAGCGTCGCCCCGGGGCCCATCTGGACTCCGCTGATCCCCGCCACCATGCCGCCCGAGCAGGTCGAGGACTTCGGCGGCCAGACACCGCTGGGGCGTGCCGGGCAGCCGGCCGAACTCGCCCCCGTGTACGTCATGCTCGCCTCGGACGAGGCCGCGTACGTCTCGGGTGCGCGCATCGCCGTCACCGGCGGCCAGCCCATCCTCTGACACGTCGTCAGGAAAGCTACACATTCAGGAATCAGGAGTGGCCGTGGACTGGTACCCCTTGCGGCTGACCACCCCGGTCAAGCAGCACGTCTTCGGCGGCCGGGCCCTCGCCGAACGGCTGGGCCGTACCGGCCTGCCCGACGGCCGGATCGCCGAGGCCTGGGAGGTCAGCGATGTGGACGGCGAGGGAGCACGGGTCGCGGACGGCTCGCTGGCCGGCCGCCCGCTGCGCCGGCTCGTCGAGGACCACCCCGACGAACTCGTGGGGCGCGGGTGGCGCGGTCCGCGCTTCCCGGTGCTGACCAAGTTCATCGACGGCACCGGTGCCCTCCCGGTCCATCTGCACGCCGACGACGACACCGCGCGCCGGCTGGAGGGCGAGCCCCACGGCAAGACAGAGGCGTGGCACGTCCTCGACGCGGCTCCGGGAGCCACCGCCCTGGTGGGGGTGAAGGCCGGTGTGGACCGGGACACACTGCACCGGGCCCTGCTCGCACAGGACTTCGACGCGGTCATGCGCCGGCTTCCGGTGCGGGCCGGGCAGACCGTCTACGTGCCTGGCGGCACCCTGCACAGTTTCGGCCCCGGCACCCTCGCCTACGAGATCGAGCAGACCTCCGACATCCAGCAGCACGCCATGCGCCGGCACATGGAGGACGACTCGGAACTGGACGACGAGGAGTGGCACGCCAACCTCGGGCGGCTGCTCGACGAGTGGCGTCCCGGTCCACGCCCCGAGTTCCACTCCGGCCTGAGCGTCCAGGTCGACGACGGGGTTGAGCGCACCGTGCTGTGCGCCGGCCCGTACTTCGCGCTGGAGCGGTGGCGGGCGGGCACCACGGCCCCACTGGTGCATGACTTCTCCACCGCGCTGGTGGTCAGCAACGTCGGTGCTCCGGTCACCGTGGAGTCCGGTGGCCGGTCCGAGCGGCTCGGACGTGCCCGGAGCCTGCTGCTGCCGGCCGCGCTGGGCCGCGTACGGATCAAGGGGCCCGCCGACGTCCTCCTCGGCTACCTGCCCGAACCGGAGCAGGACATCCGCACGCCCCTGCTCGCGGCGGGGCACGGGGCCGCTGCCGTGGCCGCGCTCGGTGAGGGCCTCGCCGCCCCACTCACGTAGAAGGCACGTAGAAGGAGATCCATGGGCACCATCACCACCAGCGACGGCGTCGAGATGCACTACGAGGAACAGGGCACCGGCCCTCCCCTCCTCCTGCTCCACGGCTGGGGCTTCAGCGGCCGCTTCTTCACCCGCAACGTGGACGCCCTCGCCGAACACGCACGCGTCATCACCGTCGATCTGCGCGGTCACGGCGACTCCGGCAAACCCCGCCACGGCTACCGGGTGTCGAGGCTGGCCAAGGACCTGTTCGACCTTCTCGAAGAACTCGACCTGCGCGAGGTCACCGTCCTGGGCTGGTCTCTCGGCTGCCCGGTCATCTGGAGCTATCTGGAACTGTTCGGCGGCCACCGCCTGGCCCGCGCGGTGTACGTCCAGCAGGCACCCCGCCAGTACTACGCGCCGGACTGGCCGCACGCACACGCCACCTGCTACGACGAGCCCTCCCTGGCCGCTCTGCAGACCCAGCTCACGTGCGATCCCCCGGCCTTCGACGAGGACCAGATCGACACCATCTTCGCGGGCGAGCCCACCCCGCGGGAGCGGGAGTTGCTCCTGGCCGAGATGGCCAAGTCACCCACGTACGCACGCAACGCCCTGATGGCCGACCACACCCGCCACGACTGGCGCGACCTGCTGCCCACGACCCGGCTGCCCAGCCTGGTCCTGGTGGCACGTCAGGACCGGGTGTTCCCCTGGCAGGGCCCCGCCTGGGTCGGCGAGGCGCTCCCGGGAGCCCGGACCGTCTTCTTCGAGCACAGCGGCCACGCCCTGTTCTTCGACGAGCCGGAGAAGTTCCACCGCACGGTCACCGGCTTCCTGACCGACAGCAGGAACGACACGGAAGTACTCGTATGAGCAGCCCCACACCTCCGTTCCCCTTCCCCTACGGCGTCAACCAGTTCACCACCATGCCCTGGTCCTTCGAGGAGGACCTGACGCACTACGCCGACCTCGGTGTCGAAGCGATCGAACTGTGTGAGACCAAGCTCCACAACGACCATGACCGCGCCAAGGCACAGCTCGCCTCGGTCGCCGAGGCGGGACTGCCGATCAGCTCGGTCCAGCCCGTCGTACGGACCGTGTTCCCCAGCGAGACCCAGCCGGGCCCCGCCGCCCGGCGCGACCGGCTGGACCGCTTCCGCCGCAGCGTGGAGCTGATCGCACCGTTCGCCCCGGGCGCGGCCTTCGTCACGAACACCGGGCCGGCGCCCGACGGGAACCTGCACGAGGCGATCCGTCAGGTCGTCGCTCATCACCGCGAACTGGCGGACATCGCCGCCGACCACGGCGTACGGATCGCGCTGGAACCCCTCAACCCCGTCCTGCTCAACGCGGAGACCGCCATCTGGACCTACCGGCAGGCGCTCGACATCGTCCAGGAGGTCGACCGTGAGAACGTGGGCGTCTGCCTCGACCTGTGGAACCTGTGGCAGGACCCGGATCTCGTCCCCCGCCTCGCCGACGCTCCCGACCGCCTTTTCCTGCTCCAGGTCAGCGACTGGCGCACACCCCGCTCGCGGATGGACCGGCGCGGCGTCGGCACCGGCGACATCCCGGTGGGCCAACTGCTGCACGCCGCCCACAGCGTCGGCTACCGCGGCCCCTGCGTCCTGGAGATCTTCTCCGACAACGTGCCGGACTCGCTCTACGAGTCGGATTTGGACGATCTTCTACGCGCCAACCGGACGGCCCTCGGGTCGGCCTGGCGAACCGGCTGAACGCGGGCGCGAGCGGCCGTCCGTGTCCTCAGCCCAGCTCGCGGGAGTCCCTTCCAGGGCCACGTGCTCCGACCGGGACGTCGCACGTTTGCTGCCGACCCGGCATCGCCGGCGCCCACGAGAAGGCCGAGCGGGGCAGATCAGCACTTCCGAAGGGGACCCCGGTCCTGCGGCCCCGCTGTGGCAACGCCACCCGCCGCCCAGCCGTGGGCCCACCTACGGGCCCGAACCGGCAAGTGAGCCGGCGCCGAGTCGTCGGCCGTTCCGAGGAAGCCCGACAGTCGATCCCCTGGCAGGAGCGCACTTCTCCGGAAGACCTGTGCACTCGCGAAGGCCGTCCAGAACTGGACACCCTTGCCAGCCGGGCCCATAACAGAGCCCTATCGTGCCCCCGCTCTGCTCGCCGTCCTTCGAATCCGTGCCCAATCCGTGCCCGTAAGAGCGGATGCAGGCGGGCCGCCGGGCGGTACGCGGGTGGTGTGCACCGCCCGGCTGTTCAACGGTGTCTCGTGTCCGCCGTGGCATTCTTGGCAGATGTGGCCTTCACCGGCTCGGTGACCTTCACCGGTTCCGTGCCGACCGCGCTGTGCCGCTCCGCCCAGGACTCCAGTGCCGTACGGCAGGCGTGGTCGAGGTGGTGCAGGCCCGACAGGTCCAGCTCGACCGGGCGGTCCTGCGGGAGGTTCTCCAGGCTGTCGAGGATCTTCGGCAGCCGCAGGAACGTGGCGTTGCCCGACACGTAGACCTGGATCGGTCCTGCGCCCTTGTCTATGACCTCCAGCTTGACGTGCGACGCCTCCCAGGCCGTCTTGACGATCGCCAGGGCCAGACCGATGAGCACACCCTCGAACATGTTCACCGCGACGATCGACACGGCCGTGATCACGAGGATCAGCGCCTCGCCCTTGTGGTCCCGCCACAGCGCCGCGACCTGCCGGAACGGGATCAGCTTCCAGCCGGCGTGCATGAGGATGCCGGCCAGGGCGGGGATCGGGATCAGGGCCAGGGCCCACGGCATCGCGGCGGCGAACAGCAACAGCCACACGCCGTGCAGCACTCGGGACGCCTTGGTCTTCGCACCGGCGGCCACGTTGGCGGAGCTGCGCACGATCACCGCGGTCATCGGCAGCGCGCCGAGCAGACCGGACACGGTGTTGCCCGCGCCCTGGGCGATCATCTCCTTGTTGTACTCGGTGCGTGGACCGTCGTGGAGCCGGTCCACGGCCGCCGCGCTGAACAGGCTTTCCGCGGAGGCGATCAGCGCGAACGCGATGATGGTGCCCCAGATCGCCGGGGCGGCCAGCTCGCCGAGGGCCTCGGTGCCGGGCGGCTGGACGACGCCGAGCAGACCTTCGACCTGGACCGTGGCGACCGGGAGGTCGAGGGCGATGGTGGCGACCGTGGCCAGCAGGACTGCCGCGAGGGCGCCGGGCACGGCCCGCACCGCCTTGGACATCCTCCTCCACAGCACGATGACGGCGATGGTGCCCGCGCCGATCGCGAGGGAGGTCAGGGCCTCGGTGTCGCCGAGCGCGTCGGCGAACGCCCCGGGCAGGCCCGCGATCTTGCCGATGCCGGACTCAGGGGCCTTCAGGCCCGCCGCCGAGTAGATCTGACCGGCGATGATCACCAATCCGATACCGCAGAGCATGCCCTCGACGACGGAGACGGAAATCGCCCGGAACCAGCGGCCAATCCTCAAGAAGCCCATGGCGAGCTGGAGCAGACCGGCGAACAGCACGATCACGCCGAGCGTGCCCACGCCGAATTCGCTGACGGCCTCGAAGACGATCACGGTCAGACCGGCGGCGGGTCCGGAGACCTGCAGACTGCTGCCGGGCATGAACCCGGTGACGAGGCCGCCGACGATGCCGGTGATGAGGCCGAGTTCGGCCGGGACACCGGAGGCGACCGCCACGCCGACGCACAGCGGCACCGCGACCAGGAAGACGACGACGGACGCGAGGAAGTCCTGACGCAGGTAAGGGAACTTGGACAGCATGTTCGTCAACTCCCGCACGGGATCTCGAAGGTGTCGGCCTCCATGCGGTGTGCCCGCACGTTTCCGCTCGGGACCTCGCAGTGCCGGCCGGTAGGGATGACAGAGGCGTACGGCGGGACGGGGCTGCCCGCGTTCCGCACTTCGAAGAGCTCGGCGGGCCGAGCGCCTTTGATCAGAGCGTGTACGACATGGGAGTCGGAGCAGATGATGAACGGCCCCGGGAGCGGCTCGCCCTCGATACGAGCGGACTCCTCAGGGCGCTGTCCGAATAAGCGGGCGTTGTCGATGAGGGATTGCATGGTGTGAGGACCTCCTGGCGCGCCGTGGGGTGCGCGTCGGACTTACCGGGCAGGGGTGTGGGGTTCTCTCTGCTCAGCAGCGGAACACCTGCGAAGCGGCCGGTGAGCAGGCGGACGTCCATCTCGACGTGCCGTGGTACGAGAGGCGGGGCGTGGTCGGCTCGTGGGCGACCGAGGTGCTTGCCTTCATAGGCAACGGCTTTGGCCTTGATATGACGGGCTGTGTACGCGGACGCGAAGGGCACCGTGGATCCGAAGAACGGGAGGACGAGCAGGACGGCGGCGAGAGCGAAACGACAGCCCGTGACCTCACACCTCGGAACATGCGCCCCCCTCAAGGCCGCCCATTACCTTTATGCGTGCACCAACGGCCGGTCAAAGATCAGTCAAGAAGCACGTTAACTCGGCAAAGTCGTTTGCGGGGTCAACCGAGCCTTTGCGGGTCAAGAGAGCCTGAAAAGCGAACTGGAGTTGGCGCGAAGCTGTCATTGCCGCAGGAGGGGCGCTGTGGCCGTGTCGTTGCTGCCCACGCTTGGGAGGCTGCTGGTCGGTGTGGCCTGGTGGGAGGAGCGCCTGTTCCGCCCTTCTGACGCACCACGTCATGCCGGCACCCGCCGTCATCCGCGGTTGGTCCACGGAGAGCGTGATACTCCAGCGCACGAATCACACCCGGGGCGCAGCGGCGCCACGCCGCTTGATGAGGGGGCGTGGCGCTGTGGTCTGCGGTCGATATGCAATTCGAGATATCGGGGACTGCTCAGCCGGTCCACTTTCCGGCGATCTTCGAGGCTTCCATCTGCTCACCCTTTCCCGCGGGAGCATGCCAGCCATACGAGGGCCGCACCAACGCCTGCCGCCAGCAGCAGCGTCCGGTTGTCCCGCGCTGCCCGCGCCCCCTGGGTTGCCTTCTGCCGCACGGGTTCGGGCGCCTTCTCCTGGAGTAGACGCCCGGCCCGGGCAGTCGTGGCCCTTGCCTGCTCGGTGGCGTGAGCCGCCTTCTCCTTCACCGGATCCGGCATCTTGTCCTGCACCTGGTGCGCGGCTTCAGTGGCCTGCTCTTTCAACTGCCCGGCCTTCACACCTGCCTGCTGCCTCATGTCGGCTGCCTTCTCCTGAGCCTTGGCCTTGACATCGGTCTTGGCTGCCAGCGCCTCAAGCGTCTTCCCGAGCCCCTGACGGGTCTCCTCGACCCCCTCGCGCAGTCCCTCGGAGCCAGCAGTGGTCTGTTCGTCGTGAGACGGCTGGGTCATCGCTGTGGACTCTCCTTGATTCGTGCCTGGTCCGTGCCGGGCGGGCCGCACAGGTGTCCGCCCGCCTGGTCTGGGCGCGAGTACCCGAAGGGGCCGTGCAGGACACGGCTACGACCACCCGCACCGCTCGGACCCGGCTGCACCTTCCCGGCGATCGTGTCCGCTCGGCAGAGGCGCTGCCACTGACGCCGGTGACGCAGCAGCAAGCGTGGAGCGGAGTGGACGAGCCAGGCGGTGCCCAGGCCGATGACGGCGCCAGTGGCGACGTCGCTCGGGTACCAGCGAATACGGCTGTGGCGTGAGCACGGAACATCGTCAGCACCCTGATCAACATCCCTGTGCGACCGCTCCACGCCAGTTGGGCACACACGAACCGGGCCGCCCTGCGCGGGGGCGCGCACGAGGCGGCCCGGCGGTCACGCGGTGGCCGGAGCCGCCGGTCCGACCAGCTCGGACAGCACGTCCTCCATGGTCACGAAGCCGATGACCTTGCCGCCCTCCCCGACGACGGCGGCGAGATGGCTGCCCTCGGCGCGCAGTGCGGTGAGGGTGTCGTCGAGCGGGGTGTCGATGCGCACGCGGGTGACCTTGTGCAGCGCGGCGCGCGGGAAGGGGCGGTCGCGGTCGGTCAGGCCGAGGGTGTCCTTGATGTGCAGGTAGCCCAGGACTGTGCCGTCGGGGCCGGTGACCGGGAAGCGGGAGAAGCCCGCCTCGGCGGCCAGCCGTTCCAGCCGGGCGGGGGTGATCGTGTGATCGACGGTGCGCATCCGCTGCGCCGGGACCGCGATCTCGCCCACCGGCCTGGTGCCCAGCTCCAGTGCGTCACGCAGTCGCTCGCCGTCGGCCGGGCTGAGGAGTCCGGCCTCGCTGGAGTCGAGGACCATGCGGGCGAGCTGGTCGTCGGTGAAGACCGACTCGACCTCGTCCTTCGGCTCGACGCGCAGCAGCTTGAGCAGGGCGTTGGCGAAGGCGTTGATCCCGAACACGAACGGCCGCAGCGCCCGGGTGAGCGCCACCAGGGGCGGACCCAGCAGCAGCGCGCTGGGCACGGGGGCGGCCAGCGCGATGTTCTTCGGCACCATCTCCCCGATCAGCATGTGCAGGTACGTGGCGAGGGTGAGCGCGATGACGAATGCGACCGGGTGCACCAGGCCGTGCGGGAGGTGCACCGCCTCGAAGCCGGGCTCCATCAGGTGTGCGATGGCGGGCTCGGCGACCGCTCCCAGCACCAGCGAGGAGACGGTGATGCCGAGCTGGGCGGTGGCCATCATCGCCGAGAGGTGTTCCAGTGCCCACAGCGTCATCCGGGCTCGCTTGTTGCCCGCTTGCGCGCGCGGTTCGATCTGGCTGCGGCGCACGGAGATCAGGGCGAACTCGGCTCCGACGAAGAACGCGTTGGTCAGCAGCGTCAGGGCGCCGATGGCCAGTTGCAGCGCGGTCACCGGGCCTCCTCCATGAGCTGGGCGGGCAATGTGGCGGCCGACTCGGTGATGCGTATCCGGTCGGCGCGGTGGTGCTCGACCTCCAGCACCTCGAGCTGCCAGCCGTCGAGGTGCACGACGTCCCCCTTGTCCGGGATGCGGGCCAGTCGGGTGGCGACAAGCCCGGCGACCGTCTCGTACGGCCCCTCCGGTGCGGTGAGTCCCATGTCCGTGAGCTGGTCGATGCGGACACTGCCGTCCGCCTCCCACACCGCGCGCCCGTCCCGCGTCGCCGGGGCGGGGACCAGGTCGGGTGCCTCGAAGGGGTCGTGCTCGTCACGGACCTCACCGACGACCTCCTCGACGATGTCCTCCACGGTCGCCACGCCCGCCGTGCCGCCGTACTCGTCGATGACCACGGCCATGGTGCGGTGCTCGCGCAGCCGCTCCAGCAGCCGGTCCGCGGTGAGGCTGTCGGGCACCAGCAGGGGCTCGGTGGTCAGCTCCGTGACCGTCGTACCGGCCCGCTTCTCCGGCTCCAGGGCGAGCACGTCCCGGATGTGGACGGTGCCCACCACCTCGTCCAGGCTGTCGCGGTAGACCGGGAAGCGGGACAGCCCGGTCGCGTGGGAGAGATTCGCGGCATCGGCGGCCGTCGCGTGGACCTCCAGGGCCTTGACGTCGACCCTCGGCGTCATCACGTTCTCCGCCGTCAGCTCACTGAGGTGAAGGGTCCGCACGAACAGCTCGGCGGAGTCCGCCTCCAAGGCCCCCTCGGCGGCCGAGTGCCGGGCCAGCGCACCCAACTCCTCGGCGGTGCGGGCGGAGGCCAGTTCCTCGGCCGGCTCAAGACCGAAGCGACGTACGAAACGGTTCGCGGTGCCGTTCAGGTGCCCGATGAACGGACCGAACGCGGCCGTGAACGCGCGCTGCGGACCCGCGACCACCTTCGCGACCGCCAGCGGCCGTGAAATCGCCCAGTTCTTCGGCACCAGCTCACCGACCACCATCAGCACGACCGTGGAGACCACCACACCCAGCACGGTCGCCACCGACGAGGCGGCACCGCCCAGGCCGATCGCCCGCAGCGGGCCGCGCAGCAGCGCCGCGAGGGACGGCTCGGCGAGCATGCCGATCACCAGCGAAGTGACGGTGATGCCCAGCTGGGCGCCGGAGAGCTGGAGGGTCAATCCGCGTACGGCTTTCAGCGCGCCCTCGGCGCCCTGCTCGCCGGCCTCTGCGGCACGCTCCAGGTCACCGCGTTCAACGGTGGCCAGCGAGAACTCGGCCGCGACGAACACCGCGCAGGCCAGTGTGAGGAGGAGGGCCAGCAGAAGCAGCAGGACCTCGGTCACCGTGCCACCCCCGCTCCCTCAATCGCATGGGTCCGGCGGGGAATGGCACGGCTGGTACTGGGAGGCTCACCCATCGGGGGAACTTCGCTCCTTCTCGAAACACACATACAGACAGTGGGTGGAAACAGGATTGCCTGCCTCTACACCAACTGTAAAGGAGTCGCAAAGCACCGCCCGAAGGCGCTTCGGCTCGAGTCTCCGGCGGTGTGTGCCGAAGATCCATGGCAGCGGCCCTGACCGCTGCCCCGGGCCGACACCTGACGCACGGCTGATGGGGATGATGCGGGTGGACGTCGAAGTCCTGCTGCCCGGCACGGGCCTGCGCTATGAGCGACGGATCAGCGCCTCGGGGCCCTGGTCACCGCCTACGTGATGCTGCGCGCCGTCCGCGGTCCCGTCCTCACCCGGTTCGCTCCGACCCGCCCCGCGGTCGCCCAGCCGAAGCAAGGCCCTACTGCGTCCCGCGGACCGGCGTCTGCCGTGCGTCAGCGGTGCCCGTCCGCGCCCCGCACCACCGCGACCGGACAGTGCGCGTGAGGCAGCAGGGCCTGGCTGACCGATCCCAGCAGCAACCCGGCGAAGCCGCCGCGTCCCCGGGCGCCGACCACCATCAGCCGGGCGGTACGGCTCGCCTGGATCAATGCCTCGCGCGCCCCGCCGTGCACCACTTCCTGCCGCACGGTCACATCCGGGTAGCGCTCCCGGTGGCCGGCCAGCGCCTCGGCCAGAAGACGTTCCTCGCCCTGCGCGAGAGCGGCCGGCCGGTTCGTGTACCGCACCGACGCGTCCCGAACGGCGGGCATCGGCGCGGTCCGCACGGTCCAGGCGTGCACGGCCACCAGACCGGCCCCGTGCAGCGCGGCCTCGGCGAAGGCGAAGCCCACCGCCTTCTCGCCCGCCGCGGAACCGTCGACGCCCACCACGACCGGACCGTCCGCACGCGGTTCCTCCCGCACCACGAGCACCGGACACCGGCCGTGCACCACCAGATGCACCGCCGTCGAGCCCGCCAGGAGCCCGGC
>NZ_POUC01000166.1 GCF_002891435.1 Streptomyces cahuitamycinicus
GCCTACAACATCGTGGGCGCGCTCGACGGTGACGGGGGCGGCACGGGCGGGGTGGCCGCGGAGACGAAGTCGGGGCCGCCCGGCAAGGACGAGGTCAAGGAGACCGCGGCCAAGTTCTTCACGGCCTGGGAGAAGGGCGCCGCCGCCTCGGCGGCCTCGTACACGAACAACGACGCGGCCGCCGAGCAGCTGCTCACCGCCTTCGGCGACGAGGCGCACATCACCGACGTGAAGATCACGCCGGGCACGGCCCGGGGCACCACCGTGCCGTACACGGTGAAGGCGAGGGTGGCCTACGGCGGGAAGTCCAAGCCGCTCGGCTACGAGAGCGAGCTGAAGGTCGTGCGCGGGCTGACCACCGGGCGGGCGCTGGTCGACTGGCAGCCGTCCGTCGTGCACCCCGAGCTGACGAAGGAGGACACCCTCGTCACCGAGCAGTCGGCCACCCCTCCGATCGAGGCCGTGGGCCGCGACGGCTCCGAGCTGACGAAGGAGAAGTACCCCTCCCTCGGACCGGTCCTGGACGCCCTGCGCGACAAGTACGGCGAGAAGGCCGGTGGCGCCCCCGGCGTCGAGCTGGTCATCCGGCACCCCGGCAACGATGCACCCGACACTCCGCTGCTCACCCTCGCCAAGGGCAGACCGGGCAAGCTCACCACCACGATCAGCCCCAGCGCGCAGGCGGCTGCCGAGAAGGCGGTCAAGCGGTTCGCCCAGTCGTCGGTGGTGGCCGTCAAGCCCAGCACCGGAGAGGTGCTGGCCGTGGCCAACAACCGCACGGACGGCTACAACGCCGCCTTCCAGGGCGAGGCGGCCCCCGGCTCCACCATGAAGATCATCACCGCCGCGATGCTCATCGACAACGGCGTGACCTCGATGAACGGCCCGGCGCCCTGCCCGGACACCGCCGTGTGGCAGAGCCAGACGTTCAAGAACCTGACCGGCATGAAGTCCGACGAGAGCGCGACGCTGGCCAACAGCTTCATGCGGTCCTGCAACACCGCCTTCATCAAGCTCATCGACGAGAAGCCGCTCACGGACGCCTCGCTGACCCAGGAGGCCGAACAGCGCTTCGGACTGGGCCAGGACAACTGGAAGACCGGCATCGCCTCCTTCGACGGCAGCGTCCCCGCCGTCGGCGGACCGGACCGGGCGGCCGGCGCCATCGGGCAGGGCCAGGTGCAGATGAGCCCGCTGAACATGGCCTCGGTGACCGCGACCGCCATCACCGGCGCCTTCCGCCAGCCCTACCTGGTCTCGCCGCAGCTGGACGGCCGCGAGCTGGCACAGGCCCAGGGCCTGCGGGCGAGCACCGCCGCCCAGCTCAAGCAGATGATGCGGCTCACGGCCACACAGGGCACCGCCGCGCAGGCCATGGCCGGGCTGGGCGGTGACATCGGCGCCAAGACCGGTTCCGCCGAGGTCGACGGCAACGCCAGGTCCAACAGCTGGTTCACCGGATTCCGCAACGACATCGCGGCGGCGGCCATGACCGAGGAGGGCGGCCACGGCGGTGACGCGGCCGGGCCGATTGTCGCAGCCGTGCTACGAACAGGTGGCTGATCTCACCTCCGCGGCACGGGACTCTAGGGTGGTGGCCGTCGTTGCACCCTGGGACAGCTGAGGGCAACGGGGACCCTGGGGAATCTCGGAGGAACGGACAGCAGTGGGCAACAGAAGGCGCGTCACCGAGCGACCGAAGACCAGACCCGCCGTGATCGGCGGGATGATCGCCGTGGTCGTCGTGGGCGCCGGGGCCGGTGCCTACGCGCTGTACGACGGTGGCGCCGCCGCCGACGACGGGACACGCGCGTCGGACCAGAAGGCCAAGGTGAAGACGGGCCCGCTGTCCCCGGCCGAAGTCACCACCACCGCCCGCGCCTTCCTCACCGCCTGGCAGTCCCGGAAGGTCGACCGGGCCGCCGCGGCCACCGACGACGCGTCGGCGGCCCGGTCGCTGCTCACCGGCTACACCAAGGACGCCCGCATCAAGGACGTCACCCTCACCCCGGACAAGCCCACCGGCGACAAGGTGCCGTTCTCCGTCAAGGGCACGGTGTCCTACAAGGGCACCGACAAGCCCCTGGCGTACGACAGCGCCCTGACCGTCGTGCGCCGCGCCGCCGACGGAAAGCCACTGGTCGACTGGCACGCGGCGGTCGTGCACCCGGATCTGCGGGACGGCGACACCCTGGCCACCGGCGCGGCGGGCACACCCCCGGTCAAGGCCCTCGACCGGGACGGCGGCGAACTGACCACGAAGAAGTACGCCTCGGTCGGCCCGATCCTGGACGGCCTGCGCGAGAAGTACGGCAAGAAGGCCGGCGGCAAGGCCGGCATCGAACTGCGGGTGGTGCGCGGAAAGTCCGCCGAGGCGAAGGACCTCTCCGACAAGACCCTGCTGGAGCTGAGCGAGGGCACGCCCGGCACGGTGAAGACCACGCTGGACCCGGCCCTGCAGGCGGCGGCCGAGCGGCAGGTCGCGAAGAAGGCCCGGTCGTCGGTGGCCGTGGTGCGGGTGTCGACCGGCGAGATCCTGGCCGCCGCCAACGCCTCCCCCGGCTTCAACACCGCCTTCCAGGGCTCCCTGGCCCCCGGCTCCACGATGAAGGTCATCACCTCGTCGCTGCTGATCGAGAAGGGCCTGGCCTCGGCCGACAAGAAGCACCCGTGCCCGAAGTACTTCACGTACGGCCACTGGAAGTTCCAGAACGACGACAAGTTCCAGATCAAGGACGGCACCTTCAAGGCGAGCTTCGCCCGCTCCTGCAACACGGCCTTCATCAGCCAGGCCCCGGAGCTGGAGAACGACGACCTGACCAAGGAGGCCCAGCAGGTCTACGGCCTGGGCCTGAACAACTGGGCGATCGGGGTGCCGTCCTTCGACGGCGCGGTGCCCGTGCAGTCGGCGGCCCAGATGGGTGCATCGCTGATCGGGCAGGGCGGGGTCCGGATGAACCCGCTGAACATGGCGTCGGTGTCGGCGACGGTCAAGGCCGGCACCTTCCACCAGCCGTACCTGGTCTCCCCTGACGTGGACGGGCGCAAGCTGGCGAAGGCCGCGCGCACGATGCCGGCGGGCACCCTGTCCCAGCTGCGTGAGCTGATGGCGTACACCGCCGCGTACGGCACGGCCGCCGAGGCGATGTCCGGGGTCGGCGGCGACGTCGGCGCGAAGACCGGGTCCGCCGAGGTCGACGGGCAGAAGAAGCCGAACGGCTGGTTCACGGCCTACCGGGGCGACCTGGCCGCCGCGGGCGTGGTCCAGCAGGGCGGACACGGCGGTTCGACGGCCGGTCCGATCGTGGCGGCCCTGCTCAAGGCGGGCGGCTGAGCACCGGGTTCGATGGTCAGTGAATGACCGGTTCCGCGGCGGCCATGTAGGTCCGCCGCAGGAACCGCAGCAGCGTCTGCCGCTCGAACTGCACCACCGAAACGCCTTGCGCGGAGTGGAACTCCACGACGACCTGCACCCGGCCGCACGGCCACACCCGCACCTCGCCGCTCCCGGCCGGGGCCCGCAGCCCCTCCTCCAGCAGCTCCCGGCTGAAGACCCACTCGCGTCCCCCGGCCCCCGGCAGCGCCATGCGCACCTTCCGGGGATCGTGGTCGGGGTCGTACCGCAGGGCGACCGGAACCGCCTCCAGCTCGTCGACGAGCGGCACGGCCGCGTCCGAGACGATGTGGGCTCGCGCGTACTGCTCGACTACGGACATCGGACGGCCCCTTCACCGTGCGCAATCCGAGTGGAAACCGTGCGTCCACTCCCTCTCCAATGTCACATATTTTCCGGATTGCGCCTCTGGGGCCGGATATATCACGGGTGAGATAAAACGAGAGTCACGCTCTTGCAAACCGTTCGCATCAAGCCACATCATCGAACGGTGCATGTACCTGACGGATTCATCAATGCGCCCACCTCCGCCGTCACCGGTGTGATCGCCGCGGGCGCCATCGCCGTGAGCCTGCGCGGCGCACGCCGTGAACAGGGGGGAGAGCGCACCGCGCCGTTGGCCGGGCTCGTGGCGGCGTTCATCTTCGCCGTGCAGATGCTGAACTTCCCCGTGGCGGGGGGCACCAGCGGCCATCTCCTCGGCGGTGCGCTGGCGGCGATACTCGTCGGCCCCTACACCGGGGTCCTCTGCGTCTCCGTCGTCCTGCTGATGCAGGGCATCCTGTTCGCGGACGGCGGTCTGACCGCGCTGGGCGTGAACATCACCACCATGGCGATCGTCACGACGGTCGTGGCCTACGCCCTCTTCCGCGGCCTGGTGAAGGTGCTGCCCCGCACCCGCCGGTCGGTCACCGCCGCCGCCTTCGTCGCGGCCCTGGTCTCCGTCCCGGCCGCCGCGCTGGCCTTCACGCTGATGTACGCGATCGGCGGCACCACCGACGTGTCGATCGGCAAGGTCGCGACCGCCATGATCGGCGTGCACGTCCTGATCGGCATCGGCGAGGCCGTGATCACCGCACTGACCGTCGGCGCGGTCATCGCCGTACGCCCGGACCTGGTGTACGGGGCGCGCGGGCTGACGCAGAAGCTCAAGCTCCGGGTGAACGGCGAACTGGTCGACGCCCCCGGCGCCGAGCCCGAGCCCGTGCCCGCCGCCTCCCGGACCTCGCACCGCAAGGTGTGGGCCGCCGGCCTGATCACCTCCCTGCTGCTGGCCGGATTCGTCAGCTTCTACGCCTCGGCGAACCCCGACGGCCTGGAGAAGGTCGCCACCGACCACGGCATCGACAAGAAGGCCGAGGAGCACGCGGTCGCCGACTCCCCGCTCGCCGACTACGGCGTCGAGGACGTCGACGACGACCGCCTGTCCGGAGGGCTGGCGGGTGTCATCGGCGTGGGCGTCACGGTCGTCGCGGGCACCGGCGTGTTCTGGGCCGTGCGCCGCCGCACGGACGACACCTCCCCGTCGGACACGACGAACGCGACGGACGCGACGGACGCGAAGGACGCGACCGCCACGACGAGCACCACGAGCACGACCGGCACGACGAGCACGACGGGCACGAGCGTCTGACATGGGAGCCGGGCACGCGCACAAGCTGTACCGGCACGGGCACTCGCCCGTGCACGGCCTGCCGCCGCACACCAAGCTCGCCGCCGTCTTCGCCTTCGTGGTCGTCGTGGTGTCGACACCGCGCGAGGCGATGTGGGCGTTCGGGCTGTACGCCGTGCTGCTCGGGGCCGTCGCGTGCGTCGCGCACGTGCCCGCCGGCTTCCTGCTCCGGCGGCTGCTGATCGAGGTGCCGTTCGTCGCGTTCGCGGTGCTCATGCCGTTCGTGGCGGAGGGCGAGCGGGTCGACGTCCTCGGTCTGTCCCTGAGCGTGAACGGCCTGTGGGGCGCCTGGAACGTGCTCGCCAAGGGCACCCTGGGCGTCGCGGCCTCGGTGCTGCTGGCCGCCACGACCGAGCTCCGCGAACTGCTGCTGGGCCTGCAGCGCCTCAGACTCCCGCCGCTGCTCGTGCAGATCGCGTCCTTCATGATCCGCTACGGCGACGTCGTCACCGACGAGATGCGGCGTATGCGGATCGCCCGGGAGTCGCGCGGCTTCGAGGCGAGGGGCGTCCGGCACTGGGGCGTGCTCGCCAAGTCGGCCGGCGCGTTGTTCATCCGCTCCTACGAGCGCGGTGAGCGGGTGCACCTGGCCATGCTCAGCCGCGGATACGCCGGCTCCATGCCCGTCATCGACGAGGTGACCGCGTCCCGGGCGCAGTGGTCGTACGCCCTCGCCCTCCCCTGCGCCGCGCTGCTCGTCTGTCTGCTGGGATGGACCCTGTGACTGCTTCCCTGGAGGTCTCCGGCCTCGCTTTCGCCTACCCCGACGGGCATCAGGCCCTCTTCGGCGTCGACTTCTCGGTCGCGCGCGGCGAGCGGGTCGCGCTGCTCGGGCCGAACGGCGCCGGCAAGACGACCCTCGTGCTGCACCTCAACGGCATCCTGACCGGCGGTGCCGGCACGGTGAAGGTCGCCGGGCTGCCCGTGGACAAGCGGAACATGGCCGAGGTCCGGCGCCGGGTCGGCATCGTCTTCCAGGACCCGGACGACCAGCTGTTCATGCCGACGGTCCGCGAGGACGTGGCGTTCGGGCCGGCGGCGGCCGGGCTGAAGGGCCCGGACCTTGAGGAGCGTGTGGACCGGGCGCTGGAGCGGGTCGGCATGGCGGAGTTCAAGGAGCGCCCGCCGCACCATCTCTCCTTCGGCCAGCGCCGCCGGGTGGCCGTCGCGACCGTGCTGGCGATGGAGCCGGAGATCCTCGTGCTCGACGAGCCCTCCTCCAACCTCGACCCGGCCTCGCGCCGCGAACTGGCGGACATCCTGCGGTCCCTGGACGTGACCGTGCTGATGGTCACGCACGACCTGCCCTACGCCCTGGAGCTGTGCCCGCGCTCCCTGGTCCTCAGCGACGGGGTGATCGCGGCCGACGGGCCGACCGGCGAGCTGCTCTCCGACGAGGAGCTGATGCGGGCCCACCGTCTGGAGCTGCCGTTCGGGTTCGACCCGCGTTCCGTCCCGGCGACTCCGGCCCGTCCGTGACAATGGCCGCGTGACGAGCCAGGAGAGCGACGGATCACCGCTGCTGGACGAGGTCTGCCCGTACTCGAACGCGACCCGCGGGAACATCGACGTGACCATCCTGCTTGGCTAGGGAGCACCATCGGCACAGCGGCGAGGCGACGAGGAGTACGGGCGTGGACGTGGGCGGCACAGTGGCCGAGGGCTTCGAGCCGGTGAGGGACGCGTTCGTACGGAACTTCGAAACGCTCGGGGACCGGGGCGCCGCGGTCGCCGTCTACCGGGACGGGCACAAGGTCGTCGACCTGTGGGGCGGCACCAAGGACGTCGACGGCACGGCCCCCTGGGAGCGCGGTACCGCCCAGGTCGTGCGCTCGGCGACGAAGGGGGTCGCCGCCGCGGTACTCCTGCTGCTGCACCAGCGCGGACAGCTGGACCTGGACGCTCCGGTGGGGCACTACTGGCCCGAGTTCAAGGCGCGGGGCAAGGAGCGGGTGCTGGTCCGGCACGTGCTGAACCACCGCGCCGGGCTGCCGGTCCTCGACCGGCCGCTCACCCCGCAGGACGCCCTCGACCCGCTGAAGGGCCCGGAAGCCGTCGCCGCTCAGGCCCCTGTCTGGGAGCCCGGCACCGACCACGGCTACCACGCCCTCACCTACGGCTGGCTGCTCGACGAGATCGTGCGGCGCGTGACCGGGCAGGGCGCCGGGGCCTGGCTCGCCTCCCAGGTCACCGGCCCGCTGGGTCTGGACCTCTGGCTCGGCCTGCCGGAGTCGGAGGCCGGCCGGGTGGGACGCGTGGGCCGCGTCGAGGGGGCCGAGCCGACCGGGGGCCTGCGCGCCCGCCCCAAGCGGTCGGTCACCGAGGCCTACGAGGACCCGGCCTCCCTCACGCGCCGGGCGTTCGCCGCGATCTCCCCGTTCCCGGACCAGAACGATCCCGCCTACCGGGCGAGCGCCCTCCCCGCGACGAACGCCATGGCGACGGCGGACGGACTGGCCCGCTTCTACGCGGCCCTGATCGGCGACACGGACGGCGCGGCCCGGCTGTTCACACCGCAGACGGTGGAACTGGCCCGGGCCGAGGAGTCGGCAGGCCCCGACCGGGTCCTGGTGGTCGGCACCCGCTTCGGCCTCGGCTACATGCTGCACGGCAGCGCCTCGCCCTTCCTCACCCCGGGCTCCTTCGGCCACCCGGGGCGTGGCGGTGCCCTCGGCTTCGCCGACCCGGAGACGGGAATCGCCTTCGGCTACGTCACCAACGGCTTCCGCAAGACGGTGACGGCGGACCCGCGGGCGCAGGGGCTGGTGCGGGCGGTACGGGGAGTGCTGAGCCTCTAGAGACGTCTATACGTGGATGGGGTGCGAGGTCCGGCCGGACGCCTGGTCGATCTCCTCGTGGGCCTTGGTCAGCAACCGCATGGCGAGTTCGTTGAGCGCCCGGGCCCCGGCGATCTCCTCCCCGACCCTCGGCTGATTTGCGTCGGTCCGGTGCCGGCTCGCGTGCCCGTGCGCCCGTACCTCGGTGCCGTCGGGCAGGCGGACCATCGCGGCCGCTCGCGTGTGCTGGTCGTCCTCCGTGAACTCCATCTCGACGTGCCACCCCACGGTGGTGTGCATCATGACGATCACCTCCGGAATGCCTAGTTCCAGGGTGCTCCTCGCGCGGGCCGGACGCACCCGCCTGGCGGGCCCCTGTCCGGCGTGCAGCATCAGCCCTGTGCCGACGACGAGCAGCCCGGCCGTGACCAGAGGGGTCACGCGGGGCGCTCGCGCACGTCCACCAGGGTGGCGCCGGCGTGGGCGACGAGATCCTCGGGGGCCATCGGGAAGACGGCGTACGGCGTCCCGGCCGCGGCCCAGACGACGTCGTGCTCCAGCAGGGACCGGTCGGCGAGCACCCGGGTCCTGGTCCGGTGGCCGAAGGGCGGCACTCCGCCGATGGCGTACCCGGTGGTCTCCCGCACCACGTCCACCTTGGCCCGGGTGACCTTGTCGGCGCCGAGTTCCTTGCGGACCAGTTCGAGGTCGACCAGGGAGGCCCCGTCCATGAGCACCAGTACAGGAACGCGGTCCACCGCGAAGATCAGCGACTTGCAGATCTGGCTCAGGTCGCACCCGATCGCGGCAGCGGCCTCGGCGGCGGTCCGGGTGGCGTCGGGGAACCGTCGGACCTCGCTCACGAGATCCCCGAGCCCGAGCTCGCGCAGGGCCTCGGCGAAGCGGGGGTGGGCTCCGGAGCCCTCGGCGTCCGTGGTGGCTGTCGTCGTCATGCCCTGCACGCTAGCGGTGCGGGTGGAGGACGGGCGAGGCCGTTTCAGCCGGTGGCGTCCTCAGGCCGGACGTCCGCGAACTCCCACCAGGCGAGCGGCAGCCAGTCGCCGTCGACGAAGCCGTCGACGGATCCGCCGGTGCCCTGGATGGCCACGCGGGTCCCGACGGGGTAGGTGGTGCCGGACAGTCCGGAGACCGCGACGAGAAGTGTGCCGATACGACGAGACAAAGCCCTGCTTCCTTTCTCCTCTGGGTGCAAATCGTCTCATCATGCACCAGCCTGGTATATGAGCCACGGCACAGTTGGAGGTGTTGACGATGAGGGCTGTCGTGTACAAAGGCCCCTTCGAGGTAGCGATAGAGCAAGTGGAGGATCCACGGATCCAGCACCCGAACGATGTGCTCGTCCGGGTCACGTCAACGGCCATCTGCGGCTCCGACCTGCACATGTACGAGGGCCGCACGGCCGCGGAGCCGGGCATCGTGTTCGGCCACGAGAACCTCGGGATCGTCGAGGAGACAGGAGACGGGGTCACCACACTCAGCAAGGGCGACCGGGTGGTCATGCCGTTCAATGTCGCCTGCGGGTTCTGCAAGAACTGCTCGGCGGGCTATACGGGCTTCTGTCTGACGGTGAACCCGGGCTTCGCCGGTGGCGCCTACGGCTATGTCGCCATGGGTCCCTACACGGGCGGCCAGGCCGAGTACGTACGGGTCCCGTACGCCGACTTCAACTGCCTGAAGCTCCCGGAGGGCACCGAGAAGGAGACCGACTTCGTCCTGCTCGCGGACATCTTCCCGACGGGCTACCACGGCAACGAACTGGCCGACGTACGCCCCGGTGACACGGTCGCCGTGTACGGCGCCGGTCCGGTCGGGCTGATGGCCGCCTACTCGGCGATGCTACGGGGCGCGAGCAAGGTGTTCGTGGTCGACCGGGTGGCGGAACGTCTGCAGAAGGCCCAGGAGATCGGCACGATCCCGATCGACTTCTCCCAGGGCAACCCGGCGGAGCAGATCAGGGAGCAGACCGACGGCCAGGGGACCGACAAGGGCATCGACGCCGTGGGCTACCAGGCCCAGGCGCAGGGCGAGGACCGCGAGGAACCGGCGATCGTGCTGAACTCCCTGGTCGACACGGTCCGGCCGACGGGTGCTCTCGGGGTGCCCGGACTGTACGTCCCGAGCGACCCGGGCGGTCCGGACGAGCAGGCCAAGAAGGGCATGCTGATGGTCGCCGTCGGACGCCTCTTCGAGAAGGGGCTCCGCATGGGCACCGGGCAGTGCAACGTCAAGCGGTACAACCGCCACCTGCGGGACATGATCATCGAGGATCGCGCGAAGCCCAGCTTCGTCGTCTCGCACGAACTGCCGCTCGACCAGGCTTCGTCGGCGTACGAGAAGTTCGACAAGCGCATCGAGGGCTACACCAAGGTCGTACTCCACCCGCAGGCCGCGTAAGAAGGCAGGCGCCGGGGCCGCCCGGGAACACCGGCGGCCCCGGCCGTCACCACCGGCCGGGGCCTCCTCGTCGTGGCCGCCCTCGCCGGCCGCTGGGGCGTGACCCCGGGCCCGCATCCGCGCAAGACGGTGCGGACCGAAGTCGACGTACCCAGGTGAAAGGCAGGCCGGTGAGGGCGCACCGTCCCCACGGTGCCCTCACCGGCCGGTTCCGCATGAGCTGTCAGACGCGGACCAGTTCCCTGTCGCCGTCGTCGTCGCCGGAGGCGGCGCGCAGGCCCTCGCCCTCCACGTCGACGTTGGGCAGCGCGCGGTCGAGCCACCTGGGCAGCCACCAGGCCTTGCGGCCGAGGAGCGCCAGGACGGCCGGGACGATGGCCATGCGGACGACGAACGCGTCGAAGAACACCGCGATCGCGAGGCCGAAGCCGATCATCTTGACCATGGACTCGGACGAGCCGATGAAGCCGGCGAACACGGCCATCATGATGACGGCTGCGGCGGTGACGACTCGTGCTCCGTGCCGGAACCCGGTGACCACGGCCTGCGTGGGCTTCTCACCGTGGACGTACGCCTCCCGCATCCGGGTCACGAGGAACACCTCGTAGTCCATCGCCAGGCCGAAGACCACGCCGACCATGAAGATCGGCATCATCGACATGACCGGTCCGGTCTGCTCGACGCCCATCAGGCCGGACAGCCAGCCCCACTGGAAGACCGCGACGACCGCGCCGAGGGCCGCCATCACCGACAGCAGGAAGCCGAGGGCCGCCTTCAGCGGAACCAGGATCGAGCGGAAGACCACGATCAGCAGGAGGAAGGCCAGGCCGACGACCAGCACCAGATAGGGCACCAGCGCGTCGTTGAGCTTCTCGCTGACGTCGATGTTCATCGCCGTGCTGCCGGTGACCAGGACGTTCGCGTCCGTGTCGGCCTTGATGCCCGTGCCCGCGTCCCGGATGCCGTGCACCAGGTTCTCCGTCGTGACGGAGGACGGCTTGGAGCCGGGGATCACGGTGATGGTGGCGGTGTCACCGGCCTTGTTGGGCTGCGCCGGCGTGACGGTGACGACGTCCTTCAGGCCCTTGATCCGGTCGCCGGTCTCGGCGAAGACCGCCTTGGGGTCGTCGCTGTCCTTCGCGTCGACGACGACCATCAGCGGGCCGTTGAAGCCCGGCCCGAAGCCCTCGGACAGCAGGTCGTAGGCGCGGCGCTGGGTGGTGGAGGTGGCCTGGGAGCCGTCATCGGGCAGGCCCAGTTCCAGGGAGGCCGCCGGGACGGCCGCCGCGCCGAGGCCGACGACGCCGAGCAGCAGGACCGCCACCGGACGGCGTACGACGAAGCTCGCCCAGCGGGTGCCCAGGTTCGGCTTGGCCGGCTCGGCCTGCTTGTTCTGCTCGTCCTGCTTCTTCGCCCGGCCGAGGAGCTTGCCCTTCTCCCCCATCGGCTTCACCTTCCGGCCCGCGTATCCGAGCAGTGCCGGCACCATCGTCAGGGCGATCAGCACCGCGATGGCCACCGTGCCCGCCGCCGCGATGCCCATCTTCGTCAGCATGGGGATGTTGACGACGGACAGGCCCACCAGCGCGATGACCACGGTCAGGCCGGCGAAGACCACCGCGGAACCGGCCGTGCCGACGGCCCGGCCCGCCGCTTCCTCGCGTTCGCGGCCCTCGGCCAGTTCGGCGCGGTAGCGGGAGACGATGAACAGGGCGTAGTCGATGCCGACGGCCAGGCCGATCATCATCGCGAGGGTGGAGGTGGTCGAGCCGAGGTCCAGCGCACTGGCCAGGCCCGTGATGGCGGAGACGCCGATGCCCACGCCGATGAGCGCCGTCAGCAGCGGCAGCCCGGCCGCGACCAGCGAGCCGAAGGTGATGACCAGGACGACCGCGGCGACCGCGATGCCGATGATCTCGCTGGAGCCGGTGTGCGGGACCGCCTGGAGCGCGTCACCGCCGATCTCGACGGTCAGCCCGGCCTTGCGCGCGTCCTGCGCGCTGTCCTTCAGGGCGTCCTTCGCCGCGTCGTCCAGCTCCATGCCGGAGACCTTGTACGACACCTGCGCGTAGGCGATCGTGCCGTCCTTGCTGACGGCCTTCGCCTGGTACGGGTCGGTGACGCGGACGACCTCGGAGCCGTCGGACAGCTCCTTCACCGTGTCCTGGACCGCCGCCTTGTTGCCGGGGTCGGTCATCTTCTCGCCGCTCGGCGCCTTGAAGACGACGCGTGCGGTGGCCCCGTCGGCACTGGTGCCGGGGAAGCGCTGCTCCAGCAGGTCGAAGGCCTTCTGGGCCTCGGTGCCGGGAATGGAGAACGAGCTGTTGCCCGCGGTGGGGGCACTGGCCGCCCCGACACCGGCGAGGGTCAGCAGGGCCACCCATATCAGGGCGACGAAGTGCCGCCGCCGGAACGAGAGCCGGCCGAGTTTGTAGAGGAAAGTGGCCACGAGGGCGTACTCCCGGTCAGTCGTGGGATCTTCAGGGCAGGGGTCATCAGCCCGACGACGTGAGCGGAGACGTCAGGTAGGGGCTAGCTGAGGGGACTAGTCGGTGGGCACGCCGAGGGCGGGGAGGACCACGGCGTCGATGTACGAGATGAGGAACTGCCGCGTCGGCGGCCGGTCGTCGATCAGCGTGCGCGTCACGAAAGCGCCGGTGAGCATGTGCATGAGGTAATCCAGCGCCGGGCAGTCGGCGCGGACCTCGCCCCGGTCGACGGCCCGCTGGACCACCCGGTGGAACTCCTCCATCTCCGGCTCCACGAGAAGTTCCTTGAACGCCTGGAGGAGGTCCGGATTGGCGTGCACCGCCATGAACAGGCCCCGCATCAGCGCGGCGTTCTGCTGCATGGTGCTGTCGTCCTCACGGGAGGTGAGGGCGTGCAGGTCGCCCCGGAGGGACCCGGTGTCGATGTCGGAGATGTTGCCCGGCTTGTTGTGCCGGATCGCCTTCGCCACCAGCTCGGGCTTGCCGCCCCACTGGCGGTAGAGGGTGGCCTTGCTGGACCGGGTGCGCGCTGCCACGGCGTCCATGGTGAGGGCGTCGTAGCCGACTTCGCGGAGCAGGTCGAGCACGGCCGTGTAGAGCTCGGCCTCTCGCTCGGGGGTGATCCGACTGCGACGCGCGGCGGCGACCTCAGTCATCTCTCTCACCTTCCTGACTCCGAACGACACGGTTTCGTACGTCACGACGGTAGCGCACCTCTCATGAAAACGAAACCGTTTCGTACGCATGCTGGGTCACGAGCGGGCTTTTGCCCTGAGTTGCCCTGGTACGTCCCCCGGCAAAGCATGAGGACGTGACCTATCTGCGTCTGCCGCACCTCCATGACGACCTGCTGTGCTTCGTGGCCGAGGACGACCTCTGGCTCGCCCCGCTCGACGCCCCCGGCCGGGCCTGGCGGCTCACCGCCGACCGCACCAAGGCGGGCCACCCGCGCTTCTCGCCCGACGGCCGCCACCTCGCCTGCACGAGCTGGCGCAGCCTGATGCCCGAGGTCCACGTCGTCCCTGTGGACGGCGGCCCGGGCCGCCAGGTGAGCCACTGGGGCAGCGCCGACACCCGCGTCTGCGGCTGGACCCCGGAGGGCGAGATCCTGGCCGTGGCCTCGCACGGCGAACCCTTCTCCTACTACACCTGGGCCTACCAGATCTCCCCCGCCGGCGACCCGGGCCGCAAACTGCCCTGGGGGCCGGTCGCCGACATCCAGGTCGCCGACGTCGCCGGGGAGCGCACCTCCCTGCTCCTCACCGGCACCCCGCCTCACGAACCGGCCTCCTGGAAGCGCTACCGCGGCGGCGCCACCGGCCGGCTCTGGCTGCACGGCGAACGGCTCCTCGAAGGGCTCGACGGCCATCTGCACTCCCCGATGTTCGTCGGCGGCCGCATCGCGTTCCTCTCCGACCACGAGGGCGTCGGCAACCTCTACTCCATCGCCTACGACGGCTCCGGCCTGCGCCGGCACACCGACCACGACGCCTTCTACGCCCGGCACGCCGCGAGCGACGGCGCCCGGGTGGTGTACCAGTGCGCGGGCGACCTGTGGATCGTCGACGACCTGTCCCCCGACTCCGTGCCGCGCCGGCTGGACGTACGGCTGGGCGGGCCGCGGACGGGGCGGCGTCCCTACCAGGTCGCGGCCTCCCGGCACGTCGACGGGCTCTCCGTCGACGAGACAGGTCGGGCCAGTGCCGTCGTGGTACGCGGCAGCCTGTACTGGCTGACCCACCGGGACGGCCCCGCCCGCACCCTCACCGACACCCCCGGCGTCCGGGTGCGGCTGCCCGAGATGCTCGGCGCGAGCGGGCGGGTGGCGTACGTGACGGACGCGGAGGGCGAGGACACGATCGAGATCGCCTCCCTGCCCCGGGCGAGCGGCGAACGGGCACCCCGGCGGCCGGTCCGGGCCGCACTGGGCCGGGTGCGCGAGCTGGTCTCGGACCCGGAGGGCGAGCGGCTGGCGGTCGCCTCGCACGACGGCCGGCTCCTCCTCCTCGACGTCACGGAGGGCTCCGGCGGGGAGGTCACCGAGCTGATCCGGTCGGTCAACGGCCCCGTGCGCGACCTCGCGTTCTCCCCGGACGGGGCATGGCTGACCTGGTCGCACCCGGGCATCGGGCGGACCCTGCGGCAGATCAAGATGGCCCGGCTCGCCGACCGGCTGATCGTCGACGTGACCAACGGCCGCTTCGAGGACGAGAACCCGGTCTTCACGCGGGACGGCCGCTACCTCGCCTTCCTGTCCTGGCGCGGCTTCGACCCCGTCTACGACGTGCACACCGGCGACCTGTCCTTCCCGCTGGGCTGCCGCCCGTACCTCGTACCGCTGTCCTCCGCGACGCCCTCTCCCTTCGCGGTGAACCCGGAGGGCCGCCCGGCCGCCGGGGGCCTGGACCCGGTGGAGGACGACGACAACGGCGACAACGGGGCCGTGACCGTCGAGGCCGAGGGGCTGGAGAGCCGTGTCACGCCGTTCCCGGTGGCCGCCTCCAAGTACTCCGCGCTGCACCCGGTGGCGGGCGGCGGGCTGGTGTGGCTGCGCTGGCCGATCTCGGGCGCCCTCGGCGAGACGTTCGCCAACCCGGACGACACCACCGGCCGGCCGACCCTGGAGCACTTCGGCATCACCAAGGCCAGGAAGACCGAACTCGCCCAGCACCTCGACTGGTTCGCGGTCAGCGGCGACGGCAGCCGGCTGGTGATCGTCGACGAGGGCGAACTGCGCGCGGTCCCGGCCAACGAGCAGGGCGACAGCGACTCCACCGTGTGGATCGACGCGCGCCGCATCCTGCACACGGTCGACCCGGCGGCGGAGTGGCGGCAGTCGTACGAGGAGGCCGGGCGGCTGATCCGGGCCCACTTCTGGGATCCGGGCATGTGCGGCATCGACTGGGACGGGGTGCTCGACCAGTACCGCCCCCTGGTCGAACGGGTCGCCTCCCCCGACGAGTTTGCCGACCTGCTCCGCGAGGTCCTCGGCGAACTGGGCACCTCCCACGCCTACGTCACCGCCGCCCGGCGCAACGAGGGCCCACCGCACTACCAGCGCCGGCAGGGTCTGCTGGGCGCCAACTTCGTCCGCAGGAACGGCGGCTGGACCGTGAAGCGGATCCTGCCCGGAGACTCCTCCGACTCCAAGGCCCGCTCCCCGCTGGCCGGTTCGGGCATCCGGGAGGGCGCGGTCCTCACCCATGTGGACGGCCGCCCGGTGGATCCGGACGCCGGCCCCTACCCGCTGCTGGCCGGCGCGGGCGGCACGACGGTGGAGCTGACCTTTGCCCCGGCGGAGGGCTTGGCTGGGGGCTGGGC
>NZ_POUC01000167.1 GCF_002891435.1 Streptomyces cahuitamycinicus
GAGTTCGTCGGCAGCGTCAGATTTGTATAAGAGACAGATCTCACGGCCGTGCAGCGCGGCCTCCACGAGGATCTTGGGATCGTGCCGCTGGGCCTCGGCGATCGCCTCGTCGAGGCCGGAGAGGTCGTCGACCTTGGTGATGCCGATCGAGGAACCGGCCCGTGAGGGCTTCACGAACAGCGGCCAGCCGTGCTCGCCGGCGAAGTCGACGATCTTCTTGCGGGCGGCGGCCTCGTCGCGCTCCCACTCGCGCGGGCGGATCACCACGTACGGGCCCACCTTCAGCCCGAAGGAGGTGAACACCCGCTTCATGTACTCCTTGTCCTGGCCCACGGCCGAGGCGAGCACGCCCGAACCCACGTACGGGACGCCGGAGAGCTCCAGAAGGCCCTGCAGAGTGCCGTCCTCGCCGTAGGGGCCGTGCAGCACCGGGAAGACCACGTCGACCTCGCCGAGGGCCTTGGGCACCGATCCCGGCTCGCTGTAGACGACTTCGCGGCTGGCGGGGTCGACGGGGAGGATCACCGCGCCCTCGGCGGACTCGGCGAGCAGGTCGACGCTCGGCGGGCGCCGGTCGACGATCGCCATCCGCTCCGGTTCGTCCGCCGTGAGCGCCCAACGCCCGTCCTGCGTGATGCCGATCGGCAGGACGTCGTACTTCGTCCGGTCGATGGCCTTGAGGACGGCGCCGGCGGTGACCACGGAGATCCCGTGTTCGGAGCTGCGCCCGCCGAACACGACGGCCACACGCGGCTTGCGAGGCGGCTGCTCGGGGCTCTGGGGGAGGTTCTCGGTGCTCATATCGCGTTGAGGGTACCCGTTGGTAGGGCCCGCAGTAAGCGCCGTCGGTCTCGCGTCGCTCAGCGTCGTTCCGGCTTCGCGCTGCGCGACATCAGTTCCTTGAGGGCCACCACCGGGGGCTTGCCCTCGTGCACGATGTCGACGACGGTCTCCGTGATCGGCATGTCGACGCCGTGCCTGCGGGCCAGATCGAGCACCGACTCACAGGACTTGACGCCCTCGGCGGTCTGCTTGGTGACGGCGATGGTCTCCTGCAGGGTCATGCCCTTGCCGAGGTTGGTGCCGAAGGTGTGGTTGCGCGACAGCGGCGAGGAGCAGGTGGCCACCAGGTCGCCCAGCCCCGCGAGTCCGGAGAAGGTCAGCGGGTCGGCGCCGAGCGCCATGCCGAGCCGGGTGGTCTCGGCGAGACCGCGGGTGATGAGCGAGCCCTTGGCGTTGTCGCCGAGTCCCATGCCGTCCGCGATGCCCACGGCGAGGCCGATGACGTTCTTCACGGCTCCGCCCAGTTCGCAGCCCACCACGTCCGTATTGGTGTACGGACGGAAGTACGGCGTGTGGCAGGCGGTCTGGAGCCGCTGGGCCACGGCCTCGTCGGTGCAGGCGACCACGGCCGCGGCCGGCATCCGCGCGGCGATCTCCCGGGCCAGGTTGGGCCCCGTCACCACGGCGATCCGGTCCGGGCCGACCTTGGCGACGTCGTCGATGACCTCGCTCATCCGCATCGCGGAGCCGAGCTCGACGCCCTTCATCAGCGACACGAGGACCGTGTCGGGGGCCAGCAGGGGGCTCCAGTCGGCGAGGTTGCCACGCAGGGTCTGCGAGGGCACCGACAGGACCGTGAAGTCGGCGTCCGCCGCGGCCTGCGCGGGATCGGCGGTGGCCCGCACGTTCTCCGGGAGCTCGACGCCCGGGAAGTAGTCGGGATTGGTCCGCGAGGAGTTGATCGCCTCCACGACCTCCGGGCGGCGCGCCCACAGGGTGACCTCGCACCCCGCGTCGGCGAGCACCATGCCGAAGGCCGTACCCCACGAACCGGCGCTCAGGACCGCCGCCTTGACCGGCTTGCTCACTTGCCCAGCCCCTCTTCCTGCACGGTCTGCCCGGACTTCTGGTGCATCTGCGTCTGTGTGTGCGTGCGGCGCCGCTGCTCGATCCGCTCCCGGCGCGGGTCGTACGGCGTCTCGGGCGCCTTCTCGCCGCGGATCAGCTCCAGCTGACCGGTGACGGCGGCCATGATGGCCTCCGTTGCCTCCTTCAGCAGATCCGCGGTCATCTCCCGGTCGTAGAACTGCGCGAGGTCCACGGGCGGCCCGGCGAGCACGCGGTGCGTCTTGCGCGGCAGAAGGTGCGGCTTCTTCGCGTACGGCGGCAGCAGCTCGTTGCAGCCCCACTGGGCCACGGGGATCACCGGGCACTTGGTCTGCAGCGCGACCCGCGCGGCCCCGGTCTTGCCGGTCATGGGCCAGCCGTCCGGGTCGCGGGTGAGGGTGCCCTCGGGATAGAAGGCGACGCATTCCCCGCGGTCCACGGCTTCGATCGCGGCCCGGAAAGCGCTCAGCGCGTCCGTGCTCTCGCGGTAGACGGGGATCTGCCCGGTGCCCCGCATCGCGGCCCCGACGAATCCCTTCCTGAAAAGCCCGCTCTTCGCGAGGAATCGCGGGACGCGCCCGGTGTTGTACTGAAAGTGCGCGTAACCGAAGGGGTCGATGTGCGAATTGTGGTTCACCGCGGTGATAAATCCACCCTCGGTCGGAATGTTCTCCATTCCACGCCAGTCCCGCTTGAGCAGAACCACCAGCGGCGGTTTGCAGATCACCGCGGCGAAGCGGTACCAGAAGCCGATTCTGCGGCGGGGCACGCGGACACCTTCCTCTAGGGCGTGAAGCCGGGGCCACGGGGCCCGCACAAGTGTCGCCCCAGGCCGCCGGTCTGTCGAGAACACCGTACGCCCCGGCACGCCGCCGGCCCGATGCCCCGGGTGACAATGACCGCGACAAGAGGAGGACGGAACACCCGTGCAGTGGACCCTGGTCGTACCCCTGAAGCCCCTGGCCCAGGCCAAGAGCAGGCTTGCGGACACCGCGGACGACGGGCTGCGGCCGGACCTGGCGCTGGCCTTCGCCCAGGACACGGTGGCGGCCGCGCTGGCCTGCCCGGCGGTGGGGGATGTGGCAGTCGTCACGGACGACGCCCGTGCGGGCCGCGAGCTGGCGGCACTGGGCGCCGCGATCGTCCCCGACGAGCCGGGCGGCGGTCTCAACGCCGCCCTCGCACACGTGACGCGGGTCGTACGGTCGGCCCGTCCGGCCCGTGCCGTGGCCGCACTCAACGCCGATCTGCCGGCCCTGCGCCCCGCGGAATTGTCCCGGGTACTCGATGCGGCCACTGAATTCCCGCGCGCATTTCTCCCGGACGCGGCCGCAATCGGCACAACTCTGCTGACCGCCGCTCCGGGCCGTGAATTGCGCCCGGCCTTCGGCACGGATTCCAGGGCCCGGCACCGTGCCACCGGCGCCGTGGAACTGCCGCTCACCGCGGTGGATTCCGTACGCCAGGACGTGGACACCGGCGAGGACCTGCGCAGCGCGCTGGCCCTGGGGGTCGGCCCTCATACGGCCGCAGCCGCCGCGCGATTGCTGATACCCGGGCAGTAGGCTGCGGCCATGCAGGCGACCGCGTACACGTACGACCCCGAAAGCCGCAGCGGGCAGGTGCTTCTGGACGACGGCACCCCACTGCCCTTCGACGCGGCCGCGTTCGACGCGGGGGGCCTCAGACTGCTGCGCGCGGGCCAGCGGGTGCGCATCGAGGTGGAGGGTGCGAAGGACGCGCCCCGGATCACTCTGGTGACCCTGCAGACCCTCTGACCACTCCCTGAACACGCCGCGGGCCGGACTCCGTGCGGAGTCCGGCCCGGCGCGTGAGTACTCCAGCGCCCTTTACTTCTTGCGGGCGGTGGTCTTCTTGGCGGTGGTCTTGCGCGCCGTCGACTTCTTGGCGGGCGCCTTCTTGGCCGTGGCCTTCTTCGCCGGGGCCTTCTTCGCGGTGGTCTTCTTCGCGGCGGTGCTCTTGGACGTCGCCGTGGTCTTCTTGGCGGGCGCCTTCTTCGCCGTGGTCTTCTTGGCGGCCGCGGTCTTCGTGGTGGCCTTCTTCGCCGTCGTCTTCTTGGCGGTGGTCTTCTTGGCGGCGGCCGACTTCGTGGTCGCCTTCTTCGCGGCGGCCTTCTTGACCGTCGCGCCGGCACCGCCGGTCAGGCTGCCCTTCGGCGCCTTCTTGACGGAGACCTCGCCGCCGCGGGGGAGCTTCTTCGAGCCGCTGACCAGGTCCTTGAAGCCCTGACCGGCGCGGAAGCGCGGAACGGAGGTCTTCTTGACCCGAACACGCTCGCCCGTCTGGGGGTTACGGGCGTACCGGGCCGGACGGTCGACCTTCTCGAACGAACCGAAGCCGGTGACCGAGACCCGCTCACCCGAGACGACCGCGCGGACGATGGCGTCCAGTACATGGTCGACGGCATCGGCGGCCTGCTGGCGGCCGCCCATCTTGTCGGCAATCGCTTCTACGAGCTGCGCCTTGTTCACGTCTTCCCCTTCGGAGACATCGCCAGAACGAAAGTGTTCAAGCTTTTTCGCACGTTAGGCAGATATATACCGCAAATCAAACACGAAACGGGCTAATCACCCTTGTGCCGCAACGAACTCGATGGTGTCGCGGGGTTCAGCGTTCCTCGTCGGGGATTCGTCCCTCGTCGAGGTCCGCGGAGAACCGCTCCAGCCGCCTTGCCGCGTCGGCGAGATCGTGCTTGGCCGCGGCCGTAATGACCAGCAGCTTCCGGGTCAGCGCCATCCGTACGCCCTCCGGGACTTGCAGTGCGCGCACCCTTGTGTGCGCTTCCTTGAGTTGGTCCGCGACTGCCGCATAGAGCTCGAGTTGGCCGTCGTGTTCCATGCACAGATTGTGCCATCTGGGGCGAGTTGTCGCCTGCGCAGGGGACAACTGACGCCTCAAACGGCCTTCCGGGCACACGTGGAAGTCACGGCTGTACCCCTCGCGTACCCCAGCAACCACCGGCATAACGCGGGAAGTTGGCAGCCGAACAGGGGGTGGGCAGGGCCGTTCGGGTGCAGACACAGCTGTACCCCCGATCGGACCGATCGGGGGTACAGAGAGGGTGTTGCGGTGGCCGAAAGTCGCCTTGTCCGAAGGCGGCGGGCCGTGCCTGGGATCAGACCGGGAGCGTCCGCGGCTTGAACGCCGGGCGCTTCGCCTCGTACGCGGAGATGTCCGCCTCGTTCCGCAGGGTGATCGAGATGTCGTCGAGGCCGTTCAGCAGCCGCCAGCGGGAGTTCTCGTCCAGCTCGAAGGCGGCGGTGATGCCCTCGGCGCGCACCTCGCGGCTCTCCAGGTCGACGGTGATCTCGGCCTGCGGGTCCTTCTCGGTGAGCTCCCACAGCGCGTCCACGGTCTTCTGCTCCAGAACGACCGTGAGCAGGCCGTTCTTGAGCGAGTTTCCGCGGAAGATGTCGGCGAAGCGGGAGGAGATCACGGCCTTGAAGCCGTAGTTCTGCAGCGCCCAGACGGCGTGCTCACGCGAGGAGCCGGTGCCGAAGTCGGGACCGGCGACCAGCACGGTCGCGCCCTTGCGCTCGCTCTGGTTGAGCACGAAGGTCTCGTCCTTGCGCCAGGCCTCGAACAGCCCGTCCTCGAACCCGTCGCGCGTGACCTTCTTGAGCCAGTGGGCGGGGATGATCTGGTCGGTGTCGACGTTGGAGCGGCGCAGCGGGACGGCCCGGCCGGTGTGGGTGGTGAAGGCTTCCATGAGTGATCAGACTCCAGCGGGCGTGGGGGCGTCGGCGTCGGACAGGTCGGCCGGGGAGGCCAGGTGGCCCAGGACGGCGGTGGCGGCCGCGACCTGCGGGGACACCAGGTGGGTGCGGCCGCCCTTGCCCTGCCGCCCCTCGAAGTTGCGGTTGGAGGTGGACGCGGAGCGCTCACCGGGGGCGAGCTGGTCGGGGTTCATGCCCAGGCACATCGAGCAGCCCGCGTGCCGCCATTCGGCGCCGGCCTCCTTGAACACCACGTCCAGGCCCTCGGAGACTGCCTGCAGACCGACCCGCGCGGAGCCCGGGACGACCAGCATCCGTACGCCGTCGGCGACTTTGCGGTCCTTGAGCAGTTCGGCCGCGGCGCGCAGGTCCTCGATGCGGCCGTTGGTGCACGAGCCTACGAAGACGGTGTCCACCTTGATGGAACGCAGCGGCTGTCCGGCCTCCAACCCCATGTACTCCAGGGCCTTTTCGGCGGCGAAGCGCTCCGATGCGTCTTCGTACGAAGCGGGATCGGGGACGGCCGCCGAAAGCGGTGCGCCCTGCCCGGGGTTGGTACCCCAGGTGACGAACGGCGACAGCGCGGCGGCGTCGATGACGACCTCGGCGTCGAACACCGCGTCCTCATCCGTGCGCAGCGTCTTCCAGTACTCCACCGCCGCGTCCCAGTCGGCGCCCTCGGGGGCGTGCGGACGGCCCTTGAGGTAGGCGAAGGTCGTCTCGTCCGGGGCGATCATGCCCGCGCGGGCCCCGGCCTCGATCGACATGTTGCAGATGGTCATCCGCGCTTCCATCGACAGCTTCTCGATGGCCTCGCCGCGGTACTCCAGGACGTAGCCCTGCCCGCCGCCCGTGCCGATCTTCGCGATGATCGCCAGGATCAGGTCCTTGGCGGTGACGCCGTCGGGCAGTTCACCTTCGACCGTGATCGCCATGGTCTTCGGGCGGGACATCGGCAGGGTCTGGGTGGCCAGCACGTGCTCCACCTGGGAGGTGCCGATGCCGAACGCCAGCGCGCCGAAAGCGCCGTGCGTGGAGGTGTGGGAGTCACCGCACACCACGGTGGTGCCGGGCTGGGTCAGACCCAGCTGCGGGCCCACCACGTGCACGACTCCCTGCTCGACGTCGCCCAGCGGGTGCAGGCGCACCCCGAAGTCGGCGGCGTTCTTGCGCAGCGTCTCCAGCTGGATCCGCGAGACCGGGTCCGCGATCGGCTTGTCGATGTCCAGGGTCGGGGTGTTGTGGTCCTCGGTCGCGATGGTGAGGTCCAGCCGGCGCACGGTACGGCCGCTCTTGCGCAGACCGTCGAACGCCTGCGGGCTGGTCACCTCGTGCAGCAGGTGCAGATCGATGAAGAGAAGGTCGGGCTCGCCCTCCGCGCGCCGGACGACATGGTCGTCCCAGACTTTCTCCGCGAGTGTCCTACCCATCGCTGTTCCCTCCGGTCGGCTACGGTCCGCCGACCCAACTAGAGATCTTGAGGAGGCGGTGCCCGTACCCCTGATCCCGGGCACGCACCACCAGGCCCTTACGTCACGGGCCGTTGTGACTTCGTGATTCCAGGGTGGCGCGTTCCACGGAAATTTGAACTTGCGTTTCACAGAGTGAGACGCAAGTATCGTTTCATGGACAACAGTAGCGGCGTCGGCGTTCTGGACAAGGCGGCCCTCGTCCTGAGCGCTCTGGAGTCCGGTCCGGCCACCCTCGCGGGTCTGGTCGGTGCCACCGGACTGGCACGACCCACGGCCCACCGCCTGGCCGTGGCCCTGGAACACCACCGCATGGTGGCGCGCGACATGCAGGGCCGTTTCATTCTCGGCCCTCGCCTGGCAGAGCTTGCGGCGGCCGCGGGTGAGGACCGTCTCCTCGCCACCGCCGGTCCGGTGCTCACGCACCTTCGTGACATCACGGGCGAGAGCGCGCAGCTCTACCGCCGCCAGGGCGACATGCGCATCTGCGTCGCCGCTGCGGAGCGCCTGTCCGGCCTGCGGGACACGGTCCCGGTCGGTTCGACCCTCACGATGAAGGCCGGCTCCTCGGCTCAGATCCTGATGGCCTGGGAGGAACCGGAGCGACTGCACCGCGGCCTGCAGGGGGCGCGCTTCACGGCGACGGCCCTGTCGGGTGTGCGGCGGCGGGGCTGGGCGCAGTCGATCGGTGAACGGGAGCCGGGCGTCGCGTCGGTGTCCGCGCCGGTGCGGGGGCCGTCGAACCGCGTGGTGGCGGCGGTGTCGGTGTCCGGGCCGATCGAGCGGCTGAGCCGCCACCCTGGCCGTATGCACGCCCAGGCCGTGATCGATGCCGCGGGGCGCCTCTCCGAGGCGTTGCGGCGTACCGGCTGAAGCGACCAGACGTTTCGGGGAGGGCTCGCCTCAACGCCGCGGCAGGCCGTCCCCGACTCAGCGCCAGCGCAGGGACCGTTTCGTCGTCGAGTGCGGGCCGTCAGTGGTTGTTCGCGCAGTCCCCGCGCCCCTGAGGCATACGCAGCAGGCCCCTCACCGAAGTGAGGGGCCTGCTGCGATGTGTACCCCCGACCGGATTCGAACCGGCGCTACCGCCTTGAGAGGGCGGCGTGCTAGGCCGCTACACAACGGGGGCCTGGACACTGCGTTTCCGCAGGTCCGAGCTGGTCTACCTGGACTCGAACCAAGACTAACTGAACCAGAATCAGCCGTGCTGCCAATTACACCATAGACCAATGTGGTTTAGACCAGTCAGTACCCCCGACCGGATTCGAACCGGCGCTACCGCCTTGAGAGGGCGGCGTGCTAGGCCGCTACACAACGGGGGCCCTAGCAGTCCCGAGATGATCATCGATCGCTCGGAACCAGTACCCCCGACCGGATTCGAACCGGCGCTACTGCCTTGAGAGGGCAGCGTGCTAGGCCGCTACACAACGGGGGCGATGCAGATGAGCTCTGCGAGCTGGCCTACCTGGACTCGAACCAAGACTAACTGAACCAGAATCAGTCGTGCTGCCAATTACACCATAGGCCACTGGAACGCAAGCCCCCGCAGGGGATTTGTTCTAGTTGTGCGCCTGGGGTTCCGGCCTTCCGGCCCGCTCCCGCGGCGCAGGAAGAACATTACCCGAAGGTGGACGGGGCTCCAAAACGAGTATCCGGGCCGAGCAGGGACGGCAGTTCGGCGAGGGAGGTGATGCGGTGCGGCCCGACGGGCGGGTCGACCGTCGCGTACAGACCACCGCGGTCGATCCACACCGACAGCAGTCCGGCGTCGGCGGCACCCCGGCCGTCGATCTCCGGGTGATCGCCGACGTAGGCGACCTGGTGCGGCGGCAGCCCGAGGAATTCGCAGGCGGCGAGGAACGCCCCGGCCTCGGGCTTGGAGATGCCGAGCTCGGCCGCGCACAGGATGGTCTCGAAGCGGTCGTGGACGCCGAGGGCGCGCAGCTTGCGGTCCTGGACGTGAAGGCTGGAGTTGGAGAGCACCGCGTGCCGGTGGCTGGCGGCGAGGGCGTCGAGGACGGGCAGGACGTCCGGGAAGAGGGCCCAGACCGCCTCGTAATGGGTGATGTACCGCTGGAACCACGCGTCGGCCTCGGCGTCGGTGAGCTCCCGGCCCAGGAAGATCCGCACCCGGTCGCGCCGCTGGGCCTCGAAGGTGGCCTCGCCGGCCGCGAAGCGTGCCCACTGCAGGTGGGTGATCTCCCGCCAGTGGTCGAGGGCCTGCTCGACGCCGTCGTAGCGGTCGAGCAAGCCCTCGGCCGTCAGGTGGGCGCGCATACCGAGGCGGTCGGCGGTGGTGTAGTCGAAGAGGGTGTCGTCGACGTCCCAGACCACGGCTTGGATGCTCATGCTCCGACCGTACCCACCGCGTTCCGCTCTCAGCCCGGGTTCATGCTCCCGGAGAGTGCCAGGTCGGCCCTCGCCGTACCGGGTGGTGCTACGCGGCCAGCTTCGCCAGCGCCGCGTCGATCCTGGCCAGGGTGGTCTCCTTGCCGAGGACCTCCAGGGACTCGAACAGCGGCAGCCCGACCGTGCGGCCGGTGACGGCGACGCGCACGGGGGCCTGGGCCTTGCCGAGCTTCAGGCCGTGGGCCTCACCGGCCGCCAGGACGGCCTCCTTGAGCGACTCGGCGGAGGTCCAGTCGGCGGCCTCCAGCTTCTCGCGGGCCGTGCGCAGCAGGGCGTCCGAGCCCTCCTTCATCGCCTTCGTCCAGCTGGCCTCGTCCTCCACCGGCTCCGGCAGGAAGAGGAAGTCGACGTTGTCGGTGATTTCGGAGAGCACCTTGAGGCGGGTCTGGGCGTGCGGCGCGATGGCCTGCCACTTGGCCTCGTCGAAGGCCTCCGGGGCCCAGGGGGCGAACGGCGCCTGGAGCCACGGGCGGCAGCGCTCCGTGAAGTCCTTCACGTCCAGCAGGCGGATGTGGTCGCCGTTGATGGCTTCGCACTTCTTGAGGTCGAAGCGGGCCGGGTTCGGGTTCACGTCGGAGATCTCGAAGGCGGCGATCATCTCGTCGACCGAGAAGACGTCCTGGTCGGCCGAGAGGGACCAGCCGAGCAGGGAGAGGTAGTTGAGCAGGCCCTCGGGGAGGAAGCCGCGCTCCCGGTAGAGGTTGAGGGAGGACTGCGGGTCGCGCTTGGAGAGCTTCTTGTTGCCCTCGCCCATCACGTACGGCAGGTGGCCGAAGGACGGGATCTCCTTGGCGACGCCCAGCTCGATCAGCGCTTTGTACAGGGCGATCTGGCGCGGGGTGGAGGAGAGCAGGTCCTCGCCGCGCAGGACGTGGGTGATCTCCATCAGGGCGTCGTCGACCGGGTTGACCAAGGTGTACAGCGGGGCCCCGTTGGCACGGACGAGCCCGAAGTCCGGGACGTTCTCCGGCGTGAAGGTCAGCTCGCCGCGGACCAGGTCGGTGAAGGTGATCGTCTCGTCGGGCATCCGGAAACGGACGATCGGCTCCCGGCCCTGGGCCTGGTACTCCTCGACCTGGGCGGCGGTCAGCTCGCGGCAGTGGCCGTCGTAGCCGGAGGGCTTGCCGGCGGCGCGGGCGGCCTCGCGGCGGGTGTCCAGCTCGTCCTGGGAGCAGTAGCAGCGGTAGGCGTGGCCGGCGTCGAGCAGCTTCTGCGCGACGTCCTTGTACAGATCCATGCGCTGCGACTGGCGGTACGGCGCGTGCGGGCCGCCGACCTCGGGGCCCTCGTCCCAGTCGAAGCCCAGCCAGCGCATCGAGTCGAGCAGCTGGGTGTACGACTCCTCGGAGTCGCGGGCGGCGTCGGTGTCCTCGATGCGGAAGACCAGGGTGCCCTGGTGGTGCTTGGCGAACGCCCAGTTGAACAGGGCGGTGCGCACCAGGCCCACGTGCGGGTTACCGGTGGGCGACGGACAGAAACGGACGCGTACAGGAGAGCCGGGTGCGCTAGCCACGCTTGACAACCTTGTTGGTGAGAGTGCCGATGCCTTCGATGGTGACGGCGACCTCGTCGCCGACGTTCAGGGGGCCGACCCCAGCCGGGGTGCCCGTGAGGATCACGTCGCCGGGGAGCAGCGTCATGGCCTCGGAGATGTTGACGATCAGATCCTCGACGGAGTGGATCATCTCGCTGGTCCGGCCCAGCTGGCGCTGCCGGCCGTTGACCGTGAGCTGGATGGTGAGGTCGCTCGCGTCCAGGTCCGTCTCCACCCAGGGGCCGAGGGGGCAGGAGCTGTCGAAGCCCTTGGCCCGGGCCCACTGCTTCTCGCGCCTCTGCACGTCGCGGGCGGTGATGTCGTTGGCGCAGGTGTAGCCGAAGATGACGTCCTTGACGCGCTCACGCGGGACCTCGCGGCACATCCGGCCGATCACGACGGCCAGCTCGGCCTCGTGGTGCACCTCCTCGGAGAAGGTGGGGTACTGGATCTCGTCACCCGGTCCGATCACCGAGGTGGACGGCTTGAAGAAGGCGAAGGGGGCGTCGGGCACCTCGTTGCCCAGCTCGCGGGCGTGCTCCGCGTAGTTGCGGCCGAAGGCCACGACCTTGTTGGGCAGCACCGGCGGCAGCAGCCTGACCTTGCCGACCGGCACCTTCGTGCCGGAGAGCTCGAAGTCCGCGAACGGGATGCCCTTGATGATGTCCAGGACGAGTTCGTCCTGCTTGTCGCCCTCGATGGCGCCGAAGGCGACGTTCCCGTCGATGGAGAACCTGGCGATGCGCACGGGATGCTTGGCCCCTTGACTGAAGCGGCTGGAGTCTGACGGTCCAGGCTAACGCGGGGAGGTCTTCCCGCCCCGCGCATTGTGAAGGGGCGCCCCGTCACTCGGGGCGCCCCTCGGAAATCCGTGCCCTGCCGTCATGAGCATCCGGCGGCCGGCACGCGTACTACCAGGTGTCATTCCGCGGCGGCGGCCGCGACGGGGATCTCCATGAGGATGGTGCGCTTGGGGTTTGCGGTCTGGGCCGGGAGGTCGACGGGGTGCTCCGGCTGCTCCGGCGTCTGCAGTTCGTCGGCGTCGTCCAAGTGAGCCAGCGTCGTGCGTCGCGGGTTGGCGATCTTGTGGAACATCGTCGTCTTCACTGTTTACTTGACCCTGTCCTGTGACGGGCGCCGGGAGGGTGTGGGAAACCTCCGCACGGGCGCGGGTTGTCGGTTGTGCCATCGCTGTAAAGCGTCAGGCTAAACATGCGATTCCCCGGCCCGTTCGCGCGAAGGCCATGATCAGTGTGTGAGTTTCCTCACGAACCAGTGGGCGAATCGGTCAATCCGGACTCGCACCCCAGGGTGACGAAACGGGCATTGACCCACTGAAGCCATCATTCCGCTCCTGATCATGGCGACTGGGACACCCGGCACCGCTCGGCGACTCGCGGACTTACGCCCGAAATGGGTGAACTCGCCTTCCACGACCGGTGATCCGGCACTCACGTGGTGTCACCTACATCACGGCTCGGCCTACGGGCCTTGTTGGAGATCCTGTGCTGTGCTGGAATCTCACGGACCGCCGCAGGATCGAGCCGGCGCACAGGGGGCGCACAGTCGCGCCGAGTGGCGGCGAGAAGGGGGAGCCAGCGCCGGTCACTCAAGACCACCACGGGGGCGTTTTCAGGGCGTCCCCAGAACGCCGACACCGTGTCCCGCCGTTCAGACGACGGGGTGCCTGGTCCAGAGGTTGCGACGCTAGTGCAGGGACGTTTCAAGAGGGATGGCAACGCTTCGGCGGAGCCGGAGCCGCGCGGCGGGACTGGCCCCATGACTGGCGGCCCCTCGCCCCAGCACGCCCAGAACCAGGGCCCGGCCGGTGACGGCGGTGAGCGCTCGGGGCGCCCCGGCACGTCGACCCCCTCGGGGTCCGCGGGCCCTTCCCCGGCGCTGAAGCCGCCGACGGGCCCGACCGGCCCCGGGCCGCGAATAGCCCTGCGCAACTGGCGCATCTCGACGCGACTGGTGTCGCTGCTCGCCCTCCCGGTGGTCGCGGCCACCTCGCTGGGCGCACTGCGTATCAACCAGTCCATGGACGACATCCAGCAGCTCGACAACATGAAGCTGCTGACGGACATGACCAAGCAGGCCACCGAACTGTCGGCCGCGCTCCAGGAAGAGCGCGACCAGTCGGCCGGCCCGCTCGCGCACGGCGGCAAGGCGACCGACTTCGCGGTCAAGGGGCTTCGCGAGAAGACCGACCGGGCGATGAAGAACTTCCTCGACAGTTCCGAGGAGATCGACGGCGCCAGCAAGGACGGCAACCTCAAGGGCGTCCGCGAGTACCTCGTCCAGCTCGCCGGCGAGCTGGGTGACCTGGAGCAGATCCGCAAGGGCGCCTACGCCTCCGAGGGCAACTCCACGCAGACGGTCGAGGCGTACCACCGCCTGATCGAGAACCTGATCGACCTCTCCCAGGACATGGCCGAGGCGACCAGCAACCCGGACATGATCCAGCGCACGCGTGCGCTCGCGGCGTTCTCCTCCGCCAAGGAGTACTCCTCGATCCAGCGCGCGGCCCTGGCCGCGGCACTGCCCGCGAGCAACACCACGACCGGCAAGCTCTCGCCGAACGACCGGCTCTACGCCGAGTCGGCCCTGGAGAGCCAGAACTCCGAGATCCGCAGCTTCAAGAGCATCTACGGCGAGGACGCCGCCGCCGAGCTGCTGAAGCCGATCGAGGACGGCGGCAACTCCACGATCAAGGCGACCGACACCTACGCGGGCCGCGCCCTGGTCTCCGCGAGCGGTCTCGCCCAGCAGGACAAGCGGTCCTACCGCGACTGGCTGGACGACAGCTCCACCAAGATCCAGCAGATGAAGAACATCGAGCACACACTGCTCGAGGAGATGGAGCAGAAGGCCCGCGAGCTGCGCAGCGCCACCGAGCGCGACGCGATCATCTCCGGTGCCCTGATCCTGATCGTGCTGGGTGTGTCGCTGGTCGGCGCCTTCGTCGTGGCGCGGTCCATGATCCGCTCGCTGCGCCGGCTGGAGGACACCGCGACCAAGGTCGCCTCCGACCGCCTGCCCGAGCTGGTCAAGCAGCTGTCCGAGTCCGACCCGCAGGACGTCGACACGTCCGTGGAGTCGGTCGGTGTGCACTCCCGGGACGAGATCGGCCGAGTGGCCGCGGCCTTCGACGACGTGCACCGCGAGGCGGTCCGCCTCGCCGCCGAGCAGGCGCTGCTCCGGGGCAACGTCAACGCGATGTTCACCAACCTCTCGCGCCGCTCCCAGGGTCTGATCCAGCGCCAGCTGTCGCTCATCTCCGAACTGGAGTCCCGCGAGGCCGACCCGGACCAGCTGTCCTCGCTGTTCAAGCTCGACCACCTCGCGACCCGCATGCGCCGTAACGGTGAGAACCTCCTCGTCCTCGCGGGCGAGGAGCCCGGCCGCCGCTGGACCCGTCCGGTGCCGCTGGTCGACGTGCTTCGCGCCGCCGCGTCCGAGGTGGAGCAGTACGAGCGCATCGAACTGGCCTCGGTGCCGACCACCGAAGTGGCCGGCCGGGTCGTCAACGACCTCGTGCACCTCCTCGCCGAGCTGCTGGAGAACGCGACCTCGTTCTCCTCGCCGCAGACCAAGGTCAAGGTCACCGGTCACGCGCTGCCCGACGGCCGGGTGCTGATCGAGATCCACGACACCGGTATCGGTCTGTCGCCGGAGGACCTCGCGGCGATCAACGAGCGGCTCGCCTCTCCCCCGACGGTGGACGTCTCCGTCTCCCGCCGCATGGGTCTGTTCGTGGTCGGCCGCCTGTCCCAGCGGCACGGCATCCGCATCCAGCTGCGCCCGTCCGACTCCGGTGGTACGACCGCGCTGGTCATGCTGCCCGTCGATGTCGCCCAGGGCGGCAGGAAGCCCCAGCCCAAGCAGCCCGGTCAGCCGCCGGTCGGTGGTGGTCCCGCCGCCGCGCAGGCCGCCGCCGGTGCGGCCGCGGCGCGGCGTGCCGCCGGTTCCGGGCAGGGCGGCGGTGCCCTCGGGGCCGGTGCGTCCGGCGGTGCCTTCGGTGGTGCCGGCGGTGGCCGGCTCGCTCCCGGTCAGAGCCCGCGGGCCGCGCTGCCCGGGCGCGACGGGGACGGTGGCCGTCCCGGAGGCCAGGGCGGTGCGCGTGGACCGCAGGGTCCCGGCCCGTCGTCGTTCGAGCAGAGTGGCCCCCCGCAGGGCCGTCCCGCTCCGGCCGGTGCCGGGTTCGGTCAGCAGGCGCCGGGCGCCCCGCAGGGTCTGCAGGCCGCGGGCACCAACGGGCCGCAGCAGGGCCAGGACGCCTTCGGCGGTGGCCGGAGCCGGAAGAAGCAGGGCGGCAACGCCGAGCAGGGCAAGGGCCGCAGGCCCCAGCTGCCGCCGCGCGGTGGTCCGCGTGCCGAGCTGCCCGGTGGTGATGCGCAGCAGCGCGTGCCGAGCTGGAGCGACGAGAACGCCCAGCCGCCGGTGCCGCGTGCCTCGCTGGACGCCCCCCGTGGCCACGAGGAGCAGCCGGACGTCTCCCGTACGTCCTCGCTGCAGCGCGGCGACGAGCGCCAGGGTCCCGGCGCGACGGCGGAGATGCCGGCCGTGCCGCGTGACGACGACCGGCAGGGTCTCGGCTCGCCGGCCGACTTCGGCGCCGCCCAGCACGCGGACCCGTTCGGTCCCGGCGCGAACGCACAGCAGGGGCAGGGTTCGTTCGTCCGCCCGGACGTCTTCGGCACGCCGGGCGGCCGACGCGACTCGTCCACGTCGGGCCAGTACCCGGCGCCGCAGTCCTACGACAACGGCTCGACCGGCCAGTACCCTGCCACGCACCAGGACAACGGCTCCACGGGCCAGTACCAGACGCCCCGCCAGGACAACGGCTCCACCGGCCAATACCCGGCCCCGCACCAGGACAACGGCTCCACCGGCCAGTACCAGACGCCCCGCCAGGACAACGGCTCCGGGCGGCCCACCCTCCCTGGTCCGGCCACGCCGGCCGACCC
>NZ_POUC01000168.1 GCF_002891435.1 Streptomyces cahuitamycinicus
GTCTTAGGGCCTCGCCCTTTTTCGTGCCGGGGAGGGGCCGTCAGGCGGCCAGGGCACATTGAGGGCACATTGGCTTCGCTGGGGGTGCTGATGTGCCCTCGGTGGCGGGCGGGTCACCGTTGTCTTCGGCCTCGCCTTCCCCCGCTTCGGTTTCGGTGAAGGCGTCGTTGATCGCCTTGCGGGTGCGGCTCTCGCTGGACGGCAGCAGGTGCGTGTACGTCCGCAGAGTGAAGCCGGGGTCCGAGTGGCCGAGGTATTCGGAGAGCGCCTTGATGCTCTCCCCCGCGTCCAGGAGCACGGAGGCGTACGCATGCCGGAGGGCGTGCATGCCGTCCTCCGGGGCCGCCTGGAGGTACCTCGCCCCGCGCTCGCGGGGAGGGATCACGCCTGCGGCGACCAGGGCTCGCTTCCAGGCGCCCATGTTGAAGACGCTGCGGTTGTCGGCCCGCTTCTTCTTGTCGACGAAGAGGAGACGGAAGGTCTTCGGCTCGCCGTTCGGCTTGGTCCAGGGCAGGGTGACATCGACCGGCGGGAACTCCTTCATGTGCGCCTTGAGTACGTCGGCGAGATGAGCCGACAGGGGCACTGACCGGATCCTGTTGCCCTTGGGCAGGGCGAAGACAGGCTTCGTGCCGACCAGCCGGACCTGGCGGTTGACGTGGATCCAGCCGCCCTTGAAGTCGATGTCCTCGACGGCGAATCCGAACACCTCGCCCTGCCGCAGACCACAGCCGAATGCGAGCTTGCCACCGGCCTGGAAGCACTGCGGTAGTCCGGTGATGACCGCGCGAACGCGCTCCAGTGGCCAAGGGATGATCTTCTTCTTGGTCGCGGTCGGGAGCTTGACCGACTTCGCCTTGCAGGGGTTCTTCGGCAGCAGCCCGTCCTCCACAGCCGAGCCGAGGATGCTGGAGAGGATGTCGAAGATGCCCTCGATCATCGACACCTCCAGGCCGGCGTCCTGGAGGGTGCGGATCCAACCCTGGATGACCGAGGGCTGGTTAAGGGACCGCAGCTCACGTCGGCCGAGGTGCTCGACGATGTGGTTACGGACGGTCGCCTCGTAGCGGAGCGCGGTCGTCGGGCCGACGGAGTTCGCGTCGAGCCACTTCTGCGCGTAGGCGCCGAGCGTCTGCTTCGTCTCGGCCGGGACGACGTAGGAGCCACGCCGGATTTCGACGTCAACCTCGGCGGCGCGGTTGTCCGCCTCGGCCTTCGTGTGGAAGTTCTCCTTTCGCTGGTGACCGTCCAGGTCGCGGTAGCGGACCTGCCAGCGCTTGCCGATGCCGTGGTCTGCCGTGGGGACCATCTGCCGCGTACGGCTCTTGTGTTCGCCGCACTCGGCCTCTGTGGGCTTGGGGTGGGACTTGTGCCAGCGGTCGTACACGTCAGCCAAGAAGGGCCTCCTGGATGGAGGTGAGGGACAGGGCGGTGGCGTGGGACGCGGGGGCGTGCGTCGGCCACGGGAGCAGCAGGGCTGCGGGAGGGACGCCGAGTGCGGTGGCGAGGGCGACGAGGTCGTCGATGTCACATCGGCGGCGGGCGCGTTCGGTGCGGCTGAGGGCGGTGTTGGCCATCGGGCGGCCCAGTGCGGTGCAGCGGGCGGCGAGCTGGTGCTGGGTCAGGCCGCGCACGAGGCGGAGGTGCTCGAGGGCGCGGGCGGTGTGGAGGCCGGCAGGTCCTATTTCCACAGGTCGATTGGGCATGACAGATAGCTGTAACTTGCAGCCAGCCGCTATGGCAAGAGTTGGTTCTTAAACTCTCCAAAAGTCATTCGAGGGCGAAGTGACGTTCGTCTCGTCGAATTCCGGTACATCACGAGCCGTTTCAACGGAGAGGTTGTGCTGCCTTCCCTCCGCGTCAAAGAGATGGGCGACTTGAGCACCTATCGAATGCAGTGTCCGGCAGGCTGGCCGCGTCGCTCCTGACTGCTGGATGCCGTCTCTGAGCTGCCGAGGTACCGGTTTCCGGCACCTCGGCCGGTTGCCTCGCCGCAGGAAATTTCGACTTCCGCGGGAGCGATTTCGGCAACCGGCGATCCGCCCTTACTGTTTTGGTCTTCCCCGGCGACACCGAGGGAAGTAACCAGGGATTCAGAATTCACTCTGGACGCTTCCATGGGTGGTGTGGCTGTGTTGTCCACGCCTGCCATCCAAAACCCTAATTCCGATATGGAGACCTCATTGCCGAACCACTCTTCGCGCCTTGCCGGCGCCGAGCGTGATCAGCTCGCCACTCCCGCCGACGTGGCCGCGTACCTCGGGGTGCCGGTGAAGACGCTCTACCAGTGGAAGTACCGGGGCATCGGCCCCAGCGTCCACAAGGTCGGCCGTCACCTGCGCTACCGCTGGCGGGAGGTGGACGCGTGGCTGGATGCCCAGACGTCGTACGACCTCACGGCCTGACTCCGCGCCCGACGCGGACAACGAAGCGGCCTCCAGCGCGCCAACGCCGAGGGCCGAAGACTCCCCTGCCGATTGCCCATCCCTGAACGAACGAGCTGGTGAGGGGCGGGGCCGTGCCCGTCCTGCCTCTCACCGGAGAGGAAGGCCTATGGAGGACTCTACGTCCCCCAGCACTACGAACACCTCCCCCACCGGCTGGCCCACTCCCGCGGTCCCCGGCGGCATCCCGTGGCGCCGCCAGGATCAGGCGGACACACGGTCCCCCGCGTCGAGGACCGTCGAACACCCGGCGTACCTGTGCTGACCAGGCATGGGACGGATGCGACGCACGTGACCCCTCTCCCTCCTTCCTCACCACCGGAGCACCCCCCATGCACGAGCAGCACCACGAACTGCCTACAGCTCAGCAGCAGACGCACACCGCCTCAGCCCCAGACAACCGCGCAGCAAGTTGTCGGGTAAGGAGTCCTTACCCGGCCCCCGCCCTGGAGGGTGCGGAGGTGCCCGGCGCAGGGGCGCCGGGGTCGGCCGGCCCGGGGGAGCCGACCGAGGGAGGGGGTACCGAGCTGTCGTCGAACGTGCCGCAGCAGCCTGCGCCGCGTCGCCGTCTGCGTGACAAGCAGTTGCGCGAGCACCGCGTCCATCCCCGCTACAACGCCGCCGAGATCGCTCACGTGAAGAAGGCCGCTGCTCTGAGCCGTATGAAGCCCGGCGGTTACGTAGCCGAGTGCGCGCTCGCTGCCGCCCGTGACGACGACCCCACCGCAGCCGTAGCCGACTACCGCGCCATGGTGAAGACCCTCATGGCCGCCAACGGGCAGCTCGGCAAGGTCGGCAGCAACCTCAATCAGCTCACCCGCCACCTCAACCAGGACGGCGCCTGGCCCCACCCCGACAACGTCCAACGGCTGTTGAGCCGTGTGGAAGCGTCCATCGCTGATCTGGACACCGCCATCGCCCAGATCACAGAGGGGCGGTGAGCCTTTGATCCCGAAGATCATCCTCGGCAATGGGCCACAGGCCACGCGCCGCACCATCGGCTATCTCTTCGGCAAGGGCAGGGCCAACGAGCACGTCGACCCGCACCTGGTGGCCTTTTGGAACGGCTTCGCTCCGGACCCCGGCCGCAGCCCTCACCGCGACCCGAAAGAGGTGGAGGCCCAGCTCGCCGCACAGCTCGACCAGCCCGTGAGGATGCTGGGCGACAAGGCACCCAAGTACACCGTGTGGCACTGCCCCGTCCGTGCCGCGCCCGAAGACCCGATCCTCGCCGACGACCAGTGGGCCACCATCGCCCGACGGATCGTGGCTGCCGCCGGCATCGCCCCCGACAGGGACGAGGAAGCCTGCCGCTGGGTGGCCGTCCGTCACGCCGACGACCCCATCCACATCGCCGCCACCCTCGTCCGCCAGGACGGCCGGCGCCCCCAACGCGACTACGACCAGCGGGCTGTCCAGCGCGAAGCCCGCCAGATCGAAGTCGACCACGGGCTTCGGCGGTTGAAGCCCGGCGACGGCACCGCCGCCAAGCGCCCCACCAGCAAGGAGCACTTCAAGGCCAAGCGCCTGGGCCAGGACGCCACCTCCCGCGCGATCCTGCGCCTGCGGGTCCGCCGTGCGATGGCAGCCGCCTCCACCGAGGCCGAGTTCTTCGCCCTTCTGGAGGCCACGGGTGTGACTGTTCGACTGAAGGTCGGTCCTTCCGGCGACGCGCTCGGCTGCAACTTCGCCCTGCCCGGAGACACCAACGACAAGGGCGAGCCCGTGTTCTACGCCGGTTCCACCCTCGCCGGCGACCTCTCCCTCCCGCAGATTCGGAAACGCCTCGCCACCACCACCCCTGAGCCCGCGACCGTCCGGCCGGGCAACCCCTGGCACCAGGCCACCGCCGCCACTGAACGCATCCCTAACCACCTCATCCGCAGCAGCGACCAAGTGGTCCAGGGCCAGCTGGCCGCGCTCGGCGCAGCATTCGACCTGCTCCCGCTCACCGCCCCCACCACGGTGCGGGCGGAACTCGAACGCGCCGCCGTCGCCTTCGAGCGCGCCACCCGCTCCCGCACCGCCGCCGATCACGCCAGCGCCTGCGTTCTGCGTCGCAGTGTCCAGGCGATCTGGAAGGAACCCGCGCGGCATGGCGACGGTGCCGGGCTGGCGATGCTGCTGGACGTCGGGCTCACCGCGGTCGCCTACGCAATGCACTGGCACCGCATCCGCCGGCACGCCCAGCAGCAAGCGGCGGCCGAGCAGACCCTCATACACCTGGAGGCCGCGTACGCGCAGATCGCCGGACCGGTCCTGGCCGGCCTCGCCAGCCGCTCACCCGGCCAGCGGATCAGACGCCGCTACGCCCACCATCTCCAACAGGCGGTCCCCGAACACGCCGAACGCATCCTGGACGACCCCGCCTGGGACGCCCTGGCCACCGTGCTCGCCGAGGCGGAAGCAGCCGGACACACCCCGACCGCGATCCTCGACCGGGCCCTCAGCTGGCGCACGCTCGACGACGCCCACAGCCCCGCACGAGCACTGACCTGGCGCATCCGCCGCCTCGGCGAACGTCACGCACCCAGCCCACGAGCCCAAGCAGCCAACGCGCACCACGCCGCAGGGCGCCCCGCCGCTCCGCGGCCGCAGGAACCCCAGACGCGGCGGCCCTGATCACCCCTGCGCCCGGCCGCCACCTTCACCGACACCCATCACACGACACCTCACAAGGAACCACGCATGCCCCAGCCCACTGTCCGCCCCAATATCGTCGTCCTCCTCACCGAACTGGAGAGCACCCCCCGCGATGACTCCTGGGTCCTGTACCGACACAACGGGACCGCGTTCACCGACGCCGAACACGACCTGATCGGCACCGCCACCCCGGCGGAGATAACCGCCGCGAAAGCGCAGCGAAGGCTTCAGAACGATTGGGCGCGTGAAACCCACGAGGCAGAGAAGGCCCTCGTCGACCTGGTCACGAAGTACATCGACCGACTTCCCGAAGGCTCCCTGTGCAGCAACATCTACGCCACCATGTCCGACGAGGACTACGCGGAATGCGACCGCTTGGCCAGGATCGTCGCCGCACGACACGGCACTGACTACCCCGCCGAGGACGAAGACAGCTGACCGGACGCACACCAACGGCGGCCTGGTTTCGTAGGTGGGAGCGGACAACATTTGTCGGCGGTTTCCGGCAGCACTTAGCGATCACTCGGGTCGGAAATGTCGATGAGAAGTGACAACACCGGAAGTCGCAACTGATCCATGCCGTGTGCCTGAGTGAGTTGATCTAGACCCGGACTTGAAGGGCCGGATGGCGGTGGGGAGCTGGCAGTGAAGGGGCGTTGCTCAAACTGACTGACGTCGCGCTGCAGGTCGCCGAGCACCCGTCGTTCTTCTCGATGTTGATCTGCCTACCAGGTGACCGGAAGTTCATGGACGCCGTAGATCGTCATGGCCGATCGCAGTGGCACTTCCTCGGGTGGGACAGTGAGACGTAGCGCCGGGAAGCGGCGAAGCAGTGCGGGGAGGGCGATGCGTATTTCGGCGCGGGCCAGTCGCTGCCCGAGGCACTGGTGGAGGCCGTGACCGAACGCGAGGTGTCCGGCCGTGGAGCGGGTGAGGTCAAGCGCGTCCGGGGCGGCGAAATGGTCAGCGTCCCTGTTCGCCGCGGAAAGTGCGACGGTGACGGACTCGCCGGCCTTGATCACGCAGCCGTGGAGCTCGATGTCCTCGAGCGCGACACGGACCACGTGATGGATGATCGTGAGGTAACGCAGCAGTTCCTCGACCACCGCAGGGGCGTCTTCCTCCTTGTCGCGGACCTCGGCTAACTGTGCGGGGTTGGCCAGCAGAGCGAAAGTACCCAGCGCAAGCATGTTCGTCGTCGTCTCATGCCCGGCGATCAGGAGCAGGAGCGCCAGTCCGGCCCTCTCGTCCGCAGTAAGTCCCTCGTGCGCAGCGAGCCCGCTGAGCACATCTTCCTCTGGCCAGGAACGCTTGTGGCGCAGCAGGTCCCGTAGATACGCCATGAGCTCCCTAACCGCCTCTTGCCGGTGTTCCGCTGTGAGGTCGATGTTCAAGAGCGTGGCGGCGTTCCGCTGGAAGCCCTCCCTGTCGGAGTAGGGGACCCCGAGCAGTTCGCCGATCACCTGTGACGGGATCGGCAGCGCGAATGCCTTGAACAAGTCGGCCGGGCCCCCGGCGAGCTCCATCGCGTTCAACTGGTCATTGACGATCGCTTCGATCTCCGGTTCGAGGAGCTTCATCCGGCGCACCGTGAAGTCACCGGTGAGCAACCGCCGATAGCGGTCGTGCTCGGGCGGGTCCATGCGGAGGAGGAATCCCGGCGGCACGGGCGTCCTTGCCGGCTGGGCAACCGGTGAGCGCATGTGGTCCGGGCGGACGCTGAACCGGGGATCTGCCAGGACCGCCCGCGCTGCGGCAAAGCCGGTCACCAACCACCCCTGACCACCGTCGACGTAGGTCATCCGATGGATTGGGCCGAGCCCCTGCCGACGGCGCAGTTCCTCGGGCGGATCGAACGGGTTCTGGCGGGCCGTGGGCATGACCACTGCCGGGGACGTGCTCTCCATCGGCCGCTCCTCGGTCGGTACGGACCTCCCGATAAAACAGCACTCAATGCAAAACGTCAATGAATGCAAAATTACATCGCATGCGGTAAGCGGTAAGGTGCTGTCGTGACCAGCGAACCAGGGCTGCGCCAGCGGAAGAAGATGCGCACGAGGCAAGCGCTCATCGAAGGCGCCCTGCGATTGTTCGCCGAGAAGGGTTACGACCAGACAACCGTGGCGGAGATCGCGGCCACCGCAGACATCGCGACACGGACCTTCTTCAGCTACTTCGACAGCAAGGACGACATCGTCTTCTTCGACGACAGGTCGCGGCTGGAGCGCGCGGTCGAGATCATCGGAGAACGGCAGCCCGGCGAACCGGTGGCCGACCTGCTGCGGCGCGTCATCGACCAGAGTGTTTTCGCGGACACGGACTCGGAGTTGGCGCGGAAGGTCGGCCCGGCTCGGACCCGGCTGATTGCGTCGGTCCCGGCACTTCAGGCGCGCGAATTGCACCTGCTGTTCGACATCCAGCTGCAGCTGACCGAAGCGCTCCACCTGGCTTGCCCCGAGCTGGACCTCGTGGAGGCCGCCGCGGCGGTGGGCTCGCTGGTCGGGGCGATCAAGGTCGTCGTCGCCGCATGCCAAAAGCGGGGCAACCGGCCGGAGCAGACCTACAAAGCCGTTCAAAGGGCCACCGACATCGCGATCGAGGGCCTCAACTCACTCCCCCGCCCGGCTTAGCGTGTTCAGCGCACGCGCACTCGGTCGTGGCACGGGTAGCGGTGAACGCAGTCTGGCCGGTTTTGGGGCTCGGACGGGTCAGCCTCAGGCTGCGTTCTGCGCCCGGGCGGCCCGGGTGCTGGCGAGCCGGTAGGAGTCGGTGCCGGTCTCGATGATGTTCCCGCCGAAGGTGAGGCGGTCGACGATGGCCGCGCAAAGCCGCGGGTCGATGAATGTTTTTGTCCACCCGCCAAACGATTCGTTGGAGGCGATGGCGACGCTGTTCTTCTCCTCCCGCTCCGTCAGCACCTGGAACAGCAGCTCAGCGCCGCGGCGGTCCAGTTCCATGTAGCCGAGTTCGTCGATGCAGAGGAGATCGACGCGTCCGTAGCGGGCGATGGCCTTGGTCAGGATCTTCTCGTCTGCGGCCTCGACCAGCTCGTTGACCAGTCTGGTGGCGAGTGTGTAGCGGACGCGGAAACCGGCCATGCCGGCCTCGGTGCCGATTGCGATGAGCAGGTGGGACTTGCCGGTTCCGGAGTCGCCGATCAGGCAGAGCGGCAGTCCCTTCTTGACCCATTCGCAGGTGGCCAGGGTGTGGATGACGGCTGCGTCGATGTTCGAGTTGGCGTCGAAGTCGAAGGCCCGCAGCGACTTCTCCCGCGGGAACTGTGCCGCCTTGATGCGCCGTTCGGAGCGGCGGCGGGCCCGGTCGTCGCACTCGGCCATCAGCAGTTCGGCGAGGAACCCGCGATAGGACATCTGGTCGCGGGCGGCGGCCTCGGCCAGCTCGGGGAACTGTGCGCGGATGGTGGGCAGCCGGAGCATTCGGCATGCCTGGTCGACGGCAGCGGTCGCGGCCTGTTCAGTCAGCCCGCGGTGACGTTTGAGTGTCACGGCATCTCTCCCTGGATGGCGGGGCGGTCGATCGGCTGCCGGGATCGCAGCAGCTGGTCGTAGGCCGCGACCGAGGGCAGCGGCCTGGTGTCGGGCGGCAGCTGGGCAAGCCGCCGTTCGGTCAGCGAGGTCACGTTCGTCCGGTCCGGCTCCGCAGGAACGATTCCGGCTTGACCTTCGAGTCGGGTCGAGGGTTATCGGTGGTGTGACGAGCTACCGCATCTCGCAGCTGGCCGAGCGCTCCGGTACCTGGTGCTCCCGATCCTCTCGGCGACCAGGTTTCATCTATCGGGTCGCGGCCTGAAGTCCCGGCAAGTTTCGGCAAGTTCCTGGCTTGGCAGCCCAGTCGCGGGGAAGCTCTGGCACAGAGATCGTTACCGGCGTCCGAGGAGGACATCATGGCCCTGCGTAGGCTCGGCAAGGACCCGGAGAGTCCCAGTGGCGGCTCGCCCACCATCTACCTCGACGAGGAGAAGGACAACTACCTCGTCCAGGGGTGGAAGGTGGAGGACATCGAGCGCCTCCGCCAGATGGACATCCCCGGTCACGAGTCGGTGGTGGAGATCCCCCGGCGCATGGTGCAGTTCTTTCTGGAGGTGAAGAAGGATGACGAGGACTCCGACGTTTGAGGAGCTGTTCCGCGACTGCCAGAGGACCGCGGTCCACCTGGAGATGCGCGACGCCTACATGAAGTCGGACCCGGCCTTCATCGACTGGAAGGCCGGCCAGGCCCTCGACCCCGCCGAGCGCTGGGCCGACTGGCACAGCCTCGTCACCGCCGCCACCTCCCGAGGCGTCGAAGTGCGCCGGGCACGGATCGTCTCGACGCCGGTCAGCGAGTACATCCGCTTCGAGTACGACGTGACCGACGGGCTGAACCTCGCCGCCGGAGAGGACGTGCGCTGGCTCTCGCGCCGCAGCGCGACAGACCTCGCGCTTCCGGGCAACGACTTCTGGCTCTTCGACTCCAGCCTCGTCCTCGTCAACCACTTCGACGGAGACGGCGAGAACATGGACGTGGAACTCACCGATGTCCCCGAGGTCGCGAAGCTCTGCGAGTCAGCCTTCGAGGCCGTGTGGCAGCGGGCGACACCTCACGCGCAGTTCGCACTGGCCTAACGGTCTCATCAGCAGCCCCGGACCGACATGACCTCACCCTCCTCCAGCGTCCAGGAAGCCCGCAAGGCACTCGGACAACGCCTCGCCGAGATCCGAAAGGCAGCCGGACTCACCAAGCGGGCCCTGGCCCAGACCCTGGGTTGGCACGAGTCGAAGGCTTCGCGCTTCGAGAGCGGCGCCCGCGCGCCCTCGGAGCGCGACCTTCGCGAGTGGTGTTCCGCGTGCGCCGCGGAGGGTGAGGCAGAAGACCTCATCTCGACCGCCCGTGGAATCGAGGGCATGTATGTCGAGTGGCGCAAGATGGAGCGCCATGGACTCAAGTGGGCTCAGGAATCTGTGGTTCCCCTCTGGGAGCGCACCGAGCGGTTTCGCATCTACTCGCCGTGGCTCATCCCCGGCCCTGTGCAGACGGCCTCGTACATCACCGCACTTCTGACATCCATTCGTGACCGCCGAGGGCTTATCGACGACGTGCCGGCAGCAGTCAAGGTGCGCGTGGAGAAGCAACAGGTCGTCTACGGCAACCACACGTTCGCCATTCTCCTGGAAGAAAGCGTTCTGCGGTATCGCATCGGCGGCACCGACGTGATGGCGGGCCAACTCGGCTACCTCCTCAGCGTCATGGCGCTCCCGTCGGTGAGCATCGGCATCATCCCCCAGGACGCCGACCGATCGGGGCTCTGGCCCGTCGAGGGGTTCTTCTTGTACGACGACGAGCTGGTGAACGTCGAATTGATCTCGGCGCATCTCAGCGTCGTCCAGAAACACGAACTTGCCATGTATGCCAAGACGTTCGGCGAGCTGGCCGAACTTGCCGTCTACGGTCCCGCAGCGCGTGAACTCATCACGGCGGCCATCGATTCTCTGGGGTGAACGTCGGGCAAGTTCGGGCACATTCATAGAGGCCCGGCCACCCCTCTTCCTAGCTTTGTCATCACGGCAGAAAGTGTGCTCCGGAGGGGCCAGTGATGACTTTGGCAAGTACGGGCAAGAGGGGCGAGACGACCGAGGACGCTGAGGGCGCCGACACCCCATCGACGTGGACGCGATCTCCTCGCAGACGAACACCGTTCTCGGCCAGGAAATGGGCACCACGACCCGCGCGGAAATGGACCGGCAGGTGCCGGCGATCGCCCACCACCTGAACCGGTTGCTCCGCGAGGACCTGGGCGCGGATGACGACAGCGAGGTGCGCAGCCTGCTGCGCAGAGGGACCAGGCTGGTCGACCTCACCAACCGGCCGACCGCGGAGACGCCGGCCTTCGGGATTTACCTCTACCTCCGCGATATGGCCCTACTGACCCGGCGGCTGCTGTGGGTCTACGCCGAGCGGAACGGACTGGATGCGCCGTGAGCGTCAGGGACGACCAGATCATCCGGGAGCTCTCCCACTACCTCCACGAGCACCCCGCCGACAGGATGGCGCTGCTGCCGGTCTACGACGCGGCCCGCCATCGCCCTTGGGCTTCCCGGCGTGGCCGTGGTTCTCGTGGGGCTGCTTGCCGTAGACGTAGGCCTCATGGGGCTGCTTGCCGTAGCCGTAGGCCTCATGGGGCCGCTTGCCGTGGTCGGACTCGTCGCCGTGACCGGGCTTGTGGTGGCCGGGCCCGCCGGGCTTGTCGTCGTGGCCGGGCCCGCCGGGCTTGTGGTGGCCGGGCCCGCCGGGCTTGTCGTCGTGGCCGGGCCCGCCGGGCTTGTGGTGGCCGGGCCCGCCGGGCTTGTGGTCGTGACCCGGCCCGTTGTCGTGGCCTCCGCCGTTCCCGCCGCCGTTGCCGCCGGTGGTGTTGCCGGCCGTGTTGCCCGCGGTGTTCCCGGAGGTGTTGCCCGCGGTGTTCCCGAACGTGCTGCCGGCGACGTTGCCCGAGGTGCTGCCGGGCGAGGCGATGGGTCCGCCCAGGAGGCCGCCGGTCACGAGGCCGCCGCTGATGAGGCCCCCACCGGTCGTTCCGGTCGTGGTCCCGGTGGTCGTTCCCGTCGTCGTTCCCGTCGTCGTTCCACCACTGGTGGAGGTCGCGCACCTGTTGAGGAAGATCCGGTTGTTGTCGAGCGTCACGGAGCCGTTACGGGCCAGCGCCCGGCCCTCGATGTTCGCCCCCGAGTTAACGCTGATCGAGGTCAGCGCCATGATGGTGCCCACGAACGTGGAGTCGGTGCCGAGGGTGGCCGAGCTGCCGACCTGCCCGTACACGTTGCACGGCGAGGCGCCGTTCGTGAGGAGCACCCGGCTGGCGGACGCCGTCGTCAGAGCCTCGGGAATCTGGAACACCCAGACGGCGTTCGGGTATCCCCCGGCGTTCAGGATCAGGTCGCCGGTGAGCCCGACCCCGACCTCGGCGGTGTGGACGCCCGGAAGCAGCGTCTGGCCATTGCTGATGGCCGCCGGGAGTGCGAAGTCCGTGGCCTGGCCCGCCGCGTTGTTGTACGCCGTGACCAGGTCGGACTTGGCCTGAAGCGCAACAGCGTCCCCCAGCGTGCACTTCGCCGAGCACGAGGCCGGGCGGGACCCGGTGATGGACGGGTTCGGGTGCGTAGCGAGGTCCTGGCTGATCACCGAGGGGCCGGTGTTGGTAACACCCTGACCTGCGAGAACGGAGAAGTCCGCGGCCGTGGCCAAAGGCACGGGCGTCGCGATGGCCACGGCCTGCGTCGGTGTCAGGGCGACCATCGCAGCGGCGACCGTGGCGGCGAGTACCGAGGCCAGCAAGCCGGACATTCGACGACGGTGAGTTACGTGGGGGATCTTCAGCTTCATCGAAAAGCCATTTCCTGTGGGTCATGGCATACCGGGCTCTACTGAGAGCCCGGGAAGCCTCGCTGCTGTTACTGCCGCCGCATATTGCGCAGAAATATCGGTGTAACTGACTTGAACAAGACCGGAGAATTAATACTCATTCGAACGGTGCACAGTGTTGCGAAAATAGCTTGAATTCGAGGAACCGGAGCCGAATGCGGTAATCTTCCTACCGGTGCTCCCGTCGACGCGGATTTCGCTACAGGGGCAGAGACCCGGGTACAAGGTGGCTGCCGGGCACCTGCGCCGGAGCGCATCGGAGTGCCGGGCTTCCGAACCGTCGGCCAGGAGTCGGGGGATCATCGACCCATTGGTGTGTCCGCCGCCGGCCCGCCCGCGGTCTTCGGGGAGGGTTTCCATGACGGGAGGGGGCGGCGTGGTGGCGAGTGTGGGAGACGAGGGTCGCCGGCGATCGGCGGCCGAGCCGGGTTTCTGGCAACGGGTCGTCGGGCAGCTGGGCACGGCCCTGATCGTGGTGGATCCCGCCGGACGGATCCTCGCGGTCAATCCGGCAGCCGAGCGGCTGCTCGGCCGCGCCGCTCCGACGATGCTCAGGGAGGACGCCCACGACCTGCTGCACCGGGATGCGGACGGCCGCAGGATCCCCCGGGAGCAGTGCACGCTGCTGCGGGCTGTGGCCGAGAGGGCCGAGACGCGGGAGGAGGGCCGCGTCTGTCTGCGCGGTGACGGTCGTCTGATCACGACCTACTGGTCCGCTTCTCCCTTGACGGACGACGGCGCCTTCTCGGGCATGGCCGTGCTGTTCACCGACGCCGCCGGCGACCGCAGCGCGCGTCGGGAGCGTGCGGCCTACACACGTGCTCTGGAGAACCTCACCGAGCGGCTGACGCTGGTCGCGGAGATCACGGACGTGCTCGGTCAGACCCTGGAGACCGATGAGGCCCTCGCCCGGCTCGGCCGCCTACTGGTTCCCCGCCTCGCCGACTGGGCGGCGGTGGATCTCCGGGTCGGTTCCGGACAGGTCCACCGTGTGGCGGTGACGGGGCTCGAGGGCCGGGACGCCGCGCAGGAGGACTGGCAGGAACACCTTCCCGAGGCCGGGGAGGAGGCCCGCTCGCCTCTGGTCCAGGTGCTGAACGGTGGTGATCCCGTCCTGCAGCGCGAGGCGGACATGACCGCACCGGTAGCCTCCGCCCTGGCCACCGTCCACAACGGCTTCCTGCGGGCCACCGGCGCGAGGTCCGCCGTCACGGTGCCGCTGGGCTCCCGGTCGCGGGTCACCGGCGCCCTGACGCTGGTGCGCACGGACCCGGCGCACCCCTTCGACGCCGACGATCTGACCGTTGTGAGCGACATCGGCCGCCGGGTCGGGCTGGTCATCGACAACGCCCGCCGCTTCGGCCGTCAGCGCGCCGTCGCCGAGGCCATGCAGCGCAACCTGCTCGCCCCGCTGCCCCAGCCCGGCCGTCTGCGACTGGCCGCCCGCTACCAGCCCGCCCCGGCCGGCTCCCAGGTGGGCGGCGACTGGTACGACGCGTTCGAGCGGAAGGACGGCACGCTCGCGCTGGTCATCGGCGACGTCGTGGGCCACGACCTGACCGCGGCGGCTGGAATGGCGCAACTGCACGGCATCCTGCGCTCACTGGCCTGGGACCACACCGGCCCGCCCGGTGCCGTCGTCGACCGCCTCGACGACGCCATGCCCGCCATCACCACCGTCCCCATGGCCACTCTCGTCCTCGCCCTGCTCGAAGGCGACCCGCACACCGGCCCCTGGACGCTGCGGTGGACCAGCGCGGGGCACCCGCCGCCGCTGCTGCTGACCCGGGACGGACAGGCGCAGTACCTCGAAGCGGGACAGGGACTCCTCCTCGGCGCCCCTCCGGGCACCGGCGGCAGCCGGCCGAGCGCCGCGCAGTCCCTTCCACCGGGTTCCACCCTCCTGCTCTACACCGACGGTCTGATCGAGATCCCCGGCAGCGACCTGGACACCGGCCTCGCCCGTCTGCGCCGCCACGCCCTCGCTCTCGCCCATGAACCGCTGGACACGCTGTGCGACCAACTGCCCGCCCGCATGCCGCCCGGCAGCACCGACGACGTGGCCCTCCTCGCCCTGCGTCTGCCGTCGCCCTGAAGGGCGGCGACCGCGGTGCTCGGGGGGACACCGGGACTCAGGTGTCGAGGACCAGCACGCGGAACGGGCCGAGCGGAGCCGTCCGAGGTGTGTCGCCTTCCATGTACCGCCACCCCCAGGACCGCAGCGCCTCGACGGTCCTGTGGTCGGAGCGCTTCACCAGTGTGACGGCGACGGCGGCACCGTGGTCGGTGAGCAGCCGTTTCTGCAGGCGCCGGGCGAGGTTCCAGGCACGGTCCTGGTTCTGCCTGCGTGCCCGGGAGGGAACGTGGATCCCGGAGATCACGAAGAGGCGTTCGGAGGCGGCAAGCCGGAGCAGCCGCCCCGGAAGGTATCCGTATAAGCCCTCCCACCAGGGGCCGTCGCCGCGTACGGGGAAACCGTAGGCGCAACCGGTCAGCACGGTGGTCTCCGCGATCAGCAGCTCGAATCCCGGTCGCCGTGCGTCGGTCGCAAGCCGCCGCAGGAAGGCGCTGCGGGCTTGGTTCCACGCCCAGGGGCCGCCGCCGGACGTCTCCGCGTACAGATCACCCAGTTCCTGCAGATGGTCCTCGATCTGACGCCGGGTCAGCGGACGTACGCGCTGCCCTTCCCGGGGCGAAGAGCCCCGTTCCGGCCTCGGGCCGGGCTTCCGCGTCGCGGGCGGAAGCGAACGGACGGGACGCCCGAGGAGTTCTGTGGTCGTCGGCGCAGCCGGCACGTTCACGGTCATGAGGCAAGCCCTGCTTCGGGCACGGACGGGCCCGGCCCGGCGTCGTCGGTCGCCGAGAGCGGCACCGGTGTCGGAGTCGGCGCGCGACGCCCTCGGTGTCTTCAACCGTACTCCCGCGCCGCGCCCACTTCGGGACCGACGGTGGACGTGAACGCCGAGGCGGGTACGCCGGTTCCGTCCGCTTCCCGACAGGCGGCAGCGCACGGGAGTACGGTGGAGGTACCGAGGGCATGTCGCACACCGGCTCCCGCGCTGGTCTCGTCCTCGGCGAGACACTTCGCCGGAAGCCTCGCGCAGCGCACGATTTTCCGGAGACAGGTCAGCACGATGGCCCCGGCCTTCGATACCCCCGCCGCCGACGCGTGGCCGGTGCCCGACCCGCGCAGGGCCGTACTGCAGCTCTTCACCACCGGCACCACGAGCACGAACGGCACCGCCGGCACCAATGCACCACCACGCGCCCGAGGGATGGCGGGCCCGCTTCTCCCGAACACTCCCCGCGTTCGACCGACCGTCAGGTCGTGACCGCCATGGACATCGCCCTCACCATTGCCGCGCTCCTCGTGCTCATCGCCGCCGGAGCGTACGTGATCCACCGGCTCAACTCCGCACACAGCGAAAGGATCGCCTTGCGTTCCTACAGCCGCTTCCTTCCCGGCCCCCCAGCCGCCGCCGACCGAGCCGCCGGC
>NZ_POUC01000169.1 GCF_002891435.1 Streptomyces cahuitamycinicus
CCGTGGCTGCCGAGCTGAACAGCCGCCCGCGCAAAACGCTCGGCTGGGAAACCCCAGCCGAGCGTCTCGCTAAGCTCCTGGCGACAGCCAGTTGATCACTGTGTTGCTACGACCCCTGGAATTCGCCAGTCGAAGGGGGCTCAGCAGTCACCAGAAACGCTTCAGCGGGGCTCCGGGAGCCTCAGACCCACTGCACTTCAGAGTGGATGGCCGAAGCCTCTCCCGGGCCCGGCAGAGGCGCCAGGGCATCCATCGCCCGAACGAGTGCGTCACCACCTCAGTGCGAGTGCCCGCTCGGCGTCGGCGCGGCATTCTTGACCGTCAGAGGCAGCAGCTTCTTGCCCGTCGGGCCGATCTGGATGGCCGTGTCCATCTGCGGACACACCCCACAATCGAAGCACGGCGTCCAGCGGCAGTCGTCGACCTCGGTCTCGTCGAGGGCGTCCTGCCAGTCCTCCCAGAGCCAGTCCTTGTCCAGGCCGGAGTCGAGGTGATCCCAGGGGAGAACCTCCTCGTAGGTGCGCTCGCGGGTGGTGTACCAGTCGACGCCGACACCGAACGGGGCGAGGGCCTTGTCGGCGCAGGCCATCCAGCGGTCGTACGAGAAGTGCTCGCGCCAGCCGTCGAAGCGGCCGCCGTCGTCGTAGACCGCGCGGATGACCGCGCCGATGCGGCGGTCGCCCCGGGAGAGGAGGCCCTCGACGATGCCGGGCTTGCCGTCGTGGTAGCGGAAGCCGATGGAGCGGCCGTACTTCTTGTCGCCGCGGATCTTGTCGCGCAGCTTCTGCAGGCGTTCGTCCGTCTCCTCGGCGGAGAGCTGCGGGGCCCACTGGAAGGGCGTGTGCGGCTTGGGGACGAAGCCGCCGATCGAGACCGTGCAGCGGATGTCGTTGGAGCGGGAGACCTCGCGGCCCTTGGCGATGACCTTCGTCGCCATGTCGGCGATCTGCAGGACGTCGTCGTCGGTCTCCGTCGGCAGGCCGCACATGAAGTACAGCTTCACCTGGCGCCAGCCGTTGCCGTACGCCGTCGCGACCGTGCGGATCAGGTCGTCCTCGGAGACCATCTTGTTGATGACCTTGCGGATGCGTTCCGAGCCGCCCTCGGGGGCGAAGGTGAGGCCGGAGCGGCGGCCGTTCCTGGTCAGCTCGTTCGCCAGGTCGATGTTGAAGGCGTCCACGCGGGTGGAGGGGAGCGACAGGCCGATCTTGTCGTCCTCGTAGCGGTCGGCGAGGCCCTTGGCGATGTCGCCGATCTCCGTGTGGTCGGCGGAGGAGAGGGACAGCAGGCCGACCTCCTCGAAGCCGGTGGCCTTCAGGCCCTGCTCGACCATGTCGCCGATGCCCGTGATGGAGCGCTCGCGCACCGGGCGGGTGATCATTCCGGCCTGGCAGAAGCGGCAGCCGCGGGTGCAGCCGCGGAAGATCTCCACGGACATGCGCTCGTGGACCGTCTCGGCCAGCGGGACCAGGGGCTGCTTGGGGTACGGCCACTCGTCGAGGTCCATGACGGTGTGCTTGGACACGCGCCACGGGACGCCGCTGCGCTTCGGCACGACGCGGGCGATACGGCCGTCCGGCAGGTACTCGACGTCGTAGAAGCCGGGGACGTACACGCCGCCCGTCTTCGCCAGACGGAAGAGGAGCTCCTCGCGGCCGCCCGGGCGGCCCTCGGCCTTCCAGGCGCGGACGATCGCGGTGATCTCCAGGACCGCCTGCTCGCCGTCGCCGATCACGGCGCAGTCGATGAAGTCGGCGATCGGCTCGGGGTTGAACGCCGCGTGGCCGCCGGCCAGGACGATCGGGTCGTCCAGGCCGCGGTCCTTGGCCTCCAGGGGGATGCCGGCCAGGTCGAGGGCGGCGAGCATGTTCGTGTAGCCCAGCTCGGTGGAGAAGGACAGGCCGAACACGTCGAAGGCCTTGACGGGCCGGTGGCTGTCCACCGTGAACTGCGGGACGTGGTGCTCCCGCATGAGTTCCTCGAGGTCGGGCCACACGCTGTAGGTGCGCTCGGCGAGGACGCCCTGCTGCTCGTTGAGCACCTCGTAGAGGATCATGACGCCCTGGTTGGGCAGACCGACCTCGTAGGCGTCCGGGTACATGAGCGCCCAGCGGACGTCGCAGGAGTCCCAGTCCTTGACTGTGGAGTTGAGTTCTCCGCCGACGTACTGGATCGGCTTCTGCACATGCGGGAGCAGAGCTTCGAGCTGCGGGAAGACCGACGCAGCGACTTCGGCAGGCATGTCGCGCACCTTCGTGAGCTGGACTGAACTGACAGGGGTGACCATCCAGACTAACGCGATCGCGGGGCGCCTCCGTACGCCGGAAGGTCAGAGGTCCGTCGCTCCGTCCTTGATCTCTTCCCAGAACCCGGGCAGTTCGGCTTCCGCGCGCGCCGCCCGCTGCTCCTCGCGCTCGTGGAGCAGGCCGTAGGTGAAGGCGCTCTCTCCCGCCGCGTGGGCGACCGCTGACAGCTCTCGCAGGGCCTGCCGGGCCATCACGCTGTCCTGGTGTTCGCCGAGCAGCTTCTGCAGCGCCTTCATGGACTTGACCATGGTCTTGGCGGGCTTGCCGAGGACGGGCTCGGCCGCTTCCGCGGCGTAGCGGGTGCGCTTGGTCTTCTTGCGGGCCTCGTGCAGTGCGGCGTCCCGGTCGGTGCCGGGCTCCAGGTCCGCCGCCCGCCTGATCAGCCCGGACACCTTGCGGAAGTCCTTCCGTACGGCCTTGGCGATCGGCTTGCGGGGCGCCTTGCCGGCCGCCTTCAGCAGCGGCGGGTCGGCGAGCAGCGCGTCGAGGGTGTCGAGGAGGGTGAGGTAGCGGCGGGAGTCCAGGACGCCGAGGAGGCGTCCGCGGGCCCCGCGGTGCTCGGCGCTGGACCAGGAGTGCAGGCGTTCCGCGACCGGGCCGCGGACCAGGTTGTCGGGCACCTCGTCGAGGGCCGCCTTCAGCCGGTCGGTCAGCACCTCGCGGTCCCGGTCCAGGCCCAGCTCGCCGGCGAGCCACTTCAGCTCGTCGCCGACGGGGTCGGTGGCGGTCCGGTCGAGGATCTCGCCGAACGACTTGAAGGTGCTGCGCAGCCGGCGGGTCGCCACGCGCATGCTGTGCACGGCGTCCTCGGCGTCGCGGCGGACGGCGGGGTCGAGCTCGACGATGGCGTCCCGCTGGGTGCGCGCGTAGGCGAGCACATGGTCTGCGGCGGTCACCGGTTCCCGGGCGGGAGCGGTCCTGCGCCGCTTGCCCGGTGCCGTCTCCTCCAGGGCGCGGGCCAGCTTCGACGACGACGCCGAGGGTCGTACGCCCGCCTTGCGCAGCCGCTTCTCCGCCTTGTCGAGCAAGGCCGGGTCTCCCCCGTCGGCGAGCTCCACCTCGATCTCGGTCCACTGCGCTGTGCCGCCGCGTCCCGTGAGCCGCTCGGCACGGACGGTGTCCAGGCTCACCTCGGCGAGCAGCAGGCCGTCCGCGTCGAGCAGGTGGCGTACGTCGCGCTCGGAGCGCAGCCGGACCACCGGCAGCAGTTCGCTGTCGCGGACCCGGGAGCGGACCAGCGCGGCGAGGTCGTCGGGGAGGGTGTCGGAGAGCGGGGCGTGGATCTCGTCGCGGACGTGCGGGGCGACCGGGAACTTCAGGTGCCAGCCGGCGTCGGAACCGCCGGTGCGGCGGCGCAGGGTGACGGAGGACGCGGCGAGGCGTTCGTCGCCGGTGTCGTAGTAGGTGGCGTCGAGGTGGGCCACGCCCTGGTCGACGACGGCCGCGACTCCGGCGACTCCGGTCAGGTCGGGCAGTTCGCTGTTCGCCGACTCGTATTTCCGCTCGATCTCGCGCTTGGTGTCCGCCATGAACCGAATCTAGTCGGCCGGGGCGTGGGGCGGCAGAGGGCCACCCCACGCGGGGTCAGGCCGACATCGGTCGTTGCATCCGGATGGACTGGAGCAAGCCCACCGCTATCCACACGGCGAACATCGACGATCCGCCGTATGACACGAACGGCAGGGGCAGGCCGGTGACGGGCATGATGCCGAGCGTCATGCCGACGTTCTCGAACGTCTGGAAGGCGAACCAGGCGACGATGCCCGCGGCCACGATCGTGCCGTACAGGTCCGTGGTCTCCCGGGCGATGCGGCAGGCCCGCCACAGGACGATGCCGAGGAGCACGATGATCAGGCCTCCGCCGAGGAAGCCCAGTTCCTCCCCGGCGACGGTGAAGACGAAGTCCGTCTGCTGTTCGGGGACGAACTGGCCGGTGGTCTGCGAGCCGTGGAAGAGGCCGGAGCCGGTCAGGCCTCCCGAACCAATGGCGATGCGGGCCTGGTTGGTGTTGTAGCCGACGCCGGCCGGGTCGAGCTCGGGGTTGGCGAAGGCGGCGAAGCGGGCGATCTGGTAGTCGTCGAGCACGCCGATCTGCCAGACGGTGACCGCGCCGAGGGTGCCCGCGCCGAGCAGGCCGAATACCCAGCGGTTGGACGCCCCGGAGGCCAGCAGCACGCCGAGCACGATGATGACCATCACCATGACCGACCCGAGGTCGGGCATCAGCATGACGATCAGCATGGGCACGGCGGCCAGGCCGAGCGCCTGCACGACGGTGCGGTGGTCGGGGTACTGCTTGTCGCCCGCGTCGACCCGGGCCGCCAGCAGCATCGCCATGCCCAGGATGATCGTGACCTTGACGAACTCCGAGGGCTGGAGGGAGAAGCCGCCGGGCAGCTTGATCCAGGAATGGGCGCCGTTGATGGTGGAGCCGAGCGGGGTCAGCACCAGCAGGATCAGCAGCACCGAGAAGCCGTAGAGGACGGGCACGGCTGTGCGCAGGGCGCGGTGGCCGAGCCAGATCGTGGCGGCCATCAGGGTGAGGCCGATGCCGGTGTTCAGCAGGTGCCGGACGAGGAAGTAGTACGGGTCGCCCTGGTTGAGCTCCGTGCGGTTGCGGGTGGCCGAGTAGACGAGGAGTGTGCCGAGCAGCGACAGGGCCGTCGCCGACAGCAGGATCGGCCAGTCGAGCCGACGCGCCACCGAGTCGCGGGCCAGCAGGCGCGTCCAGCCGGAGCGCTCGGGCCCGTAGCCGGAGACCTGGAAGCTGTTCACACCGCCGGTCATGCTGGCAACCTCCGGCTTCCCCGGCGGCGGCGCCTTCGGGTGTCACGGTTCTCCGGCGTCGGCGGGGCGGCCGTCGCCGGCTGGAGCGGGTCCGGGGCGTTCGGGTCCTTCTTGTCGGGCTTCTGGTCCTTGGCCGGGTCCTTGGAGACCTTGGGGGAGCTGATGGTGCCGTCCGTCTTGACCTTCGGCAGGGCCTTCTGGGGGGTCGGCAGGAGGGCCTTCGCGGGGTCGATGGCGCCGTCCTCGGAGACGCCGTACAGCGCGTTGTAGATGTTGCGGACGGCGGGGCCCGAGGCGCCGGAGCCCGTACCGCCCTGGGAGATCGTCATGACGATCGAGTAGTCCTTGGTGTACGTGGCGAACCAGGAGGTCGTCTGCTTGCCGTAGACCTCCGCCGTACCGGTCTTGGCGTGCATCGGGATCTTGTCCTGCGGCCAGCCGCCGAACCTCCAGGCGGCCGTACCGCGGGTGGCGACTCCCGCGAGGGCTTCGTCTATCTCGTCGCGGGTCTTCTGGGTCATGGGCAGCTTGCCGTGCGACTCGGGCTTGATCGGCGTGACAGTCTTGCCGTCGGCGCTGATGACGGCCTTGCCGACGGAGGGGTTGTAGAGGGTGCCGCCGTTGGAGATGGCCGAGTAGACGGTGGCCATCTGGATGGGCGTGACGAGCGTGTCGCCCTGGCCGATGGAGTAGTTGACGGAGTCACCGGCGCGCAAGCGGTTGCCTTCGAGGCAGTTCTCGTAGGCGATCTTCTCGGCGTAGCTGCCGTTGCGCTTGCCGGTGCGGCACCAGGCGTCCTTGTTGGCCTTCCAGTAGTCGAGCTTCCACTGGCGGTCGGGGACGCGGCCGGTGACCTCGTTGGGCAGGTCGATGCCGGTTTCCTTGCCGAGGCCGAACTGGTGGGCGGTCTTGTAGAACCAGTCGTTGGCGTTCTTCTTCGGCTTGGTGCCGCCGTCGCGCTTCCACTCCTCGTGGGAGAGCCGGTAGAAGACGGTGTCGCAGGAGACCTCCAGGGCGCGGCCGAGGCTGATGGGGCCGTGGCTCTGGGATTCGAAGTTCTTGAAGACCTGTCCGCCGATCGAGTACGAGCTGGAGCACTGGTACGGGCCGTTGAAGGAGTAGCCCGCGTTGACGGCGGCGGCCGTCGGGATGACCTTGAAGATGGAGCCGGGGGCCGACTGGCCCTGGATGGCGCGGTTGAGCAGCGGGTAGTTGGAGCTCTTGCCGGTGAGGCGGGTGTAGTCCTTGGCGGAGATGCCGCCGACCCAGGCGTTCGGGTCGTACGAGGGGTTCGAGGCCATGGCGACGACGCGGCCGGTCTTGGCCTCCATCACCACGACGGCGCCGGAGTCGGCCTTGTAGTTGGTGCCGGTGTTCCGGTCGTGCTGTTTGCGGGCTTCCTTCATCGCCTCGTTCAGCTGGTACTCGGCGATCCGCTGGACCCGGGAGTCGATGCTGGTGACGAGGTTGTCGCCGGGGTGGGCCGGGTCGGCCTCGGCCTGGCCGATGACCCGGCCGAGGTTGTCGACCTCGTAGCGGGTGACGCCGGCCTTGCCGCGCAGCGCCTTGTCGTACTGGCGCTCCAGGCCCGAGCGGCCGACCTGGTCGGAGCGCAGGTAGGGCGAGTTGGTGTTCTGCGCCTTCTTGATCTCCTCGTCGGTGACCGGCGAGAGGTAGCCGAGGACCTGGGCGGTGTTGGCCTTGCCGGGGCTCGGGTAGCGGCGCACGGCCTCGGGCTCGGCGGTGATGCCGGGGAAGTCCTCGGCGCGCTCGCGGATCTGGAGGGCCTGCTTGGCGGTGGCCTCATCGGTGATGGGGATGGGCTGGTAGGGCGAGCCGTTCCAGCAGGGCTGCGGTGTCTTGGCGTCACACAGCCGGACCTTCTCCTGGACCTCCTTGGGCGTCATACCGAGGACCTTGGCGAGCTTGGCGAGGACGTCCTTGCCGTCGTCCTTCATCTTCAGCAGGTCGGTGCGCGAGGCGGAGACCACCAGCCGCGTCTCGTTGTCCGCGAGGGCCACGCCGCGGGCGTCCAGGATCGAGCCGCGCACGGCCGGCTGGACGACCTGCTGGACGTGGTTGCCCGAGGCCTCCTTGGCGTATGCGGCGCCCTCGCGGATCTGGAGGTACCAGAGGCGTCCGCCGAGGGTGAGCAGGAGGGAGAGGACGAGGACCTGGATGACGACGAGCCGGATCTGGACTCGTGAGTTCCGGCCGGTCTCGGGAATGTTGGTCACTGCGGCTGCCTCCTCCTCTCGGTGCGCGTACGGGAGTGCGGGGCCGGCGGTCTGCCGGGGCACGGATGTGCGGTGTCGAGTGATGAACGCCCGGCCCACGAGCCGGCGTTCCTACTGGACCGACCCGTTCGGGTGAACTTCCCTGCGTTCACAGCCGCTTGACCCCCTTGATGCGTCCGGCGCGTGCCATCCGCGCCCGGGCGGCCTTCACGCGCAGCCCGTTGCGCTGGCTGCCGATCTTCAGTCCGGTGCCGCCGGAGAGCCAGCCGGAGGAGATGTCCGTGGCCTTGGCCGCGGCCGAGGTCGATTCTGCGAGCGGATCGTTCTCGGCGCGCCGTGCCAGGGCCATGATCCCCGGCACGACGAAGGGGGCGAGCAGCAGGTCGTACAGGGCGGCCGTGAACAGCAGGCTGCCGAGGCCCACATGGCGGGCGGCGGTGTCCCCGACGAGTGCGCCGACCCCCGCGTACAGCAGGGTGGAGCCGACCGCGGCGGCGACCACCACGGCCATGGGGCCGGTCGCGGACTTCAGCTGGCCCGTCTCGGGTTTGGCGAGGCCCGCGAGGTAGCCGATGACGCACAGCACGAGGGCGTAGCGCCCGGCGGCGTGGTCGGCGGGCGGGGCCAGGTCGGCGAGCAGGCCCGCGCCGAAACCGACGAGGGCGCCGCCCACATGGCCGTACACCAGGGCGAGCCCGAGGACGGTGAGGAGCATCAGGTCGGGCACGGCGCCCGGCAGGTGCAGGCGGGCGAGGACGCTCACCTGGATCACCAGGGCGACGACGACCAGGGCGGAGGAGAGCAGGATCCGGTTGACGCGCATGGGGTGACAGCTCCTACTGCTCTTGCTGGTTCTGGCCGTCTGCGGGGGCCTCGGCGGACGGCGTCACGGTCACCGTCACCGTCGGCCTCGGAGTCGGCTTCGGCTTGGGCGGGAGCACCGTGTCGCGCGGGTCCTTCTTCGGGGCCTCGACGACGACACCGACGATGTCGAGCTTGCTGAAGGCGGCGTACGGCGTGACGTAGAGCGTGCGGGTCAGACCGCCGCCGGACGGGTCGACGCGGGAGACCACGCCGACGGGCACGCCGGGCACGAACGGCCGGTCGGCCTGCGAGCCGAAGGTGACCAGGCGGTCACCCTTCTTCACCTCCGCCTTGCCGTTGAGGAGTTCCACGCGCAGCGGGCGGTCGCCCTGCCCGGAGGCGAAGCCGAGTTCGTCGCCGGCCTCCATCCGGGTGCCGACCGTGAAGTCGGGGTCGCTGGCGAGCAGGACCGTGGCGGTGTTGGGTCCGACGGTGGTGACCCGGCCGACGAGCCCGTCCCCGTTCAGGACGGTCATGTCGCGTTTGATGCCGTCGTTGGCGCCCACGTCGATGGTGATGGTCCAGGAGAAGCCCTGCGCGGCCCCGATGGCGATGACCTCGGCGCCCTTGATGCCGTACTGGCCCCGGCCGGAGATCTTCAGCATCTTGTCGAGCTGCTTGAGGCGGCTGCGGCTGCGGTCGTCGCTGCCGAGCCGCGCCTTCAGGGCCGCGTTCTCCTCTTCCAGCGCGGCGAGCCGGTCGTGCCGCTCACCGGATTCCCGGATGGCGGAGACCGCGTTGCCGACCGGGTCGACCGCGGCCGCCACACCGCTCTCGATCGGGCCGAAGACCGTCGCCGCGCCCTGCCGGGCACCGTCGACCGGGGAATCCTCCCCACCGCGAATGTCCACCGTGATCAACGCGAACGCGATGGCGATCAGCAGCACCAGGAGCAGCCGGCTCTCTCGTGTGTCCCTCACGTGCGGCGGCCGTGCCCTTCCTCATAGGAATTCGGGAAGCCCCAGGGAATCCCGAGGGGCTGCTTTGTGGGAGCTTATGTCTCTATATCAACGATCCGCCGTACGAGAGGAGATCGTCCCGTACGGCGGAATCGACGAGTTATGTCATCTGCGCGGCTGGGCGTCCAGCACTTGCTGCAGCGCTTCGAACTCCTCGACGCACTTTCCGGATCCGAGCGCCACGCTGTCCAACGGGTCCTCGGCGATGTGGATCGGCATGCCGGTCTCCCGGCGCAGCCGCTCGTCGAGACCCCGCAGCAGCGCCCCGCCGCCGGTCAGAACGATTCCTCGGTCCATGATGTCGCCCGACAGCTCCGGCGGACATTTGTCGAGGGTCGTCTTGACCGCGTCGACGATCGCGTTGACCGGCTCCTCGATCGCCTTGCGGACTTCGGCGGCGGAGATGACGACGGTCTTCGGCAGCCCGGAGACGAGATCCCGGCCGCGGATTTCGGTGTGCTCGTCGGAGTCGAGGTCGTACGCCGAACCGATCGTGATCTTGATCTGCTCGGCCGTGCGCTCACCCAGCAGGAGGGAGTACTCCTTCTTGATGTGCTGGATGATCGCGTTGTCCAGTTCGTCGCCCGCGACACGGATGGACTGGGCGGTGACGATGCCGCCGAGGGAGATGACCGCGACCTCCGTGGTGCCGCCGCCGATGTCGACCACCATGTTGCCCGTGGCCTCGTGGACCGGCAGGCCGGAGCCGATGGCCGCGGCCATGGGCTCCTCGATGATGTGCACCTGGCGGGCGCCGGCCTGGGACGACGCCTCGATGACGGCGCGGCGCTCGACGCCCGTGATGCCCGAGGGCACACAGACGACGACCCGCGGACGAGCCAGATACCGCCGCTTGTGGATCTTCAGAATGAAGTAACGGAGCATCCGCTCGGTGATCTCGAAGTCGGCGATCACGCCGTCCTTCAGTGGACGCACGGCAACGATGTTGCCGGGCGTGCGCCCGATCATCTTCTTCGCTTCGGCGCCGACCGCGAGGATGCCACCGGTGTTGGTGTTGATCGCGACGACGGACGGCTCATTGAGTACGATCCCGCGACCCCTGACGTACACCAGCGTGTTGGCGGTCCCGAGGTCGACAGCCATGTCACGGCCGATGAACGACATTGAGTTCCCCATCAGGATTCGTCTGGCCTTCCCACTAGCTTTGAGGGCTTTTCAGGTAGGCAAAGGTGGGTGCTGTGACGTGAAGGCTTCCATCGTAGACGCGCCTTCGCGAACACTGCGGGAGGGTCTCCGCCATTGTCAGCAGATGCCGTCCGCATTCGCTTCTGGAGACGGGCGTTCGGGGACCATCGTTCCCTCGATCGCCACGCATATGCCGCAAAGCCCAGGGGGCCTCGGCCCCCTGACCTTCCGAATGTGCTGGTGAGGTGCGGGCGCTACGCCCGGCCGGGGAAGAAAATCTTCACCTCGCGCTCGGCGGACTCCTCGGAGTCCGAGGCGTGGATCAGGTTCTCCCGGACGATCACACCGAAGTCGCCGCGGATGGAGCCGGGGGCGGCGGCGATCGGGTCGGTCGGGCCGGCGAGCGCGCGCACCCCTTCGATGACCCGCTCACCCTCGACGATCAGCGCCACGACCGGGCCGGAGGCCATGAACTCCACCAGCGGCTCGTAGAAGGGCTTGCCCTTGTGCTCGCCGTAGTGCTGCTCCAGCGTGTCCTGGTCCAGCGTGCGCAGCTCCAGCGCTGTGATCGTCCAGCCCGCCTTGCGCTCGATGCGGCTGATGATCTCGCCGGTCAGACCGCGACGGACGGCGTCGGGCTTGAGGAGGACGAGGGTGCGCTGGCTCACGACGGGCTCCTTGTACGTAAAGGTTTAGCGGTGGGACGAGGTTACCCGGCGTGTCGGGGCGCCTGTTACGCAGCGTCAGGTGTGGAGGAGCTCGCCTGGGCCGCGAATCTCGCCTTCGCCTCGTCCACCTTCCGGCCGTAGTGCACCGACGCCCACCACAGGGCCGCGAAGATCGCGCCCAGGAAGAACATGGTCGGGACGACGATCCCCGACGCGATGAGCGCGATCTGCAGCGCCCAGCCGAGGGCGACCCCGCCCGGGCGCGCCACCAGGCCGCACAGCACCAGGCACAGGAACATCGCGATGCCGCTGACCGTCCACACGGTCGTCATGGACAGGTCGGGATCCTTCATGGCGACCAGACCGGCGAACCCGATGACGAAGAACTCGCCGATGAGGGTCGAGGAACAGAGCGTGCGCACGGGACTCAGCCCCTCCCCAGGAGCAGTCGGGCCTCGCCGACGGTGATGACGGAACCGGTGACGAGCACACCGCCGCCGGCGAACTCGCCTTCTTCCTCGGCCAGGGTGATGGCGGCTTCCAGAGCGTCGGGCAGCCGCGGCTCGACCTGGACGCGCTCCTCGCCGAACACCTCCACGGCGATCCCGGCGAGCTCGTCGGAGTCCATGGCGCGATGGCTGGAGTTCTGTGTGATGACGACCTCGGCGAACACCGGCTCGAAGGCCTCCAGCAGCCCCCGGACGTTCTTCTCGCCGCTCGCGCCGACCACACCGATGAGGCGGCTGAACTGGAACGCCTCCCCGATCGCCTCGGCCGCCGCCCGGGCACCCGCCGGGTTGTGCGCGGCGTCCAGCACGACCGCCGGAGACCGGCGCACGACCTCCAGCCGGCCCGGCGAGGCCACGGCTGCGAAGGCCTTGCGGACCGTGTCCGGATCCAGCGGGTCGACCCGCTGCGCGCCGACGCCGAAGAACGCCTCGACGGCGGCCAGGGCGACGGCCGCGTTGTGCGCCTGGTGCGCGCCGTGCAGCGGCAGGTACACCTCGGGGTACTCGCCACCGAGCCCGCGCAGCGTCACCAACTGCCCGCCGACGGCCACCTGCCGCTCGACGACACCGAACTCCAGGCCCTCCCGGGCCACGGTCGCGTCCACCTCGACGGCCTTCTTCAGCAGCACCTGCGCCGCGTCGACCGGCTGCTGCGCCATGATGACCGTCGCACCCTGCTTGATGACGCCGGCCTTCTCCGTGGCGATCTCGGCGTGCGTGGTGCCGAGCCGGTCGGTGTGGTCGAGGTCTATCGGCGTGACGACGGCGACGTCCCCGTCGATCACGTTCGTGGCGTCCCAGGAGCCGCCCATGCCGACCTCCACGACGCCGACGTCGATGGGCGCGTCGGCGAACGCCGCGTACGCCATGCCGGTGAGCACCTCGAAGAACGACAGCCGGTACTCCTGCGCGGCGTCGACCATCTCCACGTACGGCTTGATGTCGTGGTACGTCTCGATGAACCGCTCGGGCGGGATGGGGGCGCCGTCGAGGCTGATGCGCTCGGTGATCGACTGCACGTGGGGCGAGGTGTAGCGGCCGGTGCGCAGCTCGAAGGCGCCGAGCAGGGCCTCGATCATGCGGGCCGTGGAGGTCTTGCCGTTCGTGCCCGTGATGTGGATCGACGGGTACGCCCGCTGCGGTTCCCCCAGCACGTCCATCAGCGCGGCGATCCGGCTGACGGATGGCTCCAGCTTGGTCTCACCCCACCGGGAGGCGAGCTCGGTCTCGACCTCGCGCAAGGCCTTGTCGACCTCGGGGTCGGCGGGGCGCGTGGGGATGTCGGCGTCGGGTGGTCCGCCCTGGGTGCGCAGGGTTCGGCTGCCGGCCTCGATGACCGCGAGGTCGGGGTCGCGGGTGGTCTCCTCCGCGATGATCTCGTCGAAGGCGTTGAGGGGGTCGGGCTGGTCGTCGGCGTTGTGGTCTGGAGGGAGCTCGCTCACGGGGCCCAGTCTACGGAGACCGACTGACATTGCTTGCGGTGGCTTGTGCACCTGGGCGGCTGAGGGTCCGTGGGGGTCGCTCGCGCCGTTCCCCGCGCCCCTGAACAGCAGGTACGTGCCCCTGAGGCATGCGTGAGACCCCCGGACCCGACAGCTGCGGGGGCCTCACACTCGTACTGGCGCTTAACCCTGCGGCAGCCTCTCCAGCTGCGCCTGAATGCGGGCGATGTCCTCCTCCGCCTTGGCCAGGCGGGTGCGGATCTTGTCCACGACGTGGTCGGGGGCCTTCGCCAGGAACGCCTCGTTGCCGAGCTTGGCGTTCGCCTGCGCCTTCTCCTTCTCGGCCGCGGCGAGATCCTTGGCGAGACGCTTGCGCTCCGCCGCCACGTCGATCGTGCCGGAGAGGTCGAGGGCGACCTCCGCGCCGGCGACCGGGAGGGTCGCCGTGGCCGTGAAGGCGTCGCCCTCCGGCTGGAGACGGAGCAGCTGGCGGATGGCCGCCTCGTGGGGGGCCAGGACGGTGCCGGTCAGATCCAGGCGGGCCGGGACCTTCTGGCCGTCCTTGAGGCCCTGGTCCTTGCGGAACCGGCGGACCTCCGTGATGACCCGCTGGACCAGCTCGATCTCCTGCTCGGCGGCCTCGTCACGGAACCCGGAGTCCTTGGGCCAGTCGCCGATGACCAGGGACTCACCGCCGGTCAGGGTGGTCCACAGGGCGTCCGTGACGAACGGGATGACCGGGTGGAGCAGACGCAGCATCACGTCCAGGACCTCGCCGAGGACCCGCCCGGAGACCCTGGCCGGCTCGCCGCCGGCGAAGAACGTGGTCTTGGACAGCTCGACGTACCAGTCGAAGACCTCGTCCCACGCGAAGTGGTAGAGCGCGTCGGCGAGTTTCGCGAACTGGTAGTCGTCGTAGTACGCGTCGACCTGGGCGACCGTGGTGTTCAGGCGCGAGAGGATCCAGCGGTCCGCCGCGGACATCTCGGAGGCGTCCGGCAGCGGGCCCTCGATCGTGGCGCCGTTCATGAGGGCGAAGCGGGTGGCGTTCCAGATCTTGTTGGTGAAGTTCCGGGATGCCTTGACCCAGTCCTCGCCGATCGGCACGTCCGCGCCCGGGTTGGCGCCGTTGGCGAGGGTGAAGCGGACGGCGTCGGAGCCGTAGGCGTCCATCCAGACCAGCGGGTCCACGGCGTTCGGGTTCGACTTCGACATCTTCTTGCCGAACTCGTCGCGGACCAGGCCGGTCAGCGCGATGGTGTGGAAGGGGGCCTCGCCGTCCATGGCGTAGAGACCGAACATCATCATCCGGGCGACCCAGAAGAAGATGATGTCGTGGCCGGTGAGCAAGACGTCGGTCGGGTAGAACTTCTTGAGGTCCGGGGTCTTCTCCGGCCAGCCGAGCGTGGAGAACGGCCACAGGCCGGAGGAGAACCAGGTGTCCAGGACGTCGGAGTCCTGGGTCCAGCCCTCGCCGGTGGGCGGCTCGTCGTCCGGGCCGACGCAGACGACCTCGCCGTCCGGGCCGTACCAGATGGGGATGCGGTGGCCCCACCACAGCTGGCGCGAGATGCACCAGTCGTGCATGTTGTCGACCCAGTCGAAGTAGCGCTTCGACATGTCCTCCGGGTGGATCTTGACGCGGCCGTCGCGGACCGCGTCACCGGCCGCCTTGGCGAGCGGGCCGACCTTCACCCACCACTGCATGGAAAGGCGCGGCTCGACCGTGGTCTTGCAGCGCGAGCAGTGGCCGACGGAGTGCATGTACGGGCGCTTCTCGGCGACGATGCGGCCCTGCTCCTTGAGGGCGCCGACAACAGCCGAGCGGGCCTCGAAGCGGTCCAGGCCGATGAACGGACCATGAACCGTGATCACGCCGTGCTCGTCCATGATCGTCAGGGACGGCAGGTCGTGGCGGCGGCCGATCTCGAAGTCGTTCGGGTCGTGCGCCGGGGTCACCTTGACCGCACCGGTGCCGAACTCGGGGTCGACGTGGGCGTCGGCGACGACCGGGATGGTGCGGTCGGTCAGCGGGAGCTTGATCTGCTTGCCGATGAGGTGCCGGTAGCGCTCGTCGTCGGGGTGGACGGCGACGGCCGTGTCACCGAGCATCGTCTCGGCGCGCGTGGTCGCGACGACGAGGCTTTCCTCGCCCTCGCCGTAGCGGATGGAGACCAACTCGCCCGCGTCCTCCTGGTATTCCACCTCGATGTCCGAGATGGCCGTCAGACAGCGCGGGCACCAGTTGATGATGCGCTCGGCGCGGTAGATCAGCTCGTCGTCGTAGAGCCGCTTGAAGATGGTGAGGACGGCCTTGGAGAGGCCTTCGTCCATCGTGAAGCGCTCGCGGCTCCAGTCGACGCCGTCACCGAGGCGACGCATCTGGCCGAGGATCCGGCCGCCGTACTCCTCCTTCCACTGCCAGACGCGCTCGACGAACTCCTCGCGCCCCAGGTCGTGCCGGGACTTGCCCTCCTCGGCGAGCTGTTGCTCGACCTTGTTCTGCGTCGCGATACCGGCGTGGTCCATGCCGGGCAGCCACAGCGCCTCGTACCCCTGCATGCGCTTGCGGCGCGTGAGGGCGTCCATGAGGGTGTGCTGGAAGGCGTGCCCGAGGTGCAGGCTGCCCGTGACGTTCGGCGGCGGGATGACGATGGTGTACGGCGGCTTCTCGCTCTTCTCGTCCGCCTCGAAGTAACCCCGCTCTACCCAGCGCTCGTACAGCGGCCCCTCCACGTCGGCCGGCGCGTACTGGGTCGGCAGGTCGGTGCTGGGCGCTGGTGGCTGCTGCTGAGCGTTCTCGGTCACGGGGGTCAGTTTAGAGGTGTCACGGCCCCGTCCCGAAACGCGTTTGCCGTGTAACGGTGGGAGCCCCGATGCCATGCACACGGCGGGTCTGCGCCAGGATGTCCGAAACACATAAGCATCTGGAGGGGAACCCAGAACATGAGCTACAACCAGCCGGGCCCGTACGGCGGGCAACCCCAGCAGCCCGGTCCGTACGGCCAGCCCGGTCCGTACGGCCAGCCGCCGCAGGCGCCCCAGCCCGGCTACGGCTACCCCCAGC
>NZ_POUC01000016.1 GCF_002891435.1 Streptomyces cahuitamycinicus
CCGCCGCCCCGGCCGCCGCCAGCACCAGCGCGAGCCCCCCGGCGACCGCGGCCACGCCGTCCCCGATGTCCCACGGCTGAAACGCGTAGTCGAGCTCACTGGCCGGCAGCCCGTCGTGGTTCTGCTGCCCCATCAGCCCCCAGGCGGCCACCGGCACACCACCGACGAGCGCGGCCCCGGCCGCCACGATTCCCCGATTCCTCATACGTCCAGGATCGAGGGCCGGTACGGGGCCGTCATGAGCACGCGTACTCAGATACCGCCCTGGATGTCCGGGCCTGCCGCGCCGTTCCAGTCCTGTGAGTCGGCGTGCGGGATGATCTCAGCTGTGGTGGGCGACCCACATACCGGCGGCGGATCAAGCCGGGACCACGCTGCGGCCCGTCTCGTGCGCGTAGAGCGCCGCGCGGTCGCGCAGGGCCGCGTGCACCGCCCCTGCGCGTCCCTGCGGCGCTGGGCGGGGCCGTTCGGGAGGTGCAGGATGCCCGCGTTGCCGCGGGAGCCGCGCTGGACCTCCGCCGTGCGGGGGATGCGCAGCGACTCGTAGCGGGCCAGGCGGTCCGCGATCGCCCCGGCCGGCGCGTCGGCGAGGCAGGCCGCCAGGTCCATCGCGTCCTCGATCCGGACGCTCACCGCCGCCGGCCAGGGAGCGGCGGCGGTGAAGGCCGCCCCGGCGGGCACGGCGGCCGCCCCCGTGGAACCCTTCTCACTGCCCCTGACGATCCCGCCGGTCCTCACCCCGTACCGCCGCACCCACACCGGGAGCCGCGGGGCATGTCGCTGTCGTCGGCCCGGTCTCGCAGCCGGAGAGGCTGACCGTCGCCTGGACGGTGCTCGTCAGGCAGGCCTCGTCACGCAGACTGATCACCCACGATCTCATCAAGCGGCGAACCGCCGCCTGGCGTGGTGCCGTCGTCGGCTACCGCAAGCACGGGCGTGCCTTCCCGGCCGACGTGGCCGCGTCGGACCGTTCGCGACTGTCACTGCCCCGGAGATGGTGACCGGCGAGCCGCCTACGGCTTGGGCGCGGGTTGTTCCCCCGAGCCGCGGACGATCAGGCGGGTGGGAACGGTGATGGTGCGTGCCCGGGAGCGGTCGCCGTCGAGTCGGGCCAGGGAGGTGGCCGCGGCCCTGCGGCCGACTTCCTCGGGGTCCTGGGCGACGACGGTCAGGGCCGGTTCCAGGGCTTCGGCGAGGGACACGTCGTCGAAGGCCACGACGGCCACCTCCTTGCGTTTGCTGCGGGCGAGTTCGGCGACGATGCCGAGCGCCATGATGTTGTTCCCGGCGAACAGGGCCGTGGGGGGATCGGCCAGGTCGAGCAGCCGGGAGGTCGCGGCCTCGGCCCCCCGCTGGTCGTGCGCACTGGCGACCAGCGAGCGGTCGTAGGGGAGGCCGGCCTCGTGCAGGGCCGCCCGGTATCCGGCGAGGCGCTCACGACGGGTGTACAGCTTGACCGGCAGGTCGCCGACGAAGCCGATGCGGCGGTGCCCGTGGGCGATGAGGTGGGCCACGCCCTCGTGCGCCCCGGCGCGGTTGGAGCTGACGATGCTGTCCGTGGACAGGCCGACGCCCGGCCGGTCGAGGAAGAGGATGGGCAGCCCCGCCGTACGGTGCGACTTGAGGTCGGAGTGGTCGGCGCCGACGGACGGTACGACGATCAGGATGCTGACGCGCCGGGCGAGGAACTGGGCCGTCAGGGCGCGCTCGCGCTCCGGGTCGTCGGCGGACGAGCCCATGAGCAGGGTCAGTCCGCGGTCCCGGACCGTTTCCTCGATGCCGCGGGCCACCGCTCCGAAGAAGGGGTTGGCCAGGTCGGGGACGACCAGCCCTATGGTCGTGTCCGGACCGCCGACGCGGATGTTGCGGGCCATGAGGTTCGGCTGGAAGCCCAACTTGGCCACCGCGGCGAGTACGTGTTCCCGTGTCCGCGCCGATACGGGCCCGTCCTCGTTGAGGACTCGGGAGACCGTCTTGGCGCTGACGCCTACTTCTTTGGCGACATCGGCCAGGGTGGGGCGGCGGCTCGCTGCCATGGAGGAAACCGTCTCCTGAGTGCTCCCGGGTTCCGGGCCGCGGCCTCGGCCGGAACATGCGAGAGCGGGGTTTGCGCTGTCAGGTGGCCTGTACTCCGGCGGCCTTCGCGGCCTCGGAATCCGCTACGACAGTATCTCCAGCCTCGTCGACGGTGAGCGCGCCGGTCATGATGGCGACGACCTCCGCCATGGAGTAGTCGGACGGCTTGATCACGGCGGCGCGCCGGCCCAGCCGGTGGACGTGGATCCGGTCGGCGATCTCGAAGACGTGCGGCATGTTGTGGCTGATCAGGACGACCGGCATGCCCTTGTCGCGGACGCGGCGGATGAGGTCGAGGACCTGGCCGGACTCCTTGACGCCGAGGGCGGCGGTGGGTTCGTCCATGACGACGACGCTGCGGGCCCAGGCGACGGCGCGGGCGACCGCGACGGCCTGCCGCTGTCCGCCGGAGAGCGTCTCGACCGACTGGGTCAGGGAGCGCAGACCGATCTTCAGGTCGGCCATGTGCTCGGCGGCCTCCTGACGCATGCGCTTCTTGTCGAGCATGCGGAAGGCGCTGCCGAGGATGCCCGGGCGGCGCAGCTCGCGGCCGAGGAACATGTTCGAGGCGATGTCCATGGAGGCCGCCACGGCGAGGTCCTGATAGACCGTCTCGATGCCGTGGGCGCGTGCGCTCTGCGGGCCGGAGAACTGGATCGGCTTGCCGCCCAGGCGTATCTCGCCCTCGTCCGGCACCACCGCACCCGTGAGGGCCTTGATGAGGCTTGTCTTGCCGGCGCCGTTGTCGCCGATGACGGCGAGGACCTCGCCGGGCAGCAGGTCGAAGTCGGCGCCGTCGATGGCGGTGACCTGGCCGTAGCGCTTGACCAGACCGCGCGCCTGCAGAACGGGGGTCTCGGTGGTGGTGGTCATCGGGCCTTCCTCCGGGAGATCTGGTCGACGGTCACCGCGAGGATCACCAGGACACCGGTGATCAGGGTCTGGTAGATCGACGCGACGCCCATCAGCTGCAGGCCGTTGCGGAACACACCGACGATCAGGACGCCGATGAACGTGCCCAGGACCGACCCGCGTCCGCCGAAGAGGCTGGTGCCGCCGAGCACCACGGCGGTGATGCTGTCGAGGTTGTCGGTCTGCCCGGCCTGCGGGTCACCGACTCCCGTGCGGGAGATGAGCAGCAGGGCGGCGATGCCGTAGAGGACGCCGGCCGCGGTGTAGACGCCGATGGTCAGCCGGGAGGTGCGGATGCCGTTCAGCCGTGCCGCTTCCGGGCTGTTGCCCAGGGCGTAGACGTGCCGGCCCCAGCTGGTGCTGCTCAACGCGTAGGCGAGGAGGAGGAACAGGCCGATGGTGACCAGCGAGCCGTACGTGATGTCGGTCTTGCCGAGCGGGAAGGTCTGCCCGAGGGCCGTCAGCGGGCCGGGCAGGTTGGTGACCGTCTGCTCCTCGGAGTAGATGTGGGTCAGCGCGAACGCCACGTTGAGCATGCCCAGGGTGACGATGAACGGTGGCAGCGGGATCTTCTGCACCAGCGCCCCGTTGAGCAGACCGAAGCCGCCGCAGACCGCCAGGCCCAGCGCGATGGCGGCGAGCGGCGGCAGGGAGCCCTCGGCGGCCATCTTGGCGATCACGATGCTGCCGAACGCCATCACGGCACCGCAGGACAGGTCGATGCCCGCGGTGAGGATGATCAGGGTCTGGCCGATGGCGAGGGTGCCGACCACCATGACCTGCTGCACGATGAGCGAGAAGTTCCCGCCCGTGAGGAACTGGTCGGTCGAGACGGAGAAGAAGGCACAGGCCAGAAGCAGGGCGACCAGCGGGCCCGTGGTCGGTTGCGTGAGCAGTCTGCGGACCGTGGTCGGCGCTTTCAGCTCCGCGTACGGCTTTGACGTGGAGGGTGGCGTGGACGTGGCAGTCATGCGAGGTCCTTGTCGGAAGGCAGAAGTCCTTGTCCGGCCTTGTCGGGCGGCAGGAGGACGAGGGGGCGGCCGTCCCGGGCCGGGGCGGCGGGTCGGCCCGGCCCGGCGGTGGGTCCGGCCGCCCCGCTTCAGGGGTGTCGAACGGCGGCAGCCGCGAGGCGGCCGGGGGGCGGCGGCTCAGCCCCAGCAGTTCTCCAGGCCGAAGGCGGTGTCCTTGGAAGCGACCCCGTCCTGCGCCTTGTCGGTGACCAGGGTGACGCCGGTGTCGGTGTAACCCGACACCTTCTTTCCGTCCTTGGCGTACGTCACGACGGCCTTGACGCCCTCGGCGGCCATCTTCAGCGGGTACTGCTGCGAAGTCGCGGCGATCTTGCCGTCCTTGACGGCCCGGGTGCCGGTGCAGCCGCCGTCGACGGAGACGATCAGGACGTCCTTCTCCCGGCCCTTGGCCTTCAGCGCCGTGTACGCGCCCAGCGCGGCGGGCTCGTTGATGGTGTAGACGACGTTGATGCCGGGTTCCTTCTGGAGGCAGTTCTCCATCGCGGTCTGGCCCTTGGACTGGTCGCCGCCGGTGTCCTGAGCACAGGCGACGTCCTTGTCGGTGACGCCGAAGCCCTTCAGGAAGCCGTTGTGCCGCTGAACGCCGACGGAGACGCCCGGCGCGAGGTCGAGGGCGGCTATCTTCGCGGTCTTGCCCTTCATCGCGGCCTTGGCGTACTCGCCGATCAGCTCGCCGGCCTTGAGGTTGTCCGTGGCGAAGAGGGCGTCGACCGCGCTCTGCGGCTCGGTCGGAGTGTCCAGGGCGATGACCAGCACACCCTTGGCCTTGGCCTTCTCGATCGCGGGCACGATCGCCTTGGAGTCGCTGGGGGTGATCAGGATGCCCTTCACACCGGAGGCGACCATGTTCTCGATGGCGGTGACCTGACCGGCGTTGTCACCGTCGAACTTGCCGGCCGCCGTCATGAGCTTGACGCCCTCGGCCTTCGCGGTCTTCTCCGCGCCCTCCTTCATCTTGACGAAGAAGGGGTTGGTGTCGGTCTTGGTGATGAGGCCGACCTTGACCTCGCCCGAGCCGGTGCTGGTGCTGCCCGATCCCGATCCACAGGCGGTCAGGGCGAGCGCTGCGACACCCGTGCACGCGGCGGCTCTGAGCAAGGAGGAGGGCAGACGAGAGGTGCGTGACATGAACGACTCCTGCGGGATGTCGGGCGGGTGGTCGGCAGCGGGGCCTGCCGTCCCGCGATGTCAACGTTGACCGATGTCATCGTTGACACTGCTTGGCGAGGATGATGGACTCCGTTCCCCGGCAACGTCAATGCCTTGCACTCGTCACAAATCGGCAACGCCCCTCGGTGGCCGTCCCGCCCCGAAGTCCTTCGTCGGCATGCCCGGGTCATGCCCGATCGCGATCCGCTTTCCGCTCCGCGCGTTCCCAGAGAAGAGCAGCCCATGAACCCGCGCCAGATCACCGTCCTCGGAGAATGCGTCGCCGACGCGTTCACCGAACCCGCACGCGCCCGGAACGAACTCGCTCTGCGCGTGCTGCCAGGCGGCGGACCCGCCAACACGGCGGTCTCCCTGGCCAGGCTCGGCACTCCGGCCCGCTTCCTCGCCCGGCTGTCCGGCGACGTGTTCGGCCGCCTCTTCCGGGCTCACCTCGCGGAATCCGGCGTGGACCTCTCGTACGCCGTCGAGGCCCCCGAGCCCAGCACGCTCGCCGTGGCCGAACTGGACGCCCGGGGGCAGGCCGCGTTCTCCTTCCACGCCCAGGCGACCGCCGACTGGCAGTGGACCGGCGCGGAACTGGCCGGGGTCGACCTGGCCGGCACCGCCTGTGTGCACACCGGGTCGCTGGCCCTGGTCAAGGAACCCGGGGCGGCGGTGGTGGAGGAGTTCCTGGCGGTGGCCGCCCCCGGGGCCACGATCAGCATCGACCCCAACGTCCGCCCGCTCCTGGTACGCCCCGAGGTCTACCGCGCCCGGCTGGCGCACTGGTGCGGCCTCGCGGACGTCCTGCGGCTGAGCGAGGACGACCTGGAGCTCCTCCTGCCCGGGACACCGCCCGAGCAGGCGTGCGACACCTGGCATGCGGCGGGGGCGCGGCTCGTCGTGATCACGCGGGGCGCCGACGGCGCCCTGGCCTCACTCGACGGGCAGCGGGTCCACGTGCCCGCGGTGGCGACACCGGTCGTCGACACGGTCGGCGCGGGGGACTCCTTCACCGCAGGCCTGCTGCACCACCTCGGCACCCAGGGGCTCCTCGGCGGCAGGCTGACGGACCTGCGTCTCGCCGATGTCGAGGCGGCCTGCCTGTTCGCCGTGCAGGTCGCCGCCCTGACCTGCTCGGTGGCCGGACCCAACCCGCCCTGGCAGGACCGGCTGTCGCCACTGCCCCTCACGACGGACGCGTCCGCCGTCCGGCACCTCGACTCCACCCGCTGATCCGACGGGACCTGCTGGAGTCCAGGGAGCCTGCTGAAGGCCACCGGGTGCTGAAGGCCACGGAAGCCTGCTGATCCGCCGGAGTCCGCTGAATCTCACGGAAGCCCGTGATCCGCCGGAGCCCGCTGAATCCCACGGGACCCCGTGATCCGCCGGAGCCCGCTGATCCGACCCGAGCCCGCTGATCCGACCCGAGCCCGCTGATCCGACCCGAGCCCGCTGATCCGACCCGAGCCCGCTGGTCCGACCGGAACCCGAGCACCCCACCAGAATCCGCTCGTCCCACCAGAACCCGCTCACCCGACCGACAAGGACGGAAGACCATGACGAAAACCCTGCTCGCCGAATTCACCGCCCGCGAGGGAGCGGAGGACGAGGTCACCCGCCTGATCCGGGACTACGCCCTGAAGGTGCGCGAAGAGGAAGGCAACCTGGCCTTCGACGTCTACACCAAGACGGCCGCCCCTCGCGCCTACTGGATCTTCGAGGTCTACCGGGACGAGGACGCCTTCCAGGCCCACCTGAAGGCCCCGTACGGCGCCCCGTTCAACGCGGCACTCATGCCGCTGATCGAGGAGGACGCCTCCGTCCTGACGTTCCTCGACCCCCTGGTCTGAAGCGCGTTCGGCACCAGGCCGGTCGTGCACGACCTCCGCCTGGAAGAGCCGCCGGGCCGGCGGGAGACGGCGATCATCTCGGGTTCGGTCATGCTGGCCGTCTCCCGCGTACTGCCTGCCGTGGACGATCCGATCGCCCCGTCCGTCACCCGCCGGCGAGGATCATCCCCCTGAGCACCGGCTGAGATGACGCCTACAGTCGGTCCCCCACGCCGGCCGGTTCCGGAGGATGCCGCCCGCCGCCGTCCTTGCTGTCCTGCTCGCAGGTTCGTCTGTCGTAGGCCTGGTCATTGGGGATCAACAGCACTCCGGCAACCCGCTCAGGGCGCTCGACGGCGAGCCACTCCTCGCCCGAGTGGTCACCGCCCGGCCCGAACGCCTCGGACGAATGGACCGTCTGACACCCCAACGCCACGCGCTCCTCATCGACCGCGCAGGCGTCCACCGCGGGGCCGGATGTGTCGTCGGCGCCGTCGAAGCGGTAGTGGAAGTAGACCCGGTCACCTTCGGCGGGCAGCTGCGGGTGGGGCTCAAGCCGCCAGTCGACGACCTCGGCGGTGACGCCGAGAGGCCGCCCGGACGTGTCCTCGACCCGCACCCTGACACCGGCCTCACCGCGCTCCGCCGTCGTGTCGGTGCAGGCCCACAGGGACGAGCAACCGGACAGGGCGAGAGCCACCAGAGCCGACGGCACAGCGGCGAGTATTCGTGCGTGAACCACTCAGGTGACCTCCAGTCGGGGTGGAGCCGGCACACGCCCACCCCGCGGCACCATCACGCCGGCCGCGCCGCCGGGAGATGACCCAGCAGTGACAACCACCAGGACCCTCAGGGACGGTAGGGATCGCGTGTGGTCGGCAAGTAGTCGTTCCCCATCCCCCTTCCGTAGGTCACTCGATCGTTCTGCGCCTGTATCCGCCGAGTTTGCTCGATGAGGAGTCCGTCGGCGTTTTCCGTCCTGCTGTTCTGTCGTCGCAGGAGCACGCAGATCAAAGCCAGCGCCGTCAACAAGAACAGGCCGAACAGGATGCCCAGCTCGATCACCAGAGTCCCCCTATGTGTCATGTGTGCGCTATGGGTGCGCTGCCGGTACGGGTCCGGTCAGGTCGTGATCGTCCCGATGACTGCGCAGGTGCATCCTTCCCCCCAGGCCCGGCCATCACGCAACGTGACCTGGAGTCGGCCGAAATGATCGACGGAGCGGCTCCGGCCGCAGCTGCTTCGGGGCGAGTGATCAGGTACTCCGCCCGGGCAGTCGTCCACCGGGTGTCTCCGCCGGTTGTCAGCGGTGGCCGGTGCGGCCCGTCGGAACGGGCGGCCGGGGCATGACCCCATCGTGCCGCGAGGCGCGGCACGATGGTCCACCCACGCCATGTCGGCCGTCGCGACGAGCGACTGGCCGGCCACGGTCACGGGGGTCACACCGGTGAACGCCACGATGTCCCAGTGGAGATGCGATTGGTCGGCGTACCCGAAGTCGGCCGCGACCCGGGCCGCCTATTGGCCCCCGGCCAGGCGGGTGGCGGCCCGGCCTGCGCCCGATGCCCAGCTCCTCAGGTGCGCACCGTGCGATGAGGGGGCGCCGCCCCAAGCCGAGCCGTGCCGTGGTCCGGCCGCGAGGCGTCCGGGATTCGCGATCCCGACCCGTGGGCGGTAGCGGGCAAGGACGGGTCGCACGGATCGCGGCGCTGCCGGACCTGTCGCCGTCATGACGGTGCCCTCGTTTCGTGGCTCCGACCCGGACAGCGCGCGAGGAGGAACCGTCAGCGGGGTCGATCGTCCGGGATGTCGTACGAAGTTCGATACTTCGTTCAGCGATCGAAAGTATGGGCATGTCTGCCGCGCGTCAATATCTCTGCCGAAGAAGGCGCTTTCGCGCCGGGTGGCAGGCGGGCAGTCCGCTTCGCCCGCTGCCCCGTGTTACCCAAACGTGATGGCCTGCTTCTCGCGCAACCTCTTGACCAGGGGGGATGGTGGGCGCTCATATGACCTCCTCATCACTGACACACTTGAGGGAGGTACGGTCGTGGCATATCCGGCGCGCAGCAGCACCTCCCTGGCAGGTTGCGGCCAACGATTAGACCGCGCTTCTCCTTGCGAAAGCCGGGCGAAGTGAGCGCCCGTACTCCCTGCGACGCCGCCGGGTCCGGGTTCGCGCCCCGGAGCCGGAGTTCTCGGCACCTCTGCTGAGCCGGGTCCGCCAGGGCCTCTTCGCAGTGGCGGAGTGAAGCCGCGCCCTGCTCCTGGAGCCGTCGAGGAGTGGAACGAGGGAGCGGCCCGACCGGAGCACTTCCGGTCGTCATCGAGCCCGGACCCATCGCCCGCGTCGGCCGGGCGGCATCAGCGCCACGACCACTTCGCCGACCCCGACCCTGATCCCGCCCTGCCCGCCGATCTGCTCCTCCGGTGCCGAGCGCCTCGCCGGCTCCCCGCCCTCTGTGTCCGGTTGTTCCCAGCCGCACTCCACCCTGGCCACCCTCTGACGGCACGCGCCACGCATGTTCAATATTTCGAACGTTGGTCGACCCGCAGAACCGGCATCACTTTCCTGGTTTCCGACGGAACGTCAGAAGCCGCAGCAACCGAGTCCCATCCCCGGGCCGGCTCAACGAAGGAGATCAAGCATGCTCAGCAGAAGAAACTTCCTCACCGCCGCGGTCGGTGTGGCGGCTGCGACCGGACTCGCGGCCTGCGCCAAGGAGGACGGCGCCTCTTCCGCCTCCGCCGGCAGCGGCAGCAAGGCGATCACCCTCGGCTTCTCCCAGGTCGGCTCGGAAAGCGGCTGGCGCACCGCCAACAGCGACTCGGTGAAGTCGGCCGCCAAGGAGGCGGGTTACACCCTCAAGTTCTCCGACGCCCAGCAGAAGCAGGAGAACCAGATCTCCGCGATCCGCAACTACATCGCGCAGAAGGTCGACGTCATCGCCTTCTCGCCGGTGGTCGTCACCGGCTGGGACGCGGTGCTCAAGGAGGCCAAGGCCGCGAAGATCCCGGTGGTCCTCACCGACCGCTCCGTCGAGACCTCCGACGACTCCCTGTACGTGACCCTGGTGGGCTCCGACTTCACGGACGAGGGCCGCCGCGCCGCCAAGATCCTGGAGAAGGTCCTGGAGAAGGCGGGCCACAAGGGCGCCGTGAAGATCGCCCAGCTGGAGGGCACCACCGGCGCCGCCCCCGCGATCGAGCGCGCCAAGGGCTTCAAGGAGGTCATGGAGGCGGACCACGCGGACGACTGGAAGGTCGTCGTCAGCCAGACCGGTGACTTCACCCGGGCCGGCGGCAAGCAGGTCATGGCGGCCTTCCTCCAGTCCAACCCGGACATCAACGTGCTCTTCGCGCACAACGACGACATGGCCATCGGCGCCATCCAGTCCATCGAGGCGGCCGGCAAGAAGCCCGGCAAGGACATCCTCATCGTCTCCATCGACGGCGTGAAGGACGGCTTCGTCGCCATGTCCGAAGGCAAGATCAACGCCATCGTCGAGTGCAACCCGCTGCTCGGCCCGCAGCTGATGGAGGTCGTGAAGAAGGTCAAGGACGGCGAGACGGTCGAACGCTGGATCAAGACCAAGGAGAGCGACTTCATGCAGGACCAGGCCAAGGACGCGCTCCCCACCCGCAAGTACTGACCGACCGTCCCCACCGGCGGGAGCCTCCGGCCGGGCCGACATCCCTCGGCCGGGAGGCTCCCCGCGGACCTGGACCATTCACGAGGAGCGCTGCCATGGCAGAGCCGCGGCCCGTCCTGGAGATGACGGGCATAGTCAAAGAGTTTCCGGGGGTACGGGCTCTGTCGGGCGTCGACTTCCGGCTCTTCCCCGGCGAGATCCACGCCTTGATGGGCGAGAACGGTGCGGGGAAGTCCACCCTCATCAAGGTGCTGACGGGCGTCTACTCCCTGGACGGCGGCACCATCACCCTGGACGGCGAGTCCGTACGGTTCGGCAGCCCGCTCCAGGCGCAGCAGGCCGGCATCAGCACGGTCTACCAGGAGGTCAACCTCTGTCCCAACCTGTCGGTGGCGGAGAACATCTTCATCGGACGCGAACCCACCCGCGCCGGCCGCATCCAGTGGAAGCGGATGCGCAAGGAGGCGGCGGAGCTGGTCGACCGGCTCGGACTCGACATCGACGTCGCCGCGCCGCTGTCCTCGTACCCGCTGGCCGTGCAGCAACTGGTCGCGATCGTACGGTCGGTGGGCACCGTGGACGGGGACGGCGCGGGACTCGGCACCAAGGTGCTGGTCCTCGACGAGCCGACCTCCAGCCTCGACCGCGACGAGGTCCTCGAACTGTTCCGCCTGATGCGGCAGTTGAGGGACGAGGGCGTCGCGATCCTGTTCGTGTCGCACTTCCTCGACCAGATCTACGAGGTCTGCGACCGGATGACCGTCCTGCGCAACGGCACCCTGGTCGGCGAGCACCTGGTCCGCGACCTCGACCAGGTCGGGCTGATCGAGCTGATGATCGGCAAGGCCCTGGACCAGCTCGAGGAACTGCACGAGCACCAGATGCGCTCCGACGTCGGCGAGACCCTGGTCAAGGCCGAGGGGCTCGGCCGCACCGGCGGGATCGCCCCCTTCGACCTGGAGATCAACAAGGGCGAGGTGCTCGGACTCGCCGGCCTGCTGGGATCGGGCCGCACCGAACTCGCCCGGCTGCTGTTCGGAGCCGACCAGCCCGACAGCGGCAAGGTGACCATCGGCGGCGAGCAGGTCTCCATGAGCGCCCCGAACGACGCCATCGACGCCGGTGTGGCGTTCTGCTCGGAGAACCGCAAGAGCGAGGGACTGGTCCCCGACCTGACGGTGCGCGAGAACATCATCCTCGCCCTCCAGGCGGCCCGCGGCTGGACCCGGCCCATCCCGGCCTCCCAGCGCGACGAACTCGTCGCCACGTACATCAAGGCGCTGGACATCCGCCCCGCCGACCCGGAAGCCCGCGTCGGTCGGCTCAGCGGCGGCAACCAGCAGAAGGTACTGCTCGCCCGCTGGCTGATCACCCAGCCCAAGCTGCTGATTCTCGACGAGCCGACGCGCGGCATCGACATCGGCGCCAAGACGGAGATCCAGAAACTGGTGGTGTCCCTCTCCGAGGACGGCATGTCGGTGCTCTACATCGCGGCCGAACTGGAGGAGGTGCTCCGGCTCAGCCACACCATCGGAGTGCTGCGCGACCGCCGGCTGGTGGCACGGCTGACCAACGGGCCGGAGATCACCACCAGCAAGATCCTCGAGACCATCGCGAGCGGAGAACACCAGTGACCACCACCTCCCGCTGGCGAGCACTGACGCATCACCACCTGTTCTGGCCGGTCGCCGTCCTGATCGCCCTGCTGCTCGTCAACGTCCCCTTCACGCCCGGCTTCTTCTCGATCGACATGACGGACGGCCACCTCTACGGCAGCCTCGTCTCCATCGTGCTGTTCGGCTCACCGCTGATCCTGGTCGCGGTCGGCATGACCCTGGTCATCGCCACCGGCGGCATCGACCTCTCCGTCGGTGCCGTGGTCGCCATCACCGGCGCCCTGACCTGTTCGTACATCAGCGACCAGACCGACCAGAACACCCTGTCCGCGGTGTTCCTGGCGATGGGCATCGGGCTGGTGGCCGCGGTCGTCTGCGGTCTGTGGAACGGCTTCCTGGTGGCCAGGATGGGGATCCAGCCCATCATCGCGACCCTCATCATCATGGTCGCGGGCCGAGGTGTCGCCCAGCTGATCACCGACGGCCAGATCATCACCGTCAACAGCGAGCCGTACAAGCTGATCGGCGGCGGCTACTGGCTGACCCTGCCCTTCTCCGTCTTCGTGGTGACCGCGGTGGTGGCCGTCACCGTGGCGCTGACCCGCCGCACGGCGCTCGGCCTGCTGGTCGAATCGGTCGGCGGCAACGCCGAGGCCAGCCGCCTGGTCGGCATCAGATCCACCCGCATCAAGATCATGGTCTACATGTTCTGCGCCCTGTGCGCGGGCATCGCGGGCCTGATGATCAGCTCCAACACCTCGGCCGCCGACGGCAACAACGCCGGTCTGTGGATCGAACTCGACGCCATCCTCGCCGTGGTGATCGGCGGCACCTCGCTTGCCGGCGGCCGGTTCTCCATCGGCGGCACGGTCGTCGGCGCCCTCGTCATCCAGACCCTGACCACCACGATCTACACCATCGGCGTGCCGACCCAGACCAACCTGGTCTTCAAGGCCGCCGTCGTCATCGTCGTCTGCCTGCTGCAGTCCCCGAAGTTCCGGGCCAAGGTCTTCGGCGCGAAGGGCCCCGAGGGCCCGCGCCGGGACGCCGCCCCGGTGGAGCCCGCTCCGGCGGCCGACGCCGCCCCGAAGATGGAGGTGTCGCGATGAGCGCGACCGCCCAGACCCCCAAGGCGGCTCCGCGCGGCAGCACCGCCTCCCGCGCCCGCGCCACGCGCCTGCTCGGCGACCGGCGCCTGCCCGTCCTCGTCACGGCCGCCCTGTTCATCGCCATGTACGTCGCCGGCCTCAGCCGGTACCAGAACTACGGGTTCGGCGAACCCCAGGTGTTCCTCAACCTGTTCATCGACAACGGCTATCTGCTCGTCGCCGCCATCGGTGCCACCTTCGTCATCATGTCGGGCGGCATCGACCTGTCCGTGGGCTCGATGATCGGCTTCACCACCATGTTCACGGCGTGGCTGGTGGAGCGCCAGGGACTGCCGCTGCTCCTGGTCGTGCCCCTCGCACTGGCCGTCGGCGCCTTCGGCGGTTTCCTGATGGGCTACGTCATCCACAACTTCGAGATCCAGCCCTTCATCGTCACCCTCGCCGGGCTCTTCCTCTTCCGCGGGCTGTGCCTGGTCATCAGCAAGGAGTCCATCTCCATCAACGACGCCTCGGTGGGCACCCTGGCCCAGACGCGGGTGTCACTGGGCGTGGGGGACCTGTCGATCGGCGCCGTCGTGGCCCTGGTCGTCCTCGCCGTCGCCGCCTACGTGCTCCACTACACCCGCTTCGGACGCCGGGTGTACGCCATCGGCGGCAACGAGCAGTCGGCCCTGCTCATGGGCCTTCCGCTGGGCGGCACGAAGATCGCCGTGTACACGGTGAGCGGCTTCTGTTCGGCCCTGGCGGGCCTGCTGTTCATGCTCTACATCCAGTCGGGCGACCCGCTGCACGCCGTCGGCATGGAGCTCGACGCCATCGCCGCGGTGGTCATCGGCGGCACCCTGCTGACCGGCGGTTCCGGCTATGTGCTGGGCACGCTCTTCGGTGTCCTGGTGCTGGGTCTGATCAAGAGCGTCATCACGTTCGAGGGGACGCTCAGCTCCTGGTGGACGAAGATCGCCACGGGTGTGCTGCTGTGCGCCTTCATCCTGATCCAGCGGACCATGACGTCACGCCGGAAGGCTTGACGGGCATGGCTGAGAGCCGCGACAGCGGCAAGTGAGCCGACGCCGTCGGCGCGGCGACCACGGGGCCAAGGGAAAGCCGCAGACACGGGGCAACGGAAGAAGGGGCCGCACACTGCGCAACCGTTCACAGCTTTCCCTTGGCTTCCCGCAGGACCCGCCACGGGCAGTGCGGGCCGACGCCGGGTCGGCGACCCCCTACTGCGTCGCGTCACAGCTCTCGCAGCGGCTCACAGCCGCCCGCTCGGTGTTGCCCTGGGTAGCGCGGAGCGGGCTGGAGGGAGTGAGACGACGCCATGCTCCGGGTGAAGGGGCGAGCACCCAGCCGTAGCGGGGTGGCTGGATGTCGGCCGGGTCGATGTGCGTGCAGCCCGGAAGGTGGGCCTTGCCGCTGGTGTGGATGATGATCGAGACTGCCGGCCAACCGTCCCATTCGCTGGTGGTGGCTGCGCTGCTGTGAGCTGCGCGCGGAGCGCAGTCGGCGCAGTTGTGCATTTCATGGCGTTCGCAGTACTGCATCGTCCTCACCCCGTCAGGTCTCGAGCCGTTGCTCGGTGCGCTCGAGCCACCGTCGGTACCAGTGCGCGAAGTCATGCCCGGTAGCCTCGATTCCTCGGTCCATCGGCCTCAGATCCTCCCAGATGGCACCTCGGTGCGGGCCCGTCATGACCATCAGCGACGCGTAGCCGCATCCCTGCTCGCTGAGGAACACCGCCCCCGCCTCCTGCGCGTCGTACAGCTCCTCGTAACGCGCGTCCCAGGCCGCGTACGCGCGACCGAACTCCTCGTCGGTCGCGAAGGCCTTCGGCGTGGGCTCCTCTGCCTCGAGCGCGGTGAGCTCGCTTCGCAGCGCCTCGGCCACGAAGGGGCGTCCGGCGAACTCGGCGGTGGTCGGCTGTGCGGGGAAGGCAAGCCCGATGCCGAGCCACTGCCACCGACCGTTACAAACGGTCGGTGTCATCAATCCGTAGTCGGGGCCGGCTCCCCCTCCTCCGACGCGAAGCAGGAAACTCCGATACTGCGCCGGCAGACTGCCGCCCAGGTCCGCTTCCAGCGCTCGGATCTGTTCTTCGCTCATGACCGGACCGAGGCGAAAGCCATGCCCCCGTGCCCCGAAGATCGCGTCTGCCCCGGAGTGTTCGGCAAGCCGAAGCACCCGCTCCCGCACTCCCGCCCACATATCTTCGCCCACGGGCTCACGCTAGCGAGACGCCCACCGCACTGGCACGGGATTTACCGTGGAGCAACGACGAAGCCTCCGCTCGAACTGACATGACAGGATTACGAGACGCTAGCCAGCGCCCATCCCGGCGGAGCGAATACGGCGAGACCTCCGCCAACCCCGGACCGTGTGGGCCACCATGGCGATCGCAACGGCAACAGCAGTGAACCGAACGGTGGTCCAGGTACCCAGAACAATCTGACTCGGCCCGCGCGACTCCGTCTCCAGGCGCATGGAAGTCTCGTAGAAAGCCACCAGGGGAACAAGCAGCCGGAAGAACAGGCCGCCGATGCCCGGTACTTGTGCGAGGTTCCCCAGGAGCCCGAGGGGTGCTCCAAAGAAGAATGCCAGCGCACCCCAGAGGGCAATTCCGGATGACCTCGCACCCGAGAAATTCAGTCCACCCAGGGAGGCCAGGTTTCCCTTGATCAGGTAGTAGGCCACGACACCGATAGCCAGCCCCAGAGGCGCGAGGATGACCGATTCGATTTTGGACCGGCGGAAATAACCCACCAGAAACGCGTAACAGGCCCATGGCCACCCCCCTGTGAAAACGGCGCCCACGGCCGCACCCGGACGACCACCCCAATGCTCAGCGGTAGGCCCTATCAGACCAAGCAACAAGCCAAGCCCGAGTGGCACCGCAAACGACGCGACCCGAGCATCCCGTAAGTTCACTCTCTCCCCTTCGGTCACAATATGGAACGACTCCGGGCCCGTGTGCGCCCGATGTCACGCCCCACCCGAGGGAGATCACCCCTCATCACGGCGGACCCAACTGATCTACCAGCACATGACCAGCGGACGAGACCGAGCCATCGCGGACCGGCGCGGGGACATGATCCGCAAAGACGGATGAAACACCCGCCTCGAAGAGGGGGGGGCGATCACGCCCGGGTCTCCGGCGAGACCTCCGGACTATACGGTCCAGCGGCCTCCTGCCGAGTCGTGTCGGCCCGGTCGCGTGTGCTGACCTGGCAAGTCAGCACCATGCGACGCACTGCGTCGTCCAGGCTTCGCATGGTGGCTTCGTTCACTTCGAACGGCAACGTTTGTCCACCGGTTCGGGAGGCAGCTACCGGTCGGCGGCGCAGTGGATGTTCACGAAAATGACGTCACCGTGAGGCGGCCAGGCAGCTATGAGGGCGGCAGATTGACGCATCGTCGACGTGACGGGGTCATACCGGTGTGGGTGGGTGCCGGTAGGCGTCGGCCAGGGCGGCGATCGTCTCCGCCATCTGTCCCCTCAATTCGGTGGGCGCCACGACCTCGGCTTCCGCGCCGAGCCGTAGCAGCATTCCGACGGCGTGTTCGACGGACTCGGTCGGGATGACGACCTGGACGCGGCCGTCGGGGCCCGGTGGCCCGGCGCTGTCCCGGGCGGCGCGTGCCACTGCCGGTTCCATGAGGTCGGGCAGCTGTTTCAGGATCCGTGGCGTCAGCCGTACTACGGCGTCGCCCTGGTGGCGGCGGGCGTCGAAGCCGGCCAGATAGGAATGCCAGTGCGCGGCCAGGTCAAAGCCCGGGGGCCGCTCGAAGTGGTCCTGCAGTACCTGGATGCGGAGGATCTGGGAGACACGGTAGGTGCGGACGGGTTCGGGCCGGCCCGCGACCAGGTACCAGCGGCCCGACTTGAGCACCAATCCGTAGGGCTCCAGCGTCCGGGTCACCTCCTGGGGGGCCTTCCACCGCCGGTAGCGGACGCGGATGCGGTGCTGCCGCCACACCGCGTCGGTCACGGCGGCCAAGTGCGGAATGGGGTCGGTTTCTGCGTACCAGCCAGAGGTGTCCAGGTGGAACCGCTGCCGTATGTCGTCGGTCCGGTCGCGCAGTTCGTCGGGCAGCGCGGCCATCAGCTTGAGCTGGGCGGTGGCGAGCACGGTGCCGAACCCGAGGTCCGCGGCCGGTCCGGGCAGTCCGGCCAGGGAGAGCGCCTGCGCCTCTTCGCGGGTCAGTCCGGTCAGCCGGGTGCGGTACCCATCGACCAGCCGGTAACCACCGTCGTGACCGGGGTCGCCGTAGAGCGGAACACCGGCTGCGGCGAGCGACTCCATGTCCCGGTACACCGTGCGGACGGACACCTCCAGTTCGTCGGCCAACTGCTGGGCAGTCATCCGGCCGCGGGTCTGGAGCAGGAACAGGACGGACAGCAGTCGACTCGCACGCACGACGAAAGTCTGCCGCACTCCACTGACAGGAGGTGTCAGGGGAGCCGGATTAGCTTGCCGGCCGGGCGCATGCCCAGCGAACCGGATACTGCAAAGGACAGGCGTATATGAGCACTCCATCAACCCGCAAGCCCGGCATCGGCGACTTCGACTTTCTGGTGGGCACCTGGGATGTGACGAACCGGCGGCTCGTCGCGCCGCTGACCGGCAGCCCCGAGTGGGACGAGTTTCCGGGAATCGCAGTGTGTAGCGGCACTTTGTTTGGCGGAGCCGCCAACCTTGACGAGATCAGCTTCCCGACCAAGGACTTCAGCGGCCTGACGCTCCGCCTGTTCGACCCCGTTCGGGCGCAGTGGTCACTGAACTGGGTGAACAGCCGAACCGGGTTGCTGCAGCCGCCCGTCGTCGGTCAGTTCCACGACGACGGGCACGGCGAGTTCCACGGCGACGACACCCACGACGGCACCCCCGTCTTGTGCCGCTTCATCTGGTCGCAGATCACGTCAATATCGGCCCACTGGGAGCAGGCGTTCTCGAGCGACGGCGGGCAGAGCTGGGAAACCAACTGGACCATGGACTTCCGGCGGACCGGGGAGACTTCCGCGTGACCGGCGTGCCTGCCGCGCGGGAACTCTCGGCACCGCCGGTCGGGAGACTGACCGTCTGGCAGGGGGCCGGACTGTACATCGGCGCGGTCCTCGGCACCGGTGTGATCGCCCTCCCCGCACTGGCCGCCCAGGCTGCCGGGCCAGCCTCGCTGCTGGCCTGGCTCGGACTGGTCCTGCTGTCAGTGCCTCTGGCAGCCACGTTCGCCGCCCTTGGCGCCCGGTACCCGGATGGCGGCGGCGTCTCCACCTACGTCCGGCATGCCTTCGGCGCACGGGCGGCAGCGGTGATCGGCTGGTGCTTCTACTTCGCCGTACCCGCTGGCGCTCCGGCAGCGGGGATGTTCGCCGGCGCGTACGTCGCGACCGCGGTGGGCGGCGGCCAGCGCACGGTCGTGGTCACGGCGGCGGTGCTGCTGGTCTTCGTCGCGGTGGCCAACGGCTTCGGTCTGTCCGTCACCGGTCGTATGCAACTCGCGCTCGCCGTACTTCTCGTCGCGCTGTTGCTGGCCGCCGTCGTCACCGCACTGCCGCACGCCAATGTGCGGAACATGCATCCGTTCGCGCCGCACGGTTGGCCCGCGGTCGGCTCGGCCGCAGCACTGCTGGTGTGGAGCTTCGCAGGCTGGGAGGCCATCACCCACCTGGCAGCCGACTTCCGGCACCCGGCGCGGGACCTGCCCCGGGCCACCGCCCTGGCGGTCGCCGTCGTCGGCGTGCTCTACCTCGCCGTCGCCGCCGTCAGCGTGCTCGTGCTCGGCCCGGCCGCAGGCACCGCAGACGCCCCGCTGGCCGAACTGCTCGCCATCGGCATCGGCGGAACCGTCCACACACTGGCCGCGGCCGCCGCCCTGCTGCTCACTCTCGGCACCATGAACGCCTACTTCGCCGGTGCGGCGAAACTGGGCGCGGCACTCGGCCGGGACGGCGCGCTGCCCGCCTGGTTCAGCCAGGGCAGCAGCGTTGGCGAGGTGCCACGACGTAGCCTGGCAGTCGTGTCGGGGCTGTCGGGGCTCGCCCTCACCGCCACCACGGTCGCCGACGTCGGCCCGCAGCCACTCGTCCTGCTCACCACCGGTTCGTTCGTGACCGTGTACGCCCTGGGCACAGCCGCCGCCCTGCGCATCCTTCCCCGTGGCGCCCTGCCCCACCGCTCCGCACTTCTCACCCTTATCGCGGTCGCGGCACTCCTCGCCATGACGGGCTGGTACCTGCTCTGGCCGCTGACCATCACAGCGAGCGCACTGTGCTACCTGCGATGGCGCCGTGCAACAGGCTCCGCATCGACCAATCCGGCGTCACCCTCCGCCTGGCCGGACGCCTGCACCACATCGGCGTCGGACGAACCCACGCCCGAACCCACGTGATCATGCTGGTCAACGACCTGGACGTCCGGATCGTCAACGCCGCAACCGGCGAACTACTCCGCGACCTGACCATCGACCCCAGCCGCGACTACCAACCCACCGGCCGCCCACCCGGCCCACAACGACGATGACCCCGAACCCGGTCTCCTCGGCGATGCACACCGCATGAGTGCCATCGGAGGCTTTGCTCTGCCAGGCATGCCCTGGCCCGTTCGAGGATTCACGCCGACACCAGTACCCGCCTATTCCACCAGGGTCAGTTCTTCAGCTGCTTCGAGCCCCGCAGCCCGCACTGCTGCCTGACAGAAATCCTCGGGTGGGCAGTATTCGTGCTCCGTCATGTAGTGAAGCATCAAGTTCGGCGCGGCATAATACGTTCCGTCTTCGCCTTCCACACGGATTTCTGCCGAACCGAGCAGGACCTTTGTGTTACTGGTCGGCCCACCGAAGACGAAAGGTCTGTCGGCGTCACAGAACTCGCAGTGATGGATGCCGCGCATCTGGTTCTCATAGGCGGCGCAGAGGACCTTCAGAGCCTCCACCACACGCTCGTCCACGAGCCCCTTGGAGTACCCGTGCTTCGGTGATAGCCATCCCACGTTGAGCATGTCGCGAGACGACTGGTCGTAGGAGTAGGGGGACAGGTCGGGATAGTAGGTCATTTCCTGCTCCTCAGCGCCGCGGGTCGCAGTGCTTCCGGCAGATCGCCAGATGGACCGGCCCCATGTTGGGTTTGAGGATCTCGCTGAGCAAGGTCCCGGCGCCACAGTGTAGTTCGGGACGGGCTTGCCAGGGCCGACGATCTTTGTGGGCTTGATCTGCTCTCCCTTCTCGATCGCGAGGCCAACCGACTGCCGAAGACCGATGCCATCTTCCACGTAGAAGCATCCCCAGGTTCCGCTGGGCATCTGCATGTCGCCGGTGCCTCGGACGTACCAACCATGGCCGGCGATGACGGCCTGACCGTCCGGACGGCCGCCCGGGATGCGCTCCGCGGCGGGACCCACGCCCTTGCCGTGTGTGGAAAACCGTCGTGGCTGCGATGTCACAGCGGGTTCAAATCCCACCGCCTCCGCTGCCTTAGCAGTGAGAATAGCCCCTGACCTGGGATGTTGGTCGGGGGCCGTTCGTATGACCGGACTCCGGGAGTGACCGAGGTTCCCCGCGATTCCCCGCTTGATCGGGCTTGGAAGGGGCACGACTCTTTCTCGCGTAGGAAGTCAGGAACGGGGGATCGCATACTGGCGTCATGCTCTCGCCACAGCGGTTCCGAGACGCCCGGCACACGAAGTATGACTTCCTTGATCATGTGCTTGTGCGCTGCCCGAAGTGCGCTGGCACAGCGCATGTTGCCCCGATGGCACCTGTGGCCGGGGGCGGGGCCCTTTCGGTGTTCACGCGCCGCCGTCTGGTCTGTAGGGCTTGCGGACTGTCGCGAGATGCGGTTGGAGGGCGCCTTTGCCTTTACCGGGGCCGAGGTGAAGCTAAGGACCCGTATTTCGGTCTGCCTTTGTGGTTGCAGACAGAGATGCGACACGGCTGGTTGTGGGCCTACAACCCAGAACACCTGGAGCTGATCAGGCAGTTCGTACAGGCGCCGTTGCGTGAGCGAGCCCCGTTCGATGGGCAAGTACGAATGACGCTTGTCGCGCGGCTACCAACCTGGATCAAGAGTGCGAAGAACAGGGAAGAGGTCCTGCGGGCCATCGACCGGATCCGGTCGTCCCTCGTCGCCTGACCAGCTCAACTCACCACTCACTCCCAGCTTCCATCCCGTCTGCCGTCGACCCACACACCGTGGAGCGGGCGTAATCCCCGGCGTCCAGGTGGAGCGCGCCACTGTACGGACGACCTGGACGCCAGGGGCCGCGTCTGCTCGGCTCTGCCTGGGTCGACGGTGGACGGGATGGGAGCTCCCCGCGCACGCCACCTACGGGCTCGCAGTCGGCGACGGCGCCCCCTCCATCCCGGTGCCGGCCGATCCCCCGCCGGAGGCAATGCGTGCCGGCGGGTGCCGCCCGGCGAAGGCGCGGGTCGCTCGGGAGAGGCTGACGAGCGGTCCGAGCCAGGTGAGTCTCGTCAGACCTTCTCGACTCGCACGGGGCGACCTGCGAGAAGCTGATGCAGATCGTCGGCGTCCGAGGTAAAGACGGTTGCCTGGGCTCCCTGCGCGGCTTCCCGGGCAGCCACGGCCGCCAGGACGGCGTCAATGGCGTACCTGTGCCCATGCAGGCCGGCGGTCTTCAGCATGTCCCGTGCCGTGGCGATCACCTGGTCGTCCGTGTGCACGATGCGGATCCGGGACAGCGTCCAGTTCCACAGCGCCTGCCTCGTCGTGTCGCGAGGGTTCCATGCCTCCAGGGTGGTGAGCGCCGAGCTGACGATTGGGATGTCGAGCCGTGGAGCCGCCTTGACCAGTGCGATCATCTCCTGATCGCCCTGAACCGCCTTGGAGAGGGCCTCGGAGTCGAACACGAAGACGCGCTGTCGCGGCTGGTGCAGCTTTGCTCGGGAGGCACGGCTCACGCGGCAGCACCGGGATGCGATCGCTGCTCGTCGTGCCAGTCGTCGATGGCGGCGATGCGGTCCAGCGCCGCCTGCTGCTCGTCGTCCGTCACGGCGCCGTGCTCTGCCTCCAGACGCTCGGCCAACTCGCGCAGCCGGTCCATGGCGTCCTGGTGGGCGGCGGCGGCCGCGATGTAGCCGGACACCCCTCGCGAGTCGACACGTTCCTTGATCGATTCGACAAGGTCTTCCGGCACGGTGATGGTGATCTTCCGGGTTGCCATACTTCAAGTATGCCAGGCTCTGTGCCGGACGACCCGGATTTCTCTGCGAACCGGCCCGAAAACCTCCGTCGGCACTCTCGTCCAGGCCACCGGCCCTTGCCGATCCCCGCTAGGCGATCAGAGGCATTCAGCACGCCCGGTGATCCGGTGGAGATCGGCCTTTGCTCCGCTCCTGGTGGCTTGGATGCGCGCCCATAGGTGACATGGCGACAGTCGTCCGGCATGGTGCCCGAAACGACGAAGGGCTGGCTCCGGAGAGAAGCTCTCCCGGGCCGACCCTTTTTGTACGTGCCCTTGGCAGGATTCGAACCGGCGACACTCGCTTTAGGGGTTTCCCTGGGCAAGGCTGTGACCTGCAGAGATGTCGGCTCTAGGATGCTGGCCTGGGAAAACACCCCTCCGTAGTTCTCATGTGTTCACGCGGTTTCCATGTCATGTGTTGTGCAAAACCCGTTCCGGCGGAGGGCCAGCGAGGCGGCATCGGCCCGCGGTGCAGGTGTGACACTGCCTGCCACTCGTACAGGAGCTGATACGCGTTGAACGCTTCCCGCGGCCCCCCGCTTCCGACTCCTAGTCGGGCTCAGGCGGGTTCGGGCTGGGGCCGGGTGGCCTGGACGGTCCAGCTGCCGGTACCCATCGAGGAGGTCCTGATCCGCCACAGCTCGTCGACGACCTCCTGCCCGGGTACCTGCGTATGGTTCTTCACCAAGTGGGCGAGAACCGACAGGAGGTGGTCCGGTTCTAGGAACCGGGCTCGCGAGCCCTGGGTCCCCACCACCCCGTGCACGCCCGGTCGACGGTCCCGGACGACGACCCGGGTGTCCTCCTGGGCCACCTCCAGCGCCATGTCGCTGGTGAGCTCCGACACCGGCACCCGCAGCGTGATCGGCTCCGTTCCCTCGGCACTCCACTCGGAGACCACGTACGAGCCCTTCTGTCGCGGTGAGGTGGTCGCCATGCCCAGACATTCAGCGAGCCAGCACAGCTCCTGAAGGTAGGGGACGGGCCCGTCGGCTTGCTCCAATTTCTCGGAGAGGTCGTCGAAGATCCTGCCCTCACCGCCAGGGATCACCACGCCGGCCCACTCCCGGGCGAGACGTTCACGGTGCTCGCGTTCCTGTGCCACCCGGTTGTCGATGAGGCGCCGGGCGCCCTCGCGCTCGTCGGCGGTGAGTCCGTCGCGCAGCTGCTCGGTGTCCACGAGTTCGGAGAGTGGGGACGGCTGCTCGTTCTCCGGCAGGCCTGCCAGCTTCGCCAAGCGCTCCCTGTGCAGCCCTGCGACACGCATCTTCGACACCTGGGCGAGCCACGTAGGCAGCCCTGACTCCACCTGCTGTGCGATCGCCTGCATACGGCCCGAGTGGTCGACGCCGTCCTCAGTGACGCTGATCTCCGCCGCGGCGCGGAGATACCCGGCCATCTGCTCGCAGAGCTGCTCGACGTCCGAATAGAACAGCGACAGCGAGGGCGGCTTCATGTGTCCCTTGTCCGGCGCTTCCTCCGACCTGATGGCGCCGGAGAACCGATGTTGCATTTCGGCAAACGGAATCCCCTTCATCCACTCGTACGCGACTAACGCGCGCAGCAAGGCGTTGATCTCGTCCAGTGACGCGGTCTCCTCGTCGCTCCACAGCAGGCTCCGCAGTTCCTCCGACGCCTCAGTGTTCTGCGTGTCCAGCAACCGGTCGGGCATCGCGACAGCCTCGGCAGCCACCCAGTCCCTGCAATCAGTCCGCTGCCCCTCCGACTCCGCGCAGTGCGCCATGGCCATGGTCTGCACGGCCCCCTTCAGGGAGGGCATATGCCGGCTGGTGCTCTGGCCGGGCAGGGCGACCCAGGCCGTCACCTGCCGGATGGACCGGGTCCGGCAGGCGTGCCAGAGCAGATCTATGGTTTCGGCACCGCCGCGCGCACGCTCGGCCAGCTTCTGCAGCTCGGGGGCGTCATCCAGCTCCAGACCGGAGCGTCCGACCGCCTGGCCGACGGGGGTCAACGTCAGGCTCTTGCCCGCTCCCGGCCGCCTGCTGAGGCTCTCTTCGTGGATCAGGCCACGGTTCCGCAGCTCCACGAGGACCTGCTCCGGCGTCGGGATCTGGGGTTGTGGCTGGGGCTCGTAGCTGATCAGCAGGTTCTCCAGGATCGTCCCGACCCGCTCCAGCCATTTTGTGCGGGGCAGCATCCGGTTGTCCTGGCACAGCACCTGGAGCACGAGTCCGCTGATCGCCACCTGGTCGCGGTACTGCGAACGGACCTTGAGTGAACGGGACCTGCTCTTCACGAACCGCTTGAAGACCCCCTCCACGCTGGAGAGTTCGTCGATGTCGGCGGCTGTCAGTCCGTCTACCAGTTGCAGTTCCCGGTCGGAGGGTACGAGGATGTAGAACTCCCCGTGGCCCGCTTCCGTCTTGCCACGGCGTCCCGCTCGACCACCCTTGTTGTCGAGGTCGGCAGGCAGCAGGATCTGCCGGATCCGGTCCGAACCGGCGCCGCTGAGGCCCGAGATACTCGTCGCGATGACCGTGTCGGCGGGCAGGTTGAGGCCGACGGCGAGGGTGTCCGTGGCCACGAGAACCCGCAACAGTCCGTCATCGGCGCGGAACTCGTCCTCCAGCATGCGGCGCATCGAAGGGGCGAGCGCGGCTGAGTGCGCTGCCACGCCGCTGCGCAAGCCCCGGATGACCAGCTCATGGCCCGGGATATCTGATTTGCGTAGCCGGGAGTAGAGGGAGTCGGCCTGGTCACGGGCCGCGGAGGACTCGTTGTTGTACCGGCCGTGCGTCCACGGCGAGCCGCCCGGCGGCTGACGCATCGCCTGGTCCAGGAGCTTGCGGATGCCCTCGGCCAACTGGTCCGCGTTCGTCCTGGTGGGGACGAAGACGATGATCCGGCGCTTGTTGTTCTGCTGGATGATGCTGAGCACCAGGGTTGCGGCGAGTTCCGCCGTGGACAGCCCCTGCAGTCCGTTGAATCCCTTGGAGAGTGCCTGCGCGTATTTCGTGCGCAGTTCAGGCAGCGAGTGGTCCTGCTGGAACTCATGATCCGGTTGCACCCTGCCGGGCATGCTGAGGAGGTGGGCATTGGGCTGGACCAGCCAGTTCCGTCGGCCGACGACATAGGTGTCGAGGGGGACCGGACGTTCGTTGCTGCTGGGCGTGAACGTCGTGCGGCCGGTACCCAGCCACCTTTCCAGCGTCTCTCCCGCCTCCGGGGTGAGCGCGGCGGACAGGCCCAGCAGGGCGGGTTGGTCCCCACCGATCCGCAGCTTGATCAGGGTCAGGAGCGCCTCCAGCTTGGCCGCCCGGTCACTGGTCTCGGCCAGCATCTGCAGTTCGTCGACGACTACCAGCTCGGTCTTGTCCAGCGGACTCAACCCGTTGACCAGGTAAACGCCGAGTTTCTCGTAGATGGCGACGGCGACGCTGTACCGGCCGCCTCCGACGGGGCGGTCACTCTCGGGATAGTCCCGGGAAACGCCGTACACGTTGAGCTTTTCCAGCGGTTTACGACTGTTTCGCCAGCTCTGCCACTCGGCTTCCTCCTGGGCCACCAGTGCCTTGGTCGGCAGCAGCATCATCGCCGAGTTGCCGCTGTTCAGGGCCATCGTCATACCCACGCGCGCAACGGTCGTCTTGCCGCTGTTGGTCACCGCGTACACGAGCGCGACGCCCCGGTCGTCGATGATCTTGCGGCAGACCTTGACGAGCTCCCGCTGAAACCCGTCGAGTTCCTCCCAGGGGCCGAGTTTCTCCTCCCACAGCTCCAGGAACGCCTTGCGCTGATCCGGATGGACGGACCCGGGCAGGAGGTCCGCGTACCCGGACACCCCGGGAAGGAGCGTGGCGCGCACCGGCGTGGCCTGCGTCGAAACGGCAACAACCGGGGCAACGGCCGGCAGGGTCGTCTTCGGTACGGGATGCGACAGTTGGGCGGGGATGACGACCGGATCAATCTCGACGGTCTCGGCGGGCGGGGTGTTCCGCGCGACGGATGCGTCGGCCTGGAGGCCGTGTTTGGCGGCCAGCTTCTTGAATTCCGGGTTGTGCGGGTAACGGCCCTTGGCGAGGACGGCGCAGACGATCTCCCGCCAGCCCCAGGCGACCTTGCCGCCCTGGGCCTCGGTCTTGACCGTGTCCCAGTAGTCGCGGTGGCTCGGCGCGTCGAACGGCACCTCGGCCAGGGGATATCCCAGGTCTTCCAGGAGCTTCCGTCGACGCTCATCGGTCGTGTACATGCGGGTCAGCCCCTGGACGAGCAGTGCCCAGTCCTCGTCGGAGATGTCCCAGGCGTCCGTCTCCCCTTCTCTGGCATCATGCGACTGCGGCGGGTCGGACGCGTTGGCAAGCGTCACAGCTTGCTCCTTTGCCTCAGATTGTGCGGGGCAGAACGATCAGGTCGGCGCGGAGAGAACGGCAGAGCCCGGCCCGGTTGACCACGTCCTGCGCCGCGATGTGCGCGACGGCACTCAGGTGCTCAGAGGTCAGCAGGGGGCCGGTACGGGAGGCCAGCTCCCGATAGAAGGCGGCAGCGAACAGCGTCGAACAGTCCGCGTCGAGGGCGCCGCGGTGGGCGATTACCACGTCCGCCACGCTGGTGAAGAGACGGGCGATCTCCTCGCCGTCGCAGGAGCGCAGCAGCAGCGCCCGCAGCCGGAGCTGGTGGTGCTCGGCCGCCAGCCGCAGGGTCTCCGCGAGGTCCGTCGCGGGCAGCGCGTGTGATTCGCCGTCGTGGTCCTCCAGCAGCAGCGCCTCCTGGCTGACGTGGCAGGCGAGATGCAGGATGTCGGGCAGTTCCCGGCGGATCTGCTCCAAGTCGCTGGGGGTCGCCGCAGGGCAGGCAATGACGTCCAGTCCGTCCCCGGCCTCCGACTGGATCTCGCGCAGTTCCGCGGCGGCCCGTACCGCACCGCGCCGTGCCGGTTCGGCGCCCAGCACCATGACTTTGAGTCGTCCGGCACCGGCACCGGGGGTTCGGACGGGCGGGCACGACTTTGGGGCCGAAGCGACGGCGCCACGGAAGACGGGGTGGTGCGGATAGCGTTCCCGCGCCCTGGCAAGGATCGAACGGCGGCCGTCGGCCATGACTCCAGTGGCCAGATTCAGCGAGACCTGTTCCCAGTACTCCGACAGCGTGCTCGGCGCGTAGGGGAGTGCGTCGGCCGGGTAGCCCGCGCCGCGCAGCAGTACCTCGGCCCTGGAAGGAGTGTTGTAGACCGTCGCCAGCGCCCGGATCTCCTCCGGGAGCAGCGGCGCTTCCGCCGCCTCCTCGCCGGTGGTCACAGGGTGGCCTCCAGCCGCAGAGGGTCGGGCAGCAGCCGGGTGAAGCGCCGCAGCAACGGAATCTTCACTCCAGCGCTGACAGTGAGCGCCACCTCGGTGACGGCTTCCGCCGCGGTGCGCACGACGAGGCTGAGCGGGTGGCAGCCAGACAGCTCGTGGGCACGGGTCCGGCGGAACTCCCAGGCGGGGATGCCGCTTTGGAGACCGAGTGCTTCGACGAGGGGCTGGTGGGCGGTGTACTCAAGGCTTCGCCCGATCTCCCCCAAAGAGGCATCGGCACCGAGCAGCGACAGTTGCGGCCCGAGCCTGCGGGTCTTGCTGATCTGCACCGGATCCGAGACGCGCATCGGGTCCATGGAGTGGGCGACGGGGGCCGGCTCGTCCGGCTTGGAGGTTATGGCTAGCGCGACGTGGGCGAACTCCAGCCGGGGCCGCTGCGGGGTGGGGACGAAGGTGAGGGCGAGTCGGACGAGGTAGTAGGCGTGACGGTCGGCCTCCGCCGCGGCGTAGCGGGCGAGTTCGGGATCTTTGGAGAGTTCGGCGGGAGTGAGACGTAAGGCGGTCGGCCTGCCCAACGTGATGCGCCCAGCGAGCGGTTGCTGCGATTCGTCGTCGGACTCACCGCGTAACGAGTTGGCGGGCGGAAGTACGAGTTCCTGTGTAGGCAGTTGGGGGTCGGGAAATTCGATCATCCATCACCTCACGGACCGGGCGAACTGGGCGCAGGAGTGGCCGGGGTTGAAGCGGTACGTCGCCTGCGAAAGCTGTGGATCCGAAGGCTAGCGACTGCGAAGTCCGAGGCCGAGTAGGAGCCCTTTCTGAGGAAGAATCCCCAGGTCAGAGCGGTAACGCGTTCTGCCCCCGGCAGGATTCGAACCTGCGACACCCGCTTTAAGGAGTTTCCTTTGGGCGAGGCTGTGACCTGCGGAAATGTCGGCCGTAGTGTGTCTGGCCTGGGAAAGTACCCCTCTGCGGTTCTCGTGTGTTCACGAGGTTTCCCGGCCTCATGTGTGCTGAATCCGTTCTGCCTGCACCCTCCGACGACACTGGCAGTTCGTTCGATCGCTGAGGTGGGTCGCTGGCCTCTTGCCTCGAAGGCAGCGCTGAAGCGCGGTCCCGGGCCTTCGTCTGCTCGTGCGCGTCGCAGAGGGAGGAAAGCGTCCCCTGTTGTCAGGTGGCGATACGGAGATCTTGCTGTCCCTTTCGGTAACTCCGGCCCCCGTCTGCGGCTCGGGGCGTGCTCACAGGGCGCGAGGGGTCGGCTGGACGAGTCCCGTCTGGTAGGCGATGACGACGAGTTGGGCGCGGTCGCGGGCGCCGAGCTTGGTGATGGCTCGCTGGATGTGTGTGCGGACGGTCAGCACGCTGAGGACGAGTGCCTCGGCGATCTCGGCGTTGGACTGGCCCTCGGCTGCCAGGGCCGTCACCTCCCGTTTGCGGGGCGTCAGGTCCTGCAGGCGTTCCGGTGGCGCGAGGAGGGTGTCTTGTGCCCCGGGTGTGGTGAGGAAGCGGGTGATGAGGGCGCGGGTGGCTCCGGGTGACAGGAGTGCCTCACCGGATGCGACGGTGCGGATGCCGGCCAGGAGGGTATCGGTGGTGACGTACTTGCCGAGGAAGCCGCTTGCGCCGGCGCGCAGCGCCTTGGCCACGTACTCGTCGGTCTCGAACATGGTGAGGATGAGGATGCGGGTGCCGGCCAGGTCGGGGTCGTCGCAGATGGTTGTGGTGGCGGCGAGGCCGTCGAAGCCGCCTTGGGGGCGGGGGTCGGCGCGCAGTTCGCCGCCGACGGAGTGGGCGCGTTCGCGCATGCCCATCAGGCCGTAGCCGCTGCCCGGGGCCGCCGGGACGGCGGCGTTGCCGTCGTTGGTGACGGTGATGAGCAGGCGGGAGCCGGATGTGGGCCGGGTGGTCGGGTGCGTGTTTGGTGGCGTTGGTGAGGGCTTCCTGAATGATCCGGTACGCCGTCAGGTCCACGCCCGGTGACAGGGAGCGGGGATCCCCTTCGGTGGTGACGGTGACGTCGATATTCTCTGCGTCGCGCCCCCGCGCGGTGACCGTATCGACCGTGGTAGTCGACAGGAATGTCGATGAAGCCTTCCGGTCCCGCGGACCGTTCGTCTTGGGTCGGGCAACTGCGCCACGTGATCAGTCGTTCGCCAGTCGGGCGCGGATGGCGGCGGAGCAGGGACATCGAGCTGTGGTCGCGTTCGCTGGGCTTTGCCGCGCTGGGGTTTCTCACGCTGGTGCCGCTGCTGATCATTGTCTCCTCCGCTGATCCCGAGCACGGGCGGGGGTTCGCGCAGTGGCTGGGGGAGGGGCTCGGCGTGTCGAGGGCATCCAGGCGGCAGGTCGCGCAGTTGTTCATCCGGCCCGGCCAGGCACTGCGGACCACGACCGCTTTCGGTATCGCCGCCCTTGCCGTGTTCGGTCTGACCTTCGGGGCGGCGGTGCAGACCGGCTACGAGAAGGTCTGGGACCTGCCCTCGGCCCGCTGGTGGGCCAGATGGCGGCATGTGGTGTGGCTCGGCATCCTCACCGGCTACCTCTTCGTCTCCGCCACCACCACGCTGCGCCGCGAACCCCTGGCCGGTGGGGCCGTGGCCTCGCTGAGCGCCGTGCTGTTCCTGTGGTGGTCCCAGCGCCTGCTGCTCGGCGGGAGGATCCGCTGGCGTGCCCTGTTGCCCGGTGCCGTGGCCACCGTGATCGGGTTGCTCGGCCTGAGGGTCTTCTCCCGACTCGTCTTCTCGCCGTTGATCGGATCCAACGCCGTCACCTACGGCCCCGTCGGAACCGTCCTGGTCATCCAGTCCTGGCTGGTCGGTGTGGGTGTCGTCGTCTTCGGCGGTGCGCTGGTCGGCCGCCTGCTGTACGAGGAACTCCCACGCATGGCGCACGCTCTGAAACGGCGTATGTGAGATGCGGCCCTGCAACCGGTCATTCGCCTGGGCCGCGAGTTCGTCATCGCTGCCCAGGTCTGGGTGATCAACGCCTGAAAAGCGTCCTTGGCCTTGTCGCCGGCCTGCTTCAGGCTTCCGGACACCTGATCGGTCCTGCCTTCGCGCTGCAGTCGCCAATTGCGGGTGGTCCGGCCGATGCGTTCGGTCGCGCGGGAGCCCATCCAGCGGACACGCAGACCATACAGACGGTCGTGTCCGCGGGGATGGGCGTAGATGGGCGGGGATGCGCGTGGATGGACTACCTGCGGCGGCGGCTGTACCGGCGTCTGCCACCGCTGCGTCCGCGCACGGCGAAGCTGACGATCCAGAGGACCGCCAGGATCACCAGAACGAGAAGAATCCATTGGATCATTGCCGGGCCTCCAGATCGCGGGGATTTCCTTGATTCCGCGGGGTCCGGGCGAAGCGGGAAGGTGCAATGCTGCGGCCGAATAATCCGGAGTGGCACTGCCCTACGCCGTGCTGCCAGTCAACGCCCGGCAACCTCCCTTGTCAATGCAGAGTCGACATCGGGGAGTTGTGGGAGCCGGGCTGGAGCCGCCGGGGTGAACGGAGCCTCGGCGGGGGCTTCGGCCGGCTCGGTCGTCGGCGTCGGCAGGATGTGATCCTCCCACCAGGACAGGGCCATCACGGTGGCGAGCAGGACGAAGGGGGTCGAAGCGGGAACGATCAGCGCGTACATGTGTACCGCCTGGTGTGGGATGCGTGCGACGCGACGGGCACCAGATCGGTGCCCGCTCGGGCCGCATTGGGGCGCATTGGGGCGCGACCGGGATCGCGTGACGATGAGCGCATACGGGAACGGCCTCGCTCGTGACGCGGCGGGTTCCGGCACCGATGCGCAGGGTGCGCCCCCTGGGGAGCGCGCTGGCGGTGCGACGCTGCCGGGGGCAGGGGCGGCACGTCGCACGCTAGCCCTCGCAGCAGTTCCCCGACAGGTGTCAAGCAGCCATCTGTGCCGGGCGGGACGCGCTCACGTCACACGGTATCCACAACCTCTGGACAGGGCTATGCTGTGGGTGAGGCCCCAGTCCCCGGTATCGACGCCGTATCCAGCTCCCGGGGAGGCCCTCCGTGCTCGTCCTGCTCCTCATCCTCATCGCGGTCCTGTTCGGCTTCGGTTTCCTCGATCGCATCTGGTGGGTGGCCGCGGCGGTCCTCGTCTACGCCGTCACCCACCACGGCCGCGATCGCGGCGGAGGCCGGAGCCGTAGCGGCAGTTCCGATCTCGGGGACTACCGCGATTACCACGAGCGCCGGAATCGTCAGGAACGCTGGGACCGTCGCTACAGCCGTCAGAACCGGTCGCGTTGGCGGCGCGAGGACCGTCGGGACCGCGAACACCGCAGGTGACCCCTGGAGGCGGTCCATGCCGACACCACCACCGATGAGCCGGCCATGGCAAACGGCAACTGGCGCGCCGCTGACCACCTACGGACGGGATGACTGCCCTGTGAGGTACGGGCCATGGACCAGGTGACCACACCCGGTGAAGGACAGCGGTTGTTGAGAGCTGTGTCTTCGGCGGCGGACGCGGCGTTGCAGACCGAGGTCGTCGAACTACGCGTCACAAATGAGCAGTTGAAGCAGGCGCTGGCCAGTCATGCGGTGATCGACCAGGCGCGCGGCATGGTGATGGCACTGGCGCCATGTTCCAGCGACAGGGCCTGGGATCTGCTGGTGGACGTGTCGCAGCACTGCAACATCAAACTCCGGGACGTGGCTGCGGCTCTGGTCGCCACGACGAAGGACCGGTCGCTCCCAGAACCGATACGGCGTGAGCTGCGCCGAGCACTGAGGCGGCCCCATGCGGCGGACCGGAGGTGACAGCGTGCGCGCGCAGCGGACGACACCGGGAGCTGTGAACTCAACTCTCCGGCGCCTTCGCCCAGGACGGCCATCGAAAGCTCCGTTGTGCGGCCCGCCTCGTGGATCTGGCTCGCGACGGATCCCACGGTGAGCGACGCCACCGATGAGGGAGACACATGTCCATACCGTACGCACGCACTCAGAGCCCACGAAGCGCGTACCCCCTACGACGACGCCCCGGACACCGATGCCGCGTTCCGTCGTATCGCCGCCCTGCCGGACGGCCCGGAGAGAACCGCGCTGCGGCAGGAGGTGGTGTGCGCCTGGGCGCCGCTGGCCATGCGGCTCGCCCGGCGCTTCCGTCATCGCGGCGAGTCCATCGAAGACCTCGAGCAGGTCGCCCAACTCGGGCTGATCAAGGCGGTAACACGCTTCGACCCGAACTTGGGCAACGCCTTCCCGAGCTTTGCCGTACCGACGATCCTGGGCGAAGTGAAACGGCACTTCCGTGACCACCTCTGGGGTGCGCACGTACCGCGACGCGTAAGGAGTTGTGCCGCCAGGTCCGCTCCGCCGGCCACGACTGCGCCGTGCTCCACGGCTGCGAATCCTCCGTCCACGAGATCGCCGCGTACACCGGCCTCACCGAGGGGGAGGTGCGGCTGGGTGAGGGGGCGCTGGGGAGCTTCACCTCCCTGTCCCTGGACGCCGTACCCGGTCGTACTGAGCACAGCCACCCACTGATCGACACTCTCGGGGGCACGGAGCCCGGCTTCGACCTGATCGTCAACCGTGAGGCGCTCCGCCCGCTGCTGCGGGCACTGCCCGAACGCGAACGGCTCATCCTCTACATGCGGTTCTTCTGCGAGATGACGCAGAGCCGCATCGGCCTGCAGCTCGGTCTTTCGCAGACGCACGTCTCCCGGCTGATCATCCGCACCTGTGCGCCTGCGCGACCAGGTGATGGCCGAGGCCCGCGACAGCAGAAGGACAGTGTGACGTGGTCAGGACCCCAGGTCGGTGAGGGGTTCGGAGCTGTCGATGAGGGCGCGGGCCACATCGGCCAGGCGCCGGTTGTGGGCGCGGGCGTAACCGCGCAGCGCGGTGAACGCCTGCTCCATGTCGATGCCCTGGCGTTCGGCGAGTTTCCCCTTGGCCTGTTCGATCAGAACCCGGCTGTTCAGCGCCGTCTGCAGTTGTTCGTTGAGCACCGTGCTGCGCTCAGCGGTGCGTTGTTGCAGCAGGCTGATGGTGGCGACGTCGGCCAACCCCTGGGCGACGGGTGTGGCGGCCGGGTCGAAGGGGCCGGGGGCGGTGCGGAAGAGGTTCAGGGCGCCGACGATCTCGTCCCGCAACCGCATGGGCAGGGCCTGGACCGCCCCGAACCCGCTGCGCTGGGCCGCCGCCGCGAAGCGCGGCCAGCGGGCGGTCGCCGTGCCGAGGTCGGGGACGATCACGGGTACGCCGGTGCGGAAGCACTCGAGGCAGGGGCCTTCGTCGTTCTGGAGCTGGAAGAGCTCCAGCAGGCGCACCCGTTCGTCGGAGGCGGCCATGACGCGGAGTTTGCCGTCCCGGTCGGCGAGCAGCACCCCGGCGGCGCTCGCATCGAGCATGTCGACACAGCGGTCGGTCAGCAGGCGCAGGAAATCGATGAGGTCGAAGTCGGCGACCAGATTGTCGGCCAGCTCGACGAAGGTCTTGGCCAGAAGCTGTTGATCCATCGTGGGCACCCTCGATTGAGACCAGTCCCTGCCCGAAGGGGCGGGAAGTACGGCACGTTCCTCGGCCCGGACCGAACGTCAGGTTTCCTCCTCGTCCTGATCCGGCTCCGCGTCCGGGGAGAAACGAAGCCGTCGGGCCACCACGTCGGCCGCCACGTCCGCGAGCCGGCGGCCCTGCGCATAGGCGTGGGCACGGAGCCGGACGAAGGCTTCTTCGATGCCGACTCCGAGCTGAACCGTGAGCATCCCGCTGGCCTGGTCGATCTCCGCTCGGTATGCGCCCAGGTCCTCGAAGCAGCCGTCCGGCATCGGCCCGCCGGTCGGTGCGCCCGTCTCGTCGATCCTTGTGTCGAGCAGGAGGAGCGTCGCGAGATCGGCGAACGCCAGTGCGTCGGCCAGTTCCTCCGTGTCCAGTACGGTCGGAATACTGGCGTACAGGTCCAGAACCCCCGGGCTGATCGCCCCCTTCTGCAGAGGGAGCGAGAACACCGCGCGGGCTCCGGCTTCCAGGGCCGCATCGGCGAACACGGCCCAGTGGTCCTGAAGTCCGGTGGTGAGCAGATCGGGTGTCAGGACGGCCGAGCCGCGTGCAAAGGCGTCCACGCAGGGCCCCTCGCCCAGCGTGAGCTGGAGTTCTTCCAGTTGCTCGCTGATGTCGTCGGTGCTGCACAGCGGATGGCTCGCCGCGGTCCGGGACATCGCCGACAGCCCGGCCCCGCCGACCGGCAGCGCGGCCACGGCCGCGGTGCACACGTCGACCACGCTCACCCGGGCACCTCGTCGGACCGCCTGCTCAGCCACCAGCATCCGAATGCGGGCCGACCGCCTGTCAGGCCCCACCGGGGCCACCGCCTCCAGACGTCGTGACAAGGCCCTCCAGCCTCGCCGTGGTGCGTTCCCCGAGGGGAAGTACCAGCGCACGGAACGTGGTGGCGCCCGCCGGCCTGCGAAGCTCTCCGATGTCCAGCCACCTCAAGGAGCGAAGCGCGGCGAGTGCCTGGCGATCGGCCCGGTCCATCAGGGTGACGCCGAGCGTTGCCTGATGGTCGGTCAGCAGCCGCTCCTGCACACGACGGGCGACTTCCCGGTCCTGCGGGTGCGGCCGGAGCAGGATGTCGGCGAACGCGAAGACGTTGCCGGACACGGCGAGTTGCTCGATGCTGCGCGGCAACGCTCCGTCGAAGCCGAGCCACCAGGAGCCGTCGCCGCCGACCGGGAATCCGAAGGCGCACCCCCTCAGGCTGTCCGTCTCGGCGATCACCATGGCGAATCCCGGTCGGCGCAGAACCACCAGATCCTCACGCAGGCCCTCCACCAGCCAACGGTTCAGCCGACGCAACCGCGCCGGAGCCATGGCTGAGGGCTCGCCGGCCCCCGGCTTGTGTGACTGTCCCAGCCCGGGTTCGGCTGTCATCGCGGATACGCGCACCAACGGTGCGCGGGCTCGAGGCCGGTCTCACCGGCCAGGGTGATCAGTGCTCGCCTGCCCCGGTCGTGCCGGTAGATGTTCAGCTGCGGAAGAGTCATGAAGCCTCGGTTCATGGGGCCCGGCCACTCCTCGCACAGTCGATGGCCCGGTGACGGAAACCGTCTGGTCACCTGGGGTGAGTGGTACGGATGCGGCGGCGCGGTGAGAAGCGGCCGCGGCCCCCGTCGCGGTGGTCCCGCCGCTCTCCGGTGGTCGGCGACTCGGACCGGTCCGGTCCCACCGGGGGCTGCGGTGTGCCGTGGCCGCGGCGGCCGGGCCGGGGGGCGCTGTACCGGTGCACGGCGATTCTGTCGGCGTGCTGGATGTTGAGCCGGTGGATCACGTATGCCGCCGCTGCGATGAGAACCACGAAGGCGGTGACTGTCAGGAAGGTGTTCATGGCGGGCTCCTCACACACCGATGATCAGGCGGCTGGCCCGACCGGGCGGACCGGTTTGTTCCGGAATGGCCGCGGACACCGCGAAGGCGTCGCCCTCGTACTCCCCCGCCTCGTCCGGGTCCCGTGGTTCGTCGGTCGCGGAGACGCCGTGCCGGGCCTCGTCCGCGGCGATGAGCGCGCTCGCTGTCAGTGGCGGGCCGGCGTAGTCGGACGCGGCAGCCATCAGACGGGCCGCCGACTCCGCGCCCGTCTCGGGCGGGATGATCAGCAGGTCCCAGCGTCCGGTGCCGTAGGAGAGCAGCAGCAGCTTGTGCGGGTCGATTTCCGGGGTGAACCAGCCGACCTTGACGATGTGGCCGTCCACGGGAACCTTGCGGGGGATGACCGGCCAGTGCTCCGGGTTGACGGTGATGCGGGTGATGCGGCCCCACAAGGGGTCCAACACGGCGGTGAGTGCCGGCAGTTCGCTCAGCAGATCCCGGGAGCGGGGCCACCAGGCGCCGTCCAGGAGCCCGCGGGACGTGCCCTCGGTCATCAGGGTGAGACGCGCGGCCGGGGCTGCGACGGGCTCGGGGTGCGGCATGGTGGGGTGCAAGGTCGCCGACATGATGCGGACCCGTCTCCGGGCCGCCTCTACGGCGGCCCGGGTTTCATCTTTCGCCGAGGACGACCCGGCGTCGAAGCCGGTGTGCGAAATGCCCTCGGTAATGTCCAGATTACTCCGTGCTCCGCCGCAGCGCGGAGTAGTGGCTGCTTAGATGTGGAGCAGTCGCTGGATGATCTCCCGGTACTGCCTCATCGCGAGCCGGAGTTCCTCGGACTGCGTTCCCGGGTCCCGGTCCTGCCAGTCGGCGCGCAGGGAACGCCCCCGTTCCGCGAGGGCGTTCACGAGCTGGGCGGTGGCTTCGTCGTAGGCGCTCTCGGCCTCTTCCAGCGCCTCGCGCGGGGTGTCGGCGAAGGTGTTGAGTGCGTGCCGAAGGCGCAGGAGGATCTTGTCCCTTTCGGCCGCCGGGAGCAGTGGCTCCGGGCCTGGAGTGCGGCGCTCGGCGGGGCCCTGAGTCTGGCCCGCGGACTGCTGGGCGCGTGTCTGGTCGTACATCATCGAGGGCTGCTTCCGTCCCGCCTGAAGGCGTCCTTGGACTTCTCGACGGCCTGTTTCAGGCTTCCTGAGGCCCGGTCGATCCTCCCCCGGCGCTGCAGTCGCCTGTTGCGGGTGACCCGGCCGAGCTCTTCCGTGATCCTGCCCTTCATCGTCTGCGCCTGGTTCCTGATGGCCCGTGAAACGGTCATGGCCTGCCTCGCTGTTGTCCTGTGCTTCGGGAGTTTTCCTAGTGTGGGGCCGCGAACTGCGGAAACGCCGGACGCTCCTGAACCGCTGTGTGCCGTCCGTGACCGCATGACTGCCGCCGATGGCTGCGGCACGTCTCTAGGCAGGGACGCGGGCATGCCGGAGTGGAGCTCCGGCCTGGTGGAGACTTGCGAGGGCCAGCCGGTACGAGGTGATCAGCCCGGTCTCCACATAGTCCAGACCCAGTTCCTGGCAGTGGCGCCGCACGATGGTTCGGGCCCTGGGCAGGTTGGGGCTAGGCATGCTGGGGAACAGGTGGTGTTCGATCTGATGGTTCAGCCCGCCCAGTGCGATGTCGGTGAACCTGCCGCCGCGCACGTTGCGTGAGGTGAGCACTTGGCGGCGGAGGAAGTCCGGGCGGTCTTCGCCGGTCAGGATCGGCATGCCTTTGTGGTTGGGCGCGAAGAGGGAGCCGAGGTAGACGCCGAACAGGCACTGGTGGACCGCGAGGAAGGCGATCGCCATGCCGGGCGGCAGCAGCCAGAGCAGGACGGTCAGGTACGCCGCGAAGTGCGCGAACAGCAGGGTGCCGTCGAGCGTTCGGTGCTTGAGTGAGCGATTGGCCAGCGCCTTCACGCTCGACACGTGCAGGTTGAAGCCCTCCAGCGTGAGGAGCGGGAAGAACAGGAAGGCTTGCCAGCGGCCGATCAGGCGGGGGAGACCCGTGGCGGCCCGGGCCTGGTCCTGGGACCAGACCAGCAGGTCGGGGTCGAGGTCGGGGTCGAGTTCCTCGTGGTTGGGGTTGGCGTGGTGGCGGGTGTGCTTGTCCTGCCACCATCCGTAGCCCATCCCGATACCGGCACCGGCGATCCGTCCGGACACCTCGCTGGCCCGGCGTCGCCGGAACACCTGGCGGTGGGCTGCGTCATGGGCGATCAGGGCGACCTGGCCGAAGACGACGGCCAGGAACCCGGCGACGGTCAGCGTCCACCAACTGTCGCCGACGAGCGCGACGGCGGCCCACCCACTGACGTAGAGCCCGGCCACCACGGTGATCCGCAGTGCGTAATAGCCGGGACGGCGTCCCAGCAGGCCGGCATCAGCAATCTTTCTCGACAATCGGGCGAAGTCACTGCCGGACGTCTCCGAGGGCGGGGGGCGGACCGTGGTGTTTGTGGTCATGTCGCTGAAGCTCTCTCCGAAGGAGGCAGATGGTCAGGCGCCGCCTCGGGAGTTGCTGAGACCGGGGCCACGGCAGGAATGCGCTTCCGCCGCCCCGGATGCACATCGCGCGACTGCGGAGCAAGGACGACGTCTGCTTCGTCTGTCGGCGGCAGCGCAGGCCCTCTGTCTGCGGCAGCGCAGGCCCTCTGTCTGCGGGTTCCCTGCCAGGCAGGTCTCACACCGTGGCAGGGAAGGGCTGGCGGAGCGGTCCGCGCACTTTCAGGGAGGAACCGGGGACGGCCGGTGAAGGGAGGCCGGCTGATCACTGAGGGGCACTCATCACGGTGACCGGCGAGGTCCGTGGTCAGGCCGCTGTTTCCGTGATGAGGACGGCGACGGTGGCCGGACCCGGGGTGTCAGTGGTGGCTGCCTCGGCTACCGCCTCCCGGACGGCGCGGGCGACTTTCAGTGGATGGTGTCCGGGGCCGACCGCGAGGTGAACCTCGATGTGTCGGCCGGGTGGATCATCATGGTCCTCCACCCTGACGGGGCGGCTGCCCAGCACGGTGGTGAGGCGGGCGACGCCCGGCACATCCGCTGCGACGTCCGCCAGCTCTCTGACGAGTCCCCGCATGGACCCTGTTCCGGTCACCGGGGGCGAGCTCCGCGGGGCCGCAGCTTCCGGCGTGGGCCTCATGGCCGTCGCTGCGGTCCGAGAAGTCACGCCTGCCTCCGGGACCTCACGGAGATCCGTTACGCGCATGTCAGCCGTCATCGTGGCCAGCCCGAGGCGTTCAGTAGCCGTGCCCAGCAGTGTGCTCCTCAATACGTCGGCGGTCTCCGGCAGCGGCCGCGCGAGGGATGCGGTGAAGGCGGCCTCGATGGTGAGCGGGCCAGGTGGTAGCGCGCTGGCCGGCGGACGGACGGCCGGCTCGGACACGGGTTGGAGCGGCGCCGACCCGATGCGCAGGGACTCCAGCCGGACACCGGGGACCTCGGCGGCAGTACGCCCGAGGGCCTGGACGGCCGCTTGCTCGGTGATCCACGTCCCGTCGTGGGGCCCGCCGAGCGGGAGCAGCCGGCTCAGGTCAAGCTGGCGTCGTCCTGCCTGCGTCCACGCCTCGGTCACTGGCCTCTCACCCTTCTTCTCCACGGCCGCGGTTCTCTTCTCGCGGCGCCCTGCCCGGAGGGTCCGCGAGAGCTCGGGGAAGGGACCTCAGGTCACTCGTCGGACCGCTCCGCCTCACGCTCCATATCCGGTCAAAAGGTACTAAAAAGACTATAATCCGAGTAATGAGTGCTCGGTGGCCTCGCGAGGGAGGAATATCGCGATGACTGAAAACACCGGCGTCAGGCTCAGCGCTGCGCCCGGTTCTCGCGGCCGGACCACTGTCGCCGATGTGGTGGTGGAGAAGATCGCCGGAATGGCGGCACGGGACGTACGAGGCGTCTACGCCCTGGGCAGCGGATTCGCCCGCTCGATGGGATCCATGCGAGAGCGGATGCCCGGCGGCGGCAGTGGCAAGTCCGCCACGCGCGGGGTCAGTGTCGAGGTTGGAGAGCTGCAGGCGGCCATCGATCTGGAGATCGTCGTCGAGTACGGCGTCTCGATCACGGACGTGGCCGCGGCGGTGAGGGAGAACGTGATCGCCGCGGTGGAGCGGATGGCGGGTCGGGAAGTCGTGGAAGTCAACCTCATGGTCAGCGACGTGAAGTTGCCGGATGACGAGGAGGGCGAAGGGGAGGAGCGGCGGCGAATTCAGTAGCCGGGGCGGCAGCCCGCTTGAGTGAAGGAGCGCGTGATGAGCAGGGCCGTGGTGGGCTTGATGGCCGGAATGGCGCTGGGTTTCGCCGCGTATTTCGGTGACTTCTGGGCTTTCCTGCTGGTGCTGGGGCTGGGCCTCGTCGGTCTCGTCATCGGACGGTTCATGGAGGGTGATCTCGAACCGGGCGACTTCGTGCGCCGCCGGGACCGGCAGGATCGGATCCGCGACGACCGGCGACAGGCTCGGGGAGACTGGCGGCGGTGAGCGGGGAAGTCGATGAGCGTCCGGGCGTCCCCCGCGGGGAGCGAGGGGCGACCGCCGTGACCGACCGGGTCGTCGCGAAGATCGCGGCCCGGGTGGCGCGTGAGGCGCTGAGCCGGTTCGCCGAGTCGGTCGGCCACGTACCACCCGGCCGCCGAACGCCACACGTGAGCACATCCGTACGGCGTGCACCGGAACGGACCAACGCAGGACGGGACGCCGAGGCCGCCGGACGGCCAGCGGTGCTCGGCGAGGCACGGCTGCACATCACCGTCGAACTCGGCTATCCGTCCGACATCGGGGCGCAGTGCGCCGCGGTGCGCCGGGAGGTTACCGAACGGATCAGGGCATGGGCCGGCATGGAGGTGTCCGACCTCGCGGTATCGGTCGAGCAACTGCACTCGGCGCATACGCGGCACACGGACCGGGAGAGGGTGAGATGAGCGTGAACACCTCACGGCAGCCGGCCGGTGCCAGTGACCTCTCCTCCGATCCGGGACAGGCGGCTCCGTCCGCCGACGGCACCCCGGGGGCGGCCGAGGGCGCTAGGAAGGTGATCGACGGATCAGGCCGGTCGGCGCACCGTTTCTGGTCGTCGCGGCGGATTCCCGCGGCCTTGGCAGCCCTGCTGTCCGCCGCGGCCGTCGGATTTCTCCTGTATGACGTGGTCGCGGTGCGGGCAGGCCGGAATGCGATGCGCTGGCGGCGGCGGCTCGCCGAGGAACTGGCCACTCGGCCCCTGGACGACGTCTGGATGATCGTCGGGGCCGCGGTGGCGATGGCCCTCGGCCTGTGGCTCTTCCTGCTGGCGGTGACGCCGGGACTGCGCCGGCTGCTGCCCATGCGGCGGCCCACCGGTATCCCTGGGACAGAGGACGTCCGAGCCGGGCTCGACCGCCGTGCGGCCGCCCTGGTTCTGCGCGACCGGGCCATGCACGTGCCCGGTGTCCAGTCGGCACAGGTCGATGTCGGCCGCCGGAAGGTCAAAGCCCGGGCACGGGCACATTTCCGCGATCTTGAGGAGGTCCGCGCGGACCTGGACGCCGAGCTGGGCGAAGCCGTGACGTCCTTGGGCCTGGCCCGGCAACCCACACTGGCCGTGCGCGTCCGGCGCCCCAAGAAGGGCTGAGGTGATCCGATGCTCAAAACGGCGAACCGGGTGCTGCTCGGACTGCTCGGCCTCGGACTGTTCGCCCTGGGCGGCGGCGTGCTGCTGGGCGCACTGGACCTGCAGCGCCACTGGGATTTCGACGTGCCGGGCTGGTGGCCCTTCCGTGGGCCGGACGATGTGGTGCTGGGCACCGAGGGACGCACCCGGTGGCGGGAAGAAGGCTGGTGGTGGCCGACCGTCATCGCGGTGCTCGCCGTGCTGCTGGCCCTGCTGCTGTGGTGGCTCCTCGCGCAACGTAGACACCGCCTGGACCGTGTACTCGTCGACAGCGAAGACGGCGCGGCAGCCCGACTCAACAGCCGCACACTGGAGAACGTCATCGAGGCAGAGGCGCAAGCCCTGGACGGGGTATCGCGGGCTCATGTCCGGCTGACGGGCCGACGTGCCGCTCCGACCGCACGCGTGCGGCTGCTGTTGGAGCCTCACGCCGATCCAGCGCGGGCTCTTGGGCAACTGAGCCGCGAAACACTCGCACACGCACGGGACTCGGCCGGCCTGGACCGCCTCCCCTCGAAGGGCCGACTCCGGGAAGCCCGCCACCGCGCCAAACGCGCCACCTAGGACCCTCTGGGCTAAGCCTCATGGGGGTACCGGCCGCGAGGCGCCCAGGATTCATGGAACCCGAGCGTTTTGGCACGCGGAGGATCAAACGAACAGCACGCTGCCCGGCGCACTCGCTTCGCTGACGGCGTGCGCGAAGACACCGGCCTTGGTTGTCGGCATCACCCTGAGAACCCTGGGGTCGGTGGGGCACGCCGTCGGCGGAGGCCGCCAGCACCCTGGTGGCGGCCTGGTGCGCCGGGGCCGTCGCGTATCACCCCGCGGCCGACGCGACATCGAGCACAGGCACAGCGTGTCCTGCCGTAGCCGAGAGAACACGCAGATCTCGCACGGTTCCTTCCAGGAGGCATCCCGTCATGGTCCTCTTCCTGATCCTGCTCATCGCCGGAATCGCTCTGGTGGCCATCGGCGTGGCCGTCGACGGCATGCCCTACCTGATGTCCATCGGCGTACTGCTTCTCATCGTCGATCTGCTCTACCTGGCGGCCCGCTCCATCTGGCGCTCCACCCGGCGCCCGGCCCGCTGACCGGCTCCCCGCCGATCACGTCATGGCCGGCACGTCGCCCCCAAACGCCAGTCACCACAAGGGGCTTGGTTCGACGGGCACATGGGCACGTCGGCCGGTGAGCGGACCAGGGCGAGGGTACTGGTCTTGATCGAAGGGGCAGACGGTGGCCATGGCCGGTTGGTCGGTAGTGGTGTTCGCGTAGACCGCTTCCAGAGTGCCGATCCTGCGCCCCCTTCGGGTCCACGACGTCGTGGGTCGCGCCACTACCGGACATCGGCGGAACGGATCACGCCCTGCCCCCGGCGGCCACGTCCGTCGTGCTCCAACGACCCCGGCGTATACACACCGGGGTCGCCCTTCCGGGCCGGTCGCACGTGAGAGTGTGCCGACCCGCTTTCATGCTATGCCTGGTGCACATTTCAGGCATCCGGTGTCTCGCGGTTCTCGTCTCCATTCGGTTCCGCGCGGTCCGGGAAGGGCTTTCGCCCTGCGTCAGCCGCGTTCTCCTCCCCGCTTTCCGTGAGCCGGATCCCCTGGTGTGTCAGCGTGACCATCGCGGGTGTGTTTCCCTGCTCCCAGTCGACCGTGACGAGTCCCTCGCCTGCCAGATAAGCGCAGGCGGCGGGGAGATCCTGTTGGGGGATCTGGAGTTCGCTGCGCAACTGCGTCCCGCTGATGCCAAGGAGCCGATTACCCTCCGTGGCCTCGTACAGGGCTTTCAGGATCGCCTCACGGTAGTTCTTCCGCTCGCTCAGTGTTGCCGTGGGGACACCGCTCAGATTTCGTCCGTCTGCGTACGGCCGTCCCCTGAGGACTGACTGGTGACCGGCCAGGTGCGGCCAGGCTCTGCTGCGCGGGCGGTGTCCACCGTGAGGTGGAGGCGGGTTCCGTCGGCCACCGTGCCGACGGGGTAGCTGCGCTGCTCGGTCGAGGCGAAGCTGCGACGGAGAACCTCCGCGACCTGGCGGGCGGCCTCGGGGGACGAGGCGGCGAGGCGCACGTCGACGTTCCCGGCAGAGGGCAGTTCCGGTGACTCCGCGAGGTGACGCCGTCCCGGCCTGCCCACTGCTTCCGCCGGGGAACGGGCCGCATCATCCGTGGCACCGCTCGGCTCGAGGTCGTCGGCGGTCGGCGATGAAACAGTGGGCGATGTGGAAGGCTTTGCCGCTCGTCGGTTCTTCGCCCGCAGGCGGTCGATTCCTGGCAGCGCATCGCTGTATCGGTAGGCTGCGATCCTTGCGTCGTGCTGCGCGTTGAGCTGATGGATCAGGACGATTCCCATGGTGATCACGGCGATGATCAGTGCCGCGGTGACGACGGTCTCCACGTCCTCACCTCCCTCGGGCCGCGGGCACGGGGCCGGCCGTGTTCAGCGCTGGCTGTACGTCTGTTTGCGCCTACTGGCGCCGCCCCATCAGGCCGTGCAGCACCCAGCAGTGGTTGCGCAACGCAGTCGTGCCGGGGGCGCCCAACTGCCCATCGCCGACGCACACCAAAGTGTTCAGTCCGGGCCCTGCGGCCGTGCAGGCTGGTGGCCCTGCCGTGACGCCGGTCAGGCCCCCAGACCGGCGAGGGGTTCGGAGTCGTCGATGAATGCGCGGGCCACGTCGGCCAGGCGCCGGTTGTGGCGCGGGCGTAGCCGCGCAGCGCTGTGAACGCCTGCTCCATGTCGATGCCCTGGCGTTCGGCGAGTTTCCCCTTCGCCTGTTCGATCAGTACCCGGCTGTTCAACGCCGCCTGCAGCTGTTCGTTGAGCACCGTACCGCGGTGGACGGGCACTCCCCGCTCGTCGAGCACGAAGAGCCGGCCGCCGACGAGATGGGTGGTCGTCTTCCAGCCGAGACGACGCCCCGCCTCACGAGCGGCGCGCCGGACGTCCTTGAGCTCGCCCATCTCCGCAAGATCGTCGCTGCCCAGGATCAGCTGGCCGTAGTAACCCTGGTACTCGGGCCTGAGTACGTCCCGCATCATCGACTCAAGTCGGTCGATCAACTTCTCGTACCGGCGTCGAGCCAGCTCATCCTTGACGGGCATCCTGCACAGCTCCCCACCGTCCGCACCCACGGCATGTGTGCCATATATGTGCTGCAGGCACAGAGGCCCTCCCGTCCGATGGACGGAAGGGCCTCTGACCAGGTGCTTCTCTGTGCCCCCGGCAGGATTCGAACCTGCGACACCCGCTTTAGGAGTTCGATCCCTCTGTGGAGCGGCCTGCTTGAACGGGGTTCGGCGGTCGCTCGTCGATCCGGCTGAGGCTGCTTCGGTGTGCCATCGTTCGTCGCCGTTGATGTCAGCTGGTGATGTCAAAGCGACGGGCTATGCGCTGATGGGCAACGCTCGTGCCTGCTGGCGGGCTTGGGCCCGCGGCTCCTTGAGGCGGTCATGGAACGCGTTGTGGCGGTTCTGGTCGAGGTTCAGCGGCAGGTCGAGTTGAGATATGAGCTCCGATTCCAGGGCCCACGGCTCGGCATGCTCGATCCAGCACACTCGGGCGTTCTCGGCCATCCATTGGGTGAGGGTGGCTTCCCCGACCTTGCCGAAGGTCAGGCGCTTCCCGCTGCCTACACGGCGCAGCTCGAGCCCGAGCAAGCAGCCGAGGGTAAGCCGCAGTGTTGACCCTGCCGCGTTACCTCGGTAGTGGTACCGCACTCGCTTCCGCAGGTTCTGCGTGCTGGTCCGGTTCGCCATGTACCGCGGGGCTATGCCCACGTACAGCAGGCGGCCGGCGTCCAGCTCCTGGTGCGGCGCCTGCTCGAAGTGCCACCCGTAGACCCCTGCCACCGCTGGAACTGGGCTCGGGCGGCTCAAGACCTCCTGCGCCGACCACCGTCGAACGGGAGTGGTGAGAGCGGTAGCTTCCACGAAGCCTCCAGATGAGCCACGGGCGTTCACAATGCAGGCGCACTAGCTCCTAGGCTTCCTTAGCTATGCCGCGACGCCAACTCGTTGTCGGTCTCTCGGCCAACCGCTCACCTGCAACGAGTTCTAGTGCTCGTTCAACGCGTTCATCGTCCAGCCCGACCACGGCACGACCCGCCGGCTCACTGAGCTTCTTCAGCGTTGCCGCTCCAGGGTGAGGACGGCTTTGGCGATTGACGTCATGCGGTTCGGACTGCAGCGGGCTCTGCGGAAGATCCGCCAGGACTTCAGGCGGGCGACGCCTCGTTCGACC
>NZ_POUC01000170.1 GCF_002891435.1 Streptomyces cahuitamycinicus
CGCCACCCCTACAGCCGCGGCCTGCTCCAAGCGCTGCCCGACCGCGCCTTCACCCCCGTCCCGGGCATGCCGCCCGAACTGGGAGACCTGCCGGACGGCTGCTCCTTCGCCGCCCGCTGCGACCGGGCCACCGACACCTGCGCCGCCCCGCCGCCCACCGGCACGGTCGCCTGCCACCACCCGCACGTGCCGGAGGACGTCCGTGCTTGAACTGCGCTCCATCACCGCCGGATACGCCAGGAACGCCCCGGTGGTCCGGGACGTGTCCCTGACCGTCGCGCCGGGCGAGTCCGTCGGCCTGCTCGGCCCCAGCGGCTGCGGCAAGTCCACCCTCGCGCGGGTGGCGGCCCTGCTGCACCGCCCCGACTCCGGCACCCTGCTCCTCGACGGCGAACCCGTACGGCGCTGGCGCCACCGCGCCCCACGGGAGAAGCGCACCGCCTTCGGCGTCGTCTTCCAGCAGGCCAGACTCTCCGCGGACCCGCGGCTGCCGCTCACCGACCTGATCGCCGAGCCCCTGCGCGCCACCGGCCGCGGCGCGGAAGTCACCGGCCGGATCGCCGAGTTGGCCCCCGTCGTCGGTCTCACCCCCGACCTGCTGACCCGGCGGCCGCACGAGGTCAGCGACGGGCAGCTGCAACGCGCTTGCCTGGCCCGGGCGTTGGTGCTGCGACCGCGCATGCTGGTGTGCGACGAGATAACCGCGATGCTCGACGCCTCGACGGCCGCCGCCCTGGTCGCGGCGGTCGAGGACTACCGGGCCGCGACGGGCGCCGCCCTGCTGGCCGTCGGCCACGACCGGGCCCTGCTCCAGCGCTGGTGCGACCGCACCGTCCAGTGGGACAGCCTGACCTGAGGCACTACTCCTGTACGTGCCGGATGGCGTCCAGGACGATGTGCGCCACGTGGTCGTCGGTGAGGGTGTACCGCGTCTCGCGGGCCTGACGCCGGGCGGTCACGATCCGGGAGGTGCGCAGCACCCTCAGGTGCTGGGAGACCAGCGGCTGGCTGACGCCCAGGGCGGTCACCAGTTCGTGGACGTACTTCCCGCCGCCGGACAGTTCCCGCACGATGCCCAGCCGTACCGGCGAGGCAAGGGCGCGCAACAGCTCGCCGGCCGCCTGCAGGGTGGGATCCGGTTCATCCGCCGGGGGAGGGGGCGTCGTTGTCATATGCATACATTAGCATATGACAACGATTCCCAGTTTGTTCTCGCGCGCCCTGGGGCGACTGCTGTCAGTGGTCGTCCCAGTGTCCCTCGTGGGCGGCGTGACGGTGGCCGTCGTGCACGTAGTCCGTGTGGTCGTCGTGGCGCACGGCCAGATGGCCGCAGTCGTCGCCGTGCTCGTGGTCGTGGTTCCGGTGCACCGCGTGGCCGCCGTTCGCGCATTCGTCGGTGTGGCCGGCGTGCGTCCGGTGGATGTGGCCGTCGTGGGCGTAGTCGGTGTGGTCGCCGTGGGTGAAGGCGAGGTGTCCGCAGTCGTCGCCGTGGGCGTGCGCGTGGTCCTCGTGGGTGATGTGCTCGGCGGTGGTCATGGTGGTGCTCCTCATGTGTGCTGATGGCCGCCCGCGGTGCTTCGGCCGGGCAGGCATGGCGACATTAACATATAGCGATTCCTGCATGTATTGTCGGAGGACCCGCACCCACCCGCCACCCGGGGCGGGCGCACGAGTGAAGCGCCGGGTCAGGGGGCCTCTAGCGCACGGCCACGACCACGCAGCTGTCGCCGTACTGCCACACCGGGCCGGCCTTGCCGAAGCCGGCCTGACGGAGGAGCTCCAGGTGGGCGGAGAGGGGGAGTTCGGCGGGGCGGCCCGTGCCGAGGGGGGCTTCGCGCCTCCGGCGCTCGGTGAGGAGGTCGGTCAGCTCCGGGTCGTCGCCGACCGCGGCCCACCAGGAGCCCCAGTCCTCGTGGGCGAACACGCGCTGCCGGTCGGCCCGGCACCGTCCGACATGGGCGGCGATCCCGGCCGGGCCCGCCGGGCCCTGGGGGAGGTGGTCGCCGTTGACGAGGACGCCCCCGGGGCGCAGCAGCCCGGCGAGCTGCCGGTAGGTGCCGAGCAGGGTGTCGCGGTCGAGGTAGTGCAGGGCCGTCGTGGAGACCGCCGCGTCCAGGGGCCGGTCCAGATCCAGGGCCTGCACCCAGCCGGGCGCGCCGATCTCCGCGTCGACGTAGCGGGCCGCGTCCGGGTGGTGGGTGCGGCCCAGCTCCAGCAGGACGGGGTCCCGGTCCACGGCTACGATCTCGGCGTCCGGCAGCCGCCGGGCCAGCCGGGCCGCGAGGGATCCGGGCCCGCAGCCCAGGTCCACTACGAGGGGCGGGGCCGTACGCCCCGCCGTGACGTGCTCGACGACATCGGCGATCACCGTGAACCGCTCCTCGCGGTCGACGGCGTACCGCTGCTGCTGGAGCTCCCAGCGCTCCACCCATCGCTCCGCCGTCGCCAGACTCAGCCCCATCCGGTCGCGCCACCTCGCCGTCTCGCACCTGACTCGTTACGGCCCGAGCCTACAGGTGGAAACGGTTCCCATTATGCCCAGTTGGGGGTGTCACGTGAGCGAGGCGAGAACGGACAGCAGCCGGTCGACCTCCTCCACCGTGTTGTACACATGCAGACTCACCCGCACCGACCCGGTCTTCTCGCCCGCGTCGCCCTGGCAGTGATGGTCGGAGCGGACCATGAACCCGTGGCTGAACAGGATGAACCCCAGATCGCCCGAGTCGATGGCGCGGTGCCGCAGCGTCACGATGCCGCGGCGGCGCTGCACGGTCGAGTCGGCGGCGAGACTGAGGGGGCAGCCGAGGACCTCGTAGGCGTCCAGCCGGCGCAGCCCCTCGGTGAGCCGGGCCGCCAGGTCGGCCGTCCAGCGCTCGATCCGGTCGACACCGGCCGCCTCCAGCCAGTCCAGGGCCGCTTCGAGCGAGGCGACGCCCACCGTGTTCGGGGTGCCGCTCCACCCGCCGGGCACGAACTCCGGCCCGCGCGCCTGCCGGGCCCACACCGCCCCCGAACCGGGCAGGGCCAGCGCCTTGTGACCGGAGAACACCACGAAGTCGACGTCCAGCTCCGCCACGGACACCGGCAGATGGCCGACACTCTGCGCGGCGTCCAGGCAGATGACCGCGTCCGGGCCGACGGCCTCACGGATGCGGTGCACGTTCATGTCGCCGCCGTAGACGTGGTGCACATGAGTGGTGGCCACGAACCGGGTACGCGGCCCGGCCCGTTCCGCCAGCGCCCGATGGTCGTAGTCACCCGAACCGCTCTGGTACGGCATCGGCACCACCCGGACGTGCACCCCCTCCCGTGCGAGCGACCGCTGCGCCTCCAGCCAGGGCACGATGTTCGCCTGGTGATCGGCATCCGGGACGACGATCTCGTCACCGTCGCGCAGGAAGCCCGGCAGCCAGTCGCGGGCGATGGTGCGCAGCCCCTCGGTGGTGCCGCCGGTGAACTGGACGACGGAGCGCTCCGGCCGCTCGTCCCCGAGGAACCGGGCGACGCGCCCGCGGGTCCGCTCGACCAGCTCCGTGGTCCGGTTGGCCCAGGTGTAGGTGCCGCGCGCGGCGTTGGCGTTCGACGTGGTCAGGTACCTCTGCACGGCGTCAAGGACGGCCTGCGGCTTCTGCGCCGTGGCAGCGCTGTCCAGGTACGCCAGCTCCGGATGCCCGGTGACGATGGGGAACTGGGCGCGCAGCGCCCGCTGCCACCGCCCCTGGTCCTCGCGGCCGCTCGGTGTGCTCACGCCGGTCAGTCCCGCACCAGGGGAGCGCCCGCGTCCCGCCAGGCGATGATGCCGCCGACCAGGCTGCGCACGTCCGGGTGGCCCATCCGGGTCAGCAGAGCCGCGTACCGCGCGGACTGCTCACCCACCGGGCACGCCAGCAGCACCGGCCGCCGCCGGCTGAACGGCATCCCGCCCCGGACGAGTTCGGCGAACAGCTCGTCGACGATGTTGACCGAACCGTCGATGTGCAGCGCCGCGTACGCGTACGGGCTGCGCAGGTCGACCACGAGCGGCCCCTCGGTCTCCATCCAGTGCCGGGCCTCGGCCACGGTGACCGACGGCGCCCCGCCCACCTCGGCGTTGGACAGGTCGGCCGGCGAGTTCTTCCGGGGCGGGCGGCCCAGCAGATCGGGCCGCCGCTCCCGGACGTAGCTCAGATAGCTCTCCACCCGGTCGCAGACGATGAACACCGCGGTCCGCCGCTCCTCCGACTCCTCGTCCAGAGGACGCAGATGGCGGACGGCGCCGAAGTAGGCCGCCCCTCCGGTGGGCCCGCCCAGGATGCCGCAGCGGCGGTTCAGGGTCAGCATCCCCTCGATCGCCTCGTCGGAACTGACCGACTCCATCGTGTCGTACGTCTGCGGGTCGAACAGACCCACCTCCTGCACCTCGTCGATGGTGCGGATCCCGGGGATGAAGTCGGACTTGGCCGCCACCAGACCGACCACCCGCACGGCGGGGTCCTCCTCCCGCAGCGCGCGGGCGACGCCCGTGGACGACCCGGCCGTGCCCACACAGGCGACGAACCAGTCCGGAACCCGGCCGTCCAGGTCTTTGACGATCTCCGGTCCGGTGCCGGTGAGATGGGCCTCGGTGTTGCTCGGGTTGAAGTACTGGTCGGTGTGCAGATAGGCACTTCCCGAGGCGGAGAGCGTGCGATGGAACAGGGTCAGCGGGTCGTCCGTGGCGGTCGGGTCCAGGCACTCGCTCTGCCCCGGCAGCTCCTCGATCTCCGCTCCGAGCAGCAGCAGGAGATCCTTGATCTCCGGGACCCGCATCCGGTTGGTGACGCTCTTGAAGCCGAGGCCGTGCATGCCCGCGATGACCGCGAGGGCCTTGGCCGTGTTGCCGCTGGACAACTCGACCACCTGGCTGCCCTGTTCGACCGCCTCGGCCAGCAGGGGGCCCGCCATGCTCCAGGCGGGCCGGTCCTTGACCGAGCCGAAGGGGTTGAGCATTTCGAGCTTCGCGTACAGATCGATGGTGCGCAGGCCGTGCACCGCCGGGTCTATCCGCACCAGAGGGGTGTTGCCTATCGCCTCGGTGATGCTGTCGTACCTCACTGAGCTCCCCTCGCGGGCGTGATCGGCCAGAACTGGTCGTCGAGGCACCAGCGCCAGGTATCGCCGTCCTGCCAGGCGGCGACCTTGCCGGCGGCGGGCTGGTGCTGGGCGCGGGTGGCGTGGAAGTCCATGGCGTAGCCGGCGGTGTTGGCGAAGGCCAGCAGGTCGCCGGGTTCCGGGCGGCGCGGCAGGAACACCGTGCGCCGGGTGATCAGGTCGGTCTCCAGACAGAGGCTTCCGAAGAGGTGCACGGCGACCGGCTCCTCGCCCGGCCCGGCTCCGCCCCGGGGAACGACCACCGGGTCCATCAGCACCCCGTGGTCCTCCAGGGCGATGTCGTCCGCCTTCGCGGCCAGCCGGACGAGCAGTTCCCCGCCGGCCTCCTGGGTGCGGACCTCCAGGACACGCGCCAGGGTGAGCCCGCACTGGTCCAGCAGCGCCCGGCCGGGCTCGGTGTGCAGGTCGTACAGGTGCTCCAACAGCAGCGCGGCCAGCGGGCGCCCGCCCAGCGAGGCGGCGGGGCGGCGCAGCAGCTCGTCGAGGTAGGCGGCGCCGGCGACGGACCGGTGGGCGGGGTACAGACCGAGCGTGCCGCGCAGGGTGCCGGACTCGTTGCGCAGCCCATAGCCGTGCCCACCCCACGTCAGGGGCGGACGCCGGCCGAGGACGGCTTCGGTCAGGGCGGTCGTGTACGCCTCCCACTGCTCCCGCTCGGCGAGATAGCTGATGCCGAACCCGCCGCCGACGTCCACGGCCCGCGGACGCAACCCCCGGCTCCGGCACAACTCCAGTGCGGCCAGGCTGCCTTCGAGGGCGGTCGCCTTCTCCGCGATGCTCGTCGTGTCCAGATGGAAGGCCACCCCCGCCGGATCGACCGCGTCGGCATGCCGCTCGACCGCCTCCAGCAGCACCTCCAACTCCCGTACGGGCGTGCCGAAACGGCTGCGCCGGCTCAGCACCCTCACGCCCGCCGTCTCGAAGCCCGACAGCCGCAGCAGCACCCGCACCGGGGACAGCGCGTGCTTGCGCACCAGGGCGGCGAGCTGGTCCAGCTCGGCAACGGCGTCGACGCTGACCGTGACTCCCGCACGGGCCGCCAGCCACAGGAACTCGGGGTTCTTCGGCCCTGTGGCCGTGATCCGGCCGGCGTCGAACCCGGCACCCAACGCGTGCTGCAACTCGCCCAGCGACGCGACGTCCACGCCCGCGTCCGTCGCGGCGAGCCGCCGCAGCAGCGCACTGGACCGGTTGGCCTTGTGGGCGTAGAAGACCTGCCCCGGCAGATGGTGCGAGCGGTACACCGACCGGAACCGCTCCAGGTTCTCGGCGATCTGGTCCGGCACCACGACGTGCAGGGGTGAGCCGAGCGCGTCGACGATCGAGTGCAGCGTGCCGTGTGCCGCCACGAGCGACCTCAGCCGTGGCTCCAGCCGCGGTTCGAGATACAAGGGCCGGCCGTCCATGCGCGCTCCCCTCCTGAGGCCGCCGCACCCGGCATCCGGGCACGTCGGACACTCCCCGCGTATCGCCGTATAGCCCATATCCATTCTTCGGTCGCTTTACGCCCTGTAAGACCCGGGCCTACGCCTCGGCCGGTGTGAAGCGGATCACGGGCCGGGCTGCGGCGCGCGCCGGGCGCGAGGCGGCGGCATGGCTGGAGCACGACATCCGCGCCCACCTCCTCGCCGCGGGCCACGGCCCGGCCGCCGTCGCCGCCCTCGGTGAGGGACTCGGTCCGCGGTAGCGGACCGGTGACAATCGGGACGGAGCCGTAGCAGGTCCGGGGGACAACGCATGCGGCCGGTGGCGGGTCGTACAGGGGGCAAGGGCACAAGCCCGAGCACGCGACCGGGGAAAACCGGGGGATACCAATGGGGGAGACCATGAAGATCCGTGCCCGAGGAATACGGCAGAACCGAGGAATCCGCACCACCCTGGCCGCGCTGGCGGCCGTCGCAGGTGTCGCCGCAGCCGCCGTCCCGGCCGTTGCCGCCACCGCACCGGCTTCCGGCACACCCCGGTTCCTGGAGCCGGCCGAACTGCCGCCGCACCCGACCTCGCCCTGGTACGCCGGTCCGGTCACCGCCGGCCGGCCCGACCCGCTGCCGGTCTGCGTGGGCGACGCGCTGCCGTCCATCACCACGCACCGGCAGTACGGGACGGAGTACGACACGAGCGCCCAGCAGATCACGGTCGTGGAGCGCAGCGAACAGCGGGCGAAGGACTTCGCGGCACTCCTGCGCGAGGACCTCGCCGGCTGTGCGAAGAAGCTGATGCAGCAGGATCCGGACATCACGGCGACGCAGAAGTACTACGGCAAGCTGAATGTCGAGGAGGGCGCCCACGTCTACGGCATCCACACCGCCTCTGCCTGGGGCTCCTCCGACATCGGCCTCTTCTCGGTCGGCCGCGACGGCAGGACCGTCACGGTCGTCCGCTGGGGTCAGATGGGCAATTTCCAGCACGCCCAAGTGGCGGACTTCAAGGCCACGACCGTCACGGCGGTGAACAAGCTGTACTGACGGCTCAGCCCCGGGTCGGCTCGGTGGAGGCGTCGTAGACGAGCAGCCCGTCGTCGCGCAGCCGCACGCCGGGCGTCGGCGTGTGGGCGCTCAGCCGGCCGTCGTGCATGAGGTGGTGGGCCGGTACGCCGCGGGCCACCACCGCGAAGTCGGCGATCAGCCGGCGGTGACAGCGCCACCAGACCGCCTCGCTGCACATCACGGCCGTACGGGCACCCGCGGCGTCGTGCAGCAGGCGGTCCATCGCGGTGACGAACTCGGGGGACCGGGTGTGGGCGGCGTAGCCGCGGAAGGACGCGTTGCGCCACACCACGTCCGGACTGTCCGCGGGCAGCGGACGGAACCCGCCCAGCGCGGGTTCCCACCGGTAGCCGATCCCGGCGGCCGGCAGCCACGCGGCGAGCCGCTCCCGCAGCAGGTCGGGATCCCGCCGGCTGCCGGGAGCGGTCCGCACATCCACGACGGCCGCCACACCGGCCCCGCGCAGCAACGCGACGATCCGGTCCCGCCCGGCGGTGCTGTGCCCGAAGGTCAGCAGGAGCACGTCCACAGGGGCGGACTTTCCCGTTCCGGCGGGCCCACACCTGAGGACGTGCTCCCGGGGTCGAGTCGTCGGAGCGTAGGGCGCCGGAGCTGTTGATCCGCGTCACGTAAGTGGTCGCCTCCGCGTACGCCGCATGGTGTTCGGACGGCACGGAGACGGGCGGCGGGACGGCCGAGGAGGTCGTCCAGACCTGGTCGAGAAGGTCGAGGATGGCCGGGTCTTGCGTCCTGGGTGGGGCGACGCCGGAAAGCCGGTGGACGGTGCGCACGGCGGTGTTCGACGCCACGTGGTGCCTCCTCGGCGGTGTGGTTCACGAGAGGTCTAAGTACACGGGCGAGACTGACATCAACGTGTGTACGTCGCCAACATGCTAGCCTCTGGAGCGCCGATGGTGATCCGTGTACGCTGGGGCTATGACGGACAACGCCGCTTCCTCGGTCGGCCCGCTGGTCACCGGTGCCGAGATCGCTCGGCTGGCCGGAGTTACCCGGGCCGCTGTCTCCAACTGGCGCCGGCGCTACGACGACTTCCCCGCACCGGCAGGAGGGGGCGCGAACAGTCCGCTCTACGCGCTCGCCGAGGTCCAGGACTGGCTGGACAGGCAGCGCAAGGGTCAGGAGGTCTCTCCCGAGGTCGAGTTGTGGCAGGCGCTGCGGACCACCTACGGGGATCAGATGGTCGCCGGCCTGGCCGCGGTTGCCGCGGTGCTGGCCGGACAGCCCGAGCCGGCTCTGCCGGACGACGTCGCTTCCCGCGTGCGGCAGCTTGCCGAGACCGAGGCGCCCGTAGATCTCGTAAACGGACTTACTGACCGGTTCATGGACTCTGCCCGCCGCGCGGGATCCGACCAGGTGACGTCCGAGCGTGTAGTGAGGGCCGTGTGCCACTTCGCCCCCGAGCTGCCGGTCGGCGCTACGGTGTTCGATCCCGCCTGTGGTATTGGGGCGCTGCTCCTGTCGGTCGCCTCCGAGAGCGGGACGCGCTGCCGAGGCCAGGAGATGGATACCGACAGCGCCCGGTTCGCCCAGCTGCGTGCCGAACTTCTGCGCCGCTCCGAGGTGCGCGTCGTGGCAGGGGACTCCCTGCGCGCGGACGCGTGGCCGGACCTCAGGGCGGATCTGATCGTCTGTGACCCGCCGGCTGGTGTGACGGAGTGGGGGAGGGAGCAGCTGCTGCTCGACTCCCGCTGGGAACTGGGCACCCCCTCCAAGGCCGAAGGGGAACTCGCCTGGCTCCAGCACGCGTACGCGCACACCGCGCCCGGCGGCCAGGTCCTCATGGTCATGCCGGCCTCGGTCGCCTACCGCAAGGCGGGCCGCCGCATCCGGTCGGAACTCGTACGCCGGGGCATCGTGCGCCAAGTGGTCGCCCTGCCCCCGGGGACGGCGACCTCGCACTCCCTGCCCGTCCATCTGTGGTGCCTACGGCGTCCCGAGAACACCTCGGGTACGGACACCCACCACACCGTGCGCATGATCGACCTGACCGACAACAACCCCGACGGAGGCCTGGAGCCCCGGGACGACCAGACCGCGGACGTACCGCTGATCGAGCTCCTCGACGACACCGTCGACCTGACCCCCGGCAGTCATCTGCGCTTCCGTCACCGTGATTACCCCGGTGAGTACGAGGCCTTGCGCAAGCAGTTGCAGGAGCAGGTGCTCCGGCTCGCCGCCTTCCTGCCCGAGCTCGCCCCCGGCGGCGGACCGGGCTCGCTGGACGGTGCCACCACGAGCGTCGCGGATCTCGCCCGTGCCGGACTTGTGGAGTTCGACGGCCCGGAACCGGTCTCGGCCAGCGAGCAACTCGACACGGACTATCTCCGGGGCTTCCTGCGCAGCTCCGGCAACGCCCGCCGCTCCACCAGCACCAGCGGGACCTACCGTTTCGACGCGCGGGGCTCGCGCGTCCCCCGCATGGACATCGAGGAGCAGCGCCGGTACGGCTCCGCGTTCCGGGCGCTGTCCGCGTTCGAGGAAGGGCTGCGCAAAGTCGACGAGCTGAGTCGGCAGCTCGCCGAGGTCGCCCGCGACGGACTCGCCACGGGAGCCCTGGCTCCTCAGGAGTGAGGAGCAGGCGACCGCTCAGGCGGCGTACGGCAGAAACGGACTCGCGGCTCCGCTCCATGTCACGCTCAGTGCCTCGCGAGCCCGGGTGCAGGCGACGAAAAGCAGGCAGCGCTCCCGCAGCAGGTCGGCGTCATGCTGCAGGGGGTCCGCCTCACGTGGCGTGATCCCACGGGCGAACGGGACGGTGCCCTCGGCGACACCGAGCACGGACACCGCCCGGAACTCCAGACCCTTCATCGCGTGCATCGTCGCCAGCCGTACCCCTTCGGCCCCCTGCGCGACCTGCCCTCTGACCCGTAGCACGGGGATGCCGGCGGCCTTCAGTTTCTCCTCGGCCGTGTCCAGGGAGAGGTTGAACCGTGCGCACACGCCGATCTCGTGCGGTGCCAGGCCTTCGGCCAGCAGCGTCCGGACCCGCTCCACCAGCGCCTCGGTCTCCTCCTGCCGGGTCGCGTACCCCCGCGCCTGAGGATGGCGCCCGTGCAGCAGCGAGCGGTACCCGGCCAGCGAGTCCGTCCCCTCGCCTTCGAGGGCATCGACGGTGACGGGTGCCAGGAGCCGCGCCGACCAGGCGAGGATCTCCTCGGTGGAACGGTAGTTGAGGCGCAACCGGAAGCTGCGGCCGGCCGTCATGATGCCCAGGGAGCCGAGCGAGACCCGGGAGTCGTAGATCCGCTGGTGAGGGTCTCCGGTGGCGAACAGGTCGTCGGGGCCTGGGGTGACGGCGGCGCGCAGCACCCGCCACTGGGCGGGGTGCAGGTCCTGTGCCTCGTCGACGACCACATGGGCGTACGGAGCCGGCTCGTCGCCGAGGAGTTCCGCCGCGCGGGCGCAGACGCGCAGGTGTGTGGTCTCGCCGCGGTCCCGCAGGAACTGTTCGAACCGCTGCACGCCGCTCCACACCACTCGCCGGCGCGTGGGGCCGAGACCGGTGCCGCGGCCGCGGCGGCTCGCACCGAGGTAGGCGTCCAGGTCACGGAGGTTCTGGCCGAGTACGACGTGCCGGTACTCCTGAGCCAGAAACTGCGCGGTGAACGGCAGATCGAGCTGCCTGACCGCCTTCTCCCACAGCTGCCGCTGCTCCCGGTCCCCGATCGGCTCGGGCACGGCAGCCGACCTCGTGCGCACGATGCCATGGGCACACGCGTCGACCGTCGTCACGTCGACCCGCGCCAGCAGCTTCTCGTCCTCGTCGAGGAGCAGCCCGAGCATGTCGCGCAGTCCGGCGGCGAGCGCGTTCGTGTAGGTGGTGAGCAGGATGCGGCCGCCCTCGGAACGACCGAGCAGGTGTTTGACCCGGTGCAGGGCGGCCACCGTCTTGCCCGTCCCGGGGCCGCCGGTGACCTGGACGGGACCGCCGTACGAGCTGCGGTAGGCGACGCGCCGCTGGGAGGGGTGGACGCGCGGTCAGGCCGTGTTCCCGAAGAGCCTCGCGCAGGGCGACCGTGACGAAGTCCTCGAACAGCTGGTTCATGTCGAGCAGGAAGCCGTCCACAGCCAGGGGGGAGGCCCCGGCCGGCCGGTGTTCCGGCGAGGTGCCGCGCAGGACGGCCTCGGCGAGCCGCAGGGCGGGCTGGTAGCGGGAGTTGAGGCGTGACGGCTGCCAACGCGGTGGTTCCTGCCCCCGTATCAGCGGCAGCGCGTCGGCCAGCCGTACTCGCTGATGAGCCAGACGCCGCCGGACCGCACCGGGAACACCCGGCAGCCGCAGCAACCGCTCCACGGCGGCGCGCAGGATGCGGTTCTCGGCGGTGTCGGCGGTGTACGCGTCGTAGACGATCTCCACCGGCGGCGTACGGCCGAAGTGCCGCCGGATCTGCTCGGCCTCACGCAGCCTCCCGCGCACGACCAGCGCGGACTCCTCGACCTCCTGGTAGCCCTGGAGGACCCCCTGCCGCAGCGCCCCGTCGATCTGCTGCTCCACGGCGTGCGCCAGTGCGGGGACGACGTCGTCATACGCACCGGTGTCGACGGTGCCCTCCCCGCTGTCGCGCCAGGCGCGGGCGGGGTCGAGGCTGAACCCGAGGAGGAAGAACAGCCGGCTCACCGGGGTCTTGGGCATGATCCGTACGACCGTACCGGCGCGCGTGCGCACGGCGCCGACCCGACTGCCCGCGCGCAGCAGCCAGTGTCCGTCCCGGCCGGGATCGGGGGTCGCGCTCTGCAGGATCCCGGAGGCGGCGAGGGCCCGCCCGGCCTCGGTGCCCAGCGGAACGGAGACGGCGGGCCCGTACTCGTGCAGCGCCACCTCGGACACGGACACGGGCACGGGCACGGACACGGGCGCTGCTCGCGCAGGGAGCCGAGGCCGCAGCGGGCGGCCACGTCCAGGCTCTCGCCGTAGTGATACTCCTCCAACAGGGGGAGGATCTTTGTGCGCCACGTCCGTTCGAGGCCGCCCTCGCGGTAGACGCCCGGTTTCATCAGGTACGACGGCCCGATCGCGAAGTCGGTGTCGTCGATACGGGCGTTGAGCGCGTCGAGCAGGCGAGCGGGCTCCATGTCCCTGCCCTCGCGCTTCAGCCAGCGCGCGAGCAGCCCGGCGGTCGGCTCGGTACGCGGGGACAGTTCCACGAACGCGAAGCGGCGCCGCATCGCCGCGTCCACCAACGCGATCGAACGGTCGGCGGTATTCATCGTGCCGATCACGAAGAGGTTGTGCGGCAGCGCGAAGTCGTCCCCGGAATAGGTGAGCCGGACGGACCTCTTCCGGTACTCCAGGAGGAAGTACAGCTCGCCGAAGACCTTCGCCAGGTTGGCCCGGTTGATCTCGTCGATGATCAGGAAGTGCGGGATGTGCCGGTTGCCCTCGCGGGAGGCGAGATCGGCGAGCTCCCGCAACGGGCCCGCCGTCAGCCGGAAGCCCACCTCGCGTGTCTCGGGGTCCTCCACGGGCCGGAACCCCTCGAAGAAGTCCTCGTAGGCGTACGAGGGGTGGAACTGCACGATCTTGACCTGTTCCGGGCCGCCGCCTAAGTACTCGGCCAGCTTCATCGCCAGATAGGTCTTGCCGGTGCCCGGCGGCCCGTAGAGAACCAGCTGCCGCTCGTCGATGAGGAGCTCCCGCATCTCGTCCAGCCAGGACCGGTCGTGGACGAGGAGGTCGGCGGCCAGTGCCCCGGTGATGTCCGGCAGCGTCAGTTCCCCGCCTGCCGCGGGGACCGTGAGGGCCGTCAGCCCGGTGAGCTCGTCCAACGCGTCCAGAACGACGGTCAGATCGACCACGTCATGCTGGACGGACAGCTTCTGCTGCACTTCCTCCGGCAGTTCCTCGTACGCATGGCTCTTGGAGAACCACGAGACGTTCCTCCGCAGGTTGGACAGACCGCCCGGCGACGAGGCCTGCGCGGCGTCCCCGGTGATGTTCCCGATATGCAGCCGACCGTCGCTGATGGTGGCCACGGTGTCGCCGATGCGCATCTGCGTCAGGAAGGCGTGCAGTTCGTCGACGAGACCCCGCTTCTGGTTGTACGAGGCAGCCCCCTCGTATCCGTCCTCGACGAAGCGGCGCAGCGTGCTCTTGGTCGGATCGGTCTCTTCCAGAGGAGGCAGATGTGCGGCCGTGAGCGAGACGAGCCCCTCCTTCAGCCACAACTGCCGCACCAGGTTGTGCCCGGAGACATTGGATCCGCGTACCAGCCACGCCTTGCGCGGGGCACGCCAGCCGGTGGACAGGTAGTCGGCGAGGGGATGACCCTCGGCGGTGCGCCAGGACTCCGGGCCGGAGGCGTCGTAGCCGTACACGAGTGCGGCGGCGGCGGAGGAGGAGTTGCACTCGATGTCCCGGGCCACCCTCCACCGATCGGCGGAGACGTCGACGAGCCCGCCGCTCGCGCGCAGCTCCGCGCGGGTCCGGCGGGCGTGGTCGCCGAGCCCCGGCCATGCCTCGGCGGCCACCGTCGAGCCCTCCTCCAGGAGGAACTTGTGCGTGCCGTTGCCGCCGAACTCGGCGAGCAGATGTCCGCGCGCCTCGGCGCCGTCCTGGGGGAGCTTGATGCGGAACTCGGGCGTGCCGGGGAGGTGTTCGGGCTGAGGCATGGACCCATCCTACCTGTTGACACTGTCAAGGCATCAAGAGTACAAGTGAACGCATGCACAGAATGTGATGACTGTGTGAATGCGTCGATCGTGCGGGGCGAGGGGGAGCCGATGGTCGAGGTCGAGGTCGAACGGCGGGCAGTCGAAGCGGAGTTGCCGTCCGTCATCGAAAGGCTGCAGCGCCGCGCCTCCCGTGCGGGCCTGGTCAGTCGGCAGGCCTTCGCGGACGAAGCGGACCGGCTCGGGCTCAGGACCGACGAGCAGCGGCGACGGCTCCGCAATGGACTCGCCGCGCTGGGTATCCAGGTGAAACCCGCCCGCCGCGCGGCGGCTCAGTCGGTGAAGGCATCGCCACCGCCGCCCGCCGTCCCCTCGGAAGCGGCCACGCGTCTGGCCCAGGCCCGGCGGATGCTGGCCCGTTACGCCGACGCCGACGGCGCCGTCAGCAGGCTCGCCCACGACGGCGTCGTACGACTGCACGGACTCGGCGCCGGCGAAGCGCGAGAGCTGACCGCCGACTTCCCGGTCACCCGCCCTCGGCCGCCTCGGCCCCCGGCACCGAGCGCCGCCGCCTCGAAGACACCGGCCGCCAGGCAACCTGCCCGCTCCGGCGCTTCCTCCACGCCCTCGAGACTGACTGACGCCGTGCTCGCGGCCCGGGCGGTGCTGGAGGCGGACCGGTGGCGGCGGCACACGGCCAAGGTGGTGCTGAAGGCGGAGGAGGAGGTCGGCCTCGCCGTTCTCCTCCGGGGCGGGGAGGACCGCCTCGGCCGTAGCGACCGGCTCGGCCGTGACGTTCCCGTGGAGGAGATCGCCGCGCTGCCCCGCGACAGCGAACGGTGGCGTGCCTACGAGTGTCTCGTCCTGCACAACCAGCGGCTCGTGTGGAAGATCGCGCTCGGCTACCAGGGCCGCGGACTGGACGCCGAAGACCTCGTCCAGCACGGAACCATCGGGCTGATGCGCGCGGTCCGGAAGTTCGACGCCACCAAGGGCTTCAAGTTCTCGACCTACGCGACCTGGTGGATCAGACAGGCGATCACCCGGGCCATCGCCGATGAGGGCACCCTGATCCGGCTGCCCGCGCATGTGCACGAGAAGGTGAGCAAGGTCGCCGTCGCCGAGCGCAAGCTCCTGAACGAGGGCCGTCCCAGGACCGTCGACAACGTGGCCTACGTCAGCGGTCTCACGTTCGCCGAAGTGGAGAAGGCGCGCAGGATCAGCCGGCCCACCGACTCCCTGGACCGGATCATCGGCGACGACACGGCCCTCGGCGACCTGATCATCGGACCGAGCCGACTGCCGGGACCCGCCGCCGTGCTGATCCGCAAGGAGCTCATGGAGCGGCTGCGACTCGTCCTGGAGCTCCTCACCGAGCGCGAACGGTACGTCCTCATCCGGCGCACCGGTCTCGACGGCGACGAACCGGACACGCTGGACGACATCGGCGTCGTCTACGGCGTCACCAGGGAGCGCATCCGGCAGATCGAGTCGAAGACCAGGGCGAAGTTCTACGGGCACGCGGCCCGCCACGCCCTGGTGCCGCCGCCCCGCTGAACTCCCCGGCTCCATCACGTTCCCTCCCCCTACGCACTCTCCTTCGAAAGAAGTCGCACATGGACCC
>NZ_POUC01000171.1 GCF_002891435.1 Streptomyces cahuitamycinicus
CACCCTCTCCGCCCCCGCCGCGCACGCCGTGACGCCCGCGGCCCCCTACGACTTCAACGGCGACGGCCGCACCGACCTCGCGGTCGGCGCGCCGGGCGCCACCGTCGCCGGGCAGGCGAAAGCCGGTGCCGTGTCGGTGGTCTACGGCAGCACCAGCGGGCCGAAGAGCTCCACGCGCACCCTGCTGACCCAGAACACCGCGGGCATGCCCGGTGCCGCCGAGGCCGACGACGCGTTCGGCTCCGCCCTCGCCTCCGCCGACCTGAACACCGACGGCTACGCCGACCTGCTGATCGGCACACCCGGCGAGGACGGCAGCGACACCAACGACGGCACGGTCACCATCGTCTGGGGATCGACGTCCGGCCTGTCCGGCGCCCGTTCGCTGTTCAGCTTCTTCAGCACCGACTACGACCGCTACGGCCGGACGCTGACCGCGGGCGACTTCGACGGCGACGGCGACGTGGACGTCGCGGTCGGCTCCACCGGCCCGGTCACCCTCTCCCTCGTGAACGGCCCGATCACCAGGACCAGCGCCTCCAGCGGCGGTTCGGGCTCGCGCAACGACTGGTGGTCGTCCTCGAACGGCATCACCCACCTCTCCTCCGGCGACGTCACCGGCGACGGCCGCCCCCGCGTGGTCCTGCACGGCCGCGCCGCGCACAACGGCGCCGCCACCACCTCCCTCGCCGACATGAAGATCGGCAACTACACCGACTGGCTGGAGAAGCTGCCCGCGGGGTTCGTCTCCGCCGTGGGCGACATCGACGGTGACGGCCACGACGACATCGCCGTGGGGAACGACCGGGAGGCCTCCGCCGACCCCGAGGGCGCCCTCGGCGGCAAGGTCACCGTCGTCTACGGCGGACCCGACGGCCGCGACAGCGGCCGCGCCCCGCTCGTCCTCACCCAGGACACGGCCGGCGTACCCGGCGCCGCCGAGAAGGGCGACCGCTTCGGCAGCGGCGTCGATATCGGCGACGTCGACGGCGACGGATACGCCGACCTGGCGATCGGTACCGCGGGCGAGAACGGCTCCGCCGGTGCCGTCACCGTGCTGTACGGCTCGGCGTCCGGCCTGACGACCAGGGGCGCGACGTCGTACACCCAGAACACCGCCGGTGTGCCCGGCACCTCCGAGAAGGGTGACCGCTTCGGCGAGCGCGTCACCCTCACCGACCACACCGGCGACCGTCGCGCCGACCTGTCCGTCTCCGCGCCGGGCGAGAACGCCGGCGACGGCGCGATCTGGTCCCTGCGCGCCACGGCGACCGGCCCGACGGCCTCCGGCTCGACGAGCTTCGGCCCGGGCACGACGGGCGTCTCGACAGCCGGCGCGCCCGGCTACGGCACCGCACTCAACTCCTGATCACCGACAACGGGGAATCGAAGATGCGCAGATGCACCCTCCTCCTGGCCACGGCCCTCACCACCGGCCTGCTCACCGCCCTGCCCGCCACGCAGGCCGCCGCCGCGCCCTCCGGCCTGTCCGGCGACTTCAACGGTGACGGCCACCGCGACCTCGCAATCGCCGCGCCGCTCGGCAAGATCGCCGGCAAGACCGCAGCGGGCTACGTCGCCGTCGTCTACGGCACCGCGAACGGCCTCGACAGCTCCAAGCGCCAGATCGTCAGCCAGGCCACCGACGGCATCCCGGGCGTCCCGGAGTCGCAGGACTACTTCGGCGACCGCCTGACCACCGGCGACCTGGACGACGACGGCTACACCGACCTGATCGTGGGCGTGCACGCCGAGCGGATCGGCTCCACCGACGACTCGGGCGTCCTCACCGTCGTCTGGGGCGGCGCGAGCGGCCTGAAGACCGCGACGGACCTGTCCGCCCCGCTCCCCGAGAACCGCAACGAGCTGGGCTGGTCCGTCGCCACCGGCGACTTCGACGGCGACGGCGACACCGACCTGGCCGCCGCCAACATCGCCTACCCCGAACTGAACGTCTTCGAGGGCCCGATCACCCGCACCGGCAAGGCCGCCGAGCTCACCGGCGTCGACACCTCCGCCCAGACCGGCATCAACACCGACCGGGTCGTCGCGGGCGACGTCACCGGCGACGGCCGGTCGGACCTGCTGGTCATGGGCCAGGAGGCGGCCGGCGACGGCTACCGCACCCGCAGCGTGCTGTACAAGGGCTCCGCCACCGGCCTGACGCCGGGCGGCAAGGCCGCCGGCGGGTACGACGCCGTCATCGCGGACGTGAACAAGGACGGCTACGGCGACATCGTCACCGGCAACTTCATGGAGAAGTCCGCGGAAGAGCCGAACGGCGGCCCCGGGGGCGCGGTCACCGTGACCTACGGCGCGGCCGGCGGCCTGAGCACCCGCACCCCCGTGCGCATCACCCAGGACACCGCCGGCGTGCCCGGCGCCGCCGAGCGGAACGACCGCTTCGGCTGGAGCCTGTCGGCCGGCGACACCAACGACGACGGCTACACCGACATCGCGGTCGGCACCCCCTACGAGGCACTCGGCTCGGTGAAGCAGGCCGGCATGGTCACGGTCCTGCGCGGCTCGGCGTCCGGTCTGACCGGCAACGGCGCCAAGTCCTTCTCGCAGAACACCGCGGGCGTCCCGGGCACCGCCGAGGCGTACGACCACTTCGGCTACGCCGTGCGGCTCACCGACGCGAGCGGTGACGGCCGGGCGGAGCTGGTGGCGAGCGCCTCCGGCGAGAACACCGGCGACGGTGCGGTCTGGCTGCTGAAGTCCACCTCGTCCGGCGTCACGGCCACCGGGTCCAAGTCCTTCGGCGCCGCGACGGTCGGCGGCCCGGCGGCCGACGCCGCCTTCGGAGACGTACTCGCGGGCTGATCCCGCGGACCATGACCCCACCACCTACCAGGAGGAACACCTCATGCGCAGGAAGACTGCGGCCACCCTCACCGCCGCCCTGCTGACCGCAGGTCTCACCCCGCTCGCCCTGGCGGCACCGGTCTCCGCCGCCCCCGCCGAGTACGCCGACGACTTCAACGGCGACGGCTACCGCGACCTCGCCACCGCCGCGCCCTACACTCCCGTCGGCGGCAAGACCGACGCGGGCGCCGTCGTCGTCACCTACGGCTCCGCGAACGGCATCAGCGCCACCCACCGCACGATCCTCACCCAGGACACCGCCGGCATCCCCGGCACCGCCGAGCAGGGCGACCGCTTCGGCAAGTCCCTCACCTCCGGCGATCTCAACGCCGACGGGTACGCCGACCTCGTGATCGGCAGCGTCGGCGAGGACATCAGATCCGACGTCGACGGCGGCTCCGTCACGGTCGTCTGGGGCGGCAAGAGCGGCCTGTCCGGCGGCAAGGGCGTCCCCGACCCGGCCGTGTCGGCCCACGACGAGTACGGCATGTCCGTCACCGTCGGCGACTTCGACGGGGACCGCCGCCCCGACCTCGCCGTCGGCGGCACCGGCAGCGACATCTGGATCCACGAGAGCTTCACCAAGACCTCCGGCCCCGCGGCCCGCCACGAACTCGCCACCGGCCTCCAGACCGGCAACAGCATCTACGGCGCCCAGGACCTCTCCGCCGGCGATCTCGACGGCGACGGCACCGACGACCTGGTCGTCACGGGCAGCGAGGCGTCGACGTACGACGACGGCAACATGATCTACCTCGGCTCCGCCTCCGGCTTCACGTACCAGACGTTCCTCAGGAGCGGCGGCTGGGAGCTGGCGACCGTCGGCGACCTGAACGGCGACGGCTACGACGACGTCGTCTCGGCGGCGTACGGCGGCGACGGCAAGAGCCTCGGCGGCTCCGTCAGCGCCTACCTCGGCAGCGCGAACGGCGTCCGCACCCAGCCTCAGACCACGATCGACCAGGACACCCCCGGAGTCCCCGGCGCCGACGAGGAAGGCGACTGGTTCGGCAACGCCCTCTCCATCGCCGACGTCAACGGCGACGGCTACGGCGACCTGGCCGTCGGCGCCCTCCACGAGACCATCGGCACCACGAAGATCGCCGGCATGGTCACGGTCCTGCGCGGCTCGGCCGCCGGCCTGACCGCCACCGGCGCCCAGTCGTTCACCCAGAACACGGCCGGCGTCCCCGGCACCGCCGAGTCCGCCGACCGCTTCGGCGCGTCCGTACGCCTGTCCGACCTCACCGGCGACGGCAAGGCGGACCTGTCCGTCGGTGCCGACGGCGAGAACCACCCCTCCGGCGCCGTCTTCGGCCTGCGCGGCTCGGCCTCGGGCGTGACGACGAAGAACGCGATCAGCTTCGGCCCCGGCTCGCTCGGCATGTCGACGACCGGCTACCTGAGGCTCGGCCAGGACATGCTCGGCTGACGCCGCCCCGAGGGGCCGTGGCACCGCCCGTACGGCGGAACCCTGACGGCCCACGGACGCCCAAGGCCCTTGCCCCCTAAGGGATGTCACAGCTCGGCCGCAAAGCCGGGCCCGGAAGCCCGGGCCCGGCACGCCACCGGGCGGGACCAGGTACGTTCGAAGACGTGGCTGGATTCAGGATCGGACGCGGCCGGAACAACGGCGCTCCTCAGACGCGACCGCAAAACCCCCCGTACGGGCAGACGCCGCAGGGGCCGTCGTACGGCTCCCCGCCGGCGCCGCAGCCGTACCCTCGGCAGCAGCCGCCGTACGGCAACGGCGGCGGCCCGGCATGGCCGCAGCCGAACGCCGCGCACGGCGGTGGTTACGGCGGCCAGGGCGAGCCGGAGTACTTCGGCGACGGCGCGTACCCGCCCGGCCCGCAGGGCCCGCCCGACCCGTACGCGGCGAACAACCCGGGCCACACCCAGGCCTTCTCGGTCGGCCAGGACCCCTACACCCAGGGCGACACCTACCGCGCCGGCTCGGCCGCCCCGCCGCCCGGCCCGGTCGGCCCGCGCCTGCACTGGAAGGCCCTGCTCCGGGGGATCGTCCTCGGCCCCAACCAGACCTTCCTGCAGATGCGGGACTACGCGGTGTGGGGCCCGGCCCTCATCGTCACGTTCCTCTACGGCCTGCTCGCCGTCTTCGGCTTCGACGGCGCCCGCAAGGATGCGATAAACGCCACACTGTCGAACGCCGTCCCGATCGTCCTGACGACGGCCGTCGCGATGGTGCTGAGCGCCTTCGTCCTGGGCGTGGTCACCCACACCCTGGCCCGCCAGCTCGGCGGCGACGGCGCCTGGCAGCCCACGGTCGGCCTGTCCATGCTGATCATGTCCCTCACGGACGCGCCGCGCCTGGTCTTCGCTATGTTCGCGGGCGGTGACGCGATGTTCGTCCAGCTGCTCGGCTGGGCCACCTGGATCGCGGGCGGCGTCCTGCTGACCCTCATGGTCGGCCGCTCCCACGACCTGCCATGGCCGAAGGCCCTGGGCGCGTCGGCGATCCAACTGATCGCCCTGCTGTCGATCGTGAAGCTGGGCACGGTCTGAGGCCGTACGGCACGAGAGAGGGGCTCCCCGCGGGGAGCCCCTCTTTCTGTCCGGACCTGCCGGTCAGGCGTCGAGTACCTGGCCGGCCCGCCGTACCAGTGGCGGTTCGACACTCCACGGGAAGTTGATCCAATCGTCAGTGCGCTTCCACACGTACTCGCACTTCACCAGCGAGTGGGACTTCTCGTAGACGACGGCGCTGCGCACCTCGGCGACGGTGTCGAGGCAGAAGTCGCGCACCAGCTTGAGCGTCTTGCCGGTGTCGGCGACGTCGTCGGTGATCAGCACCTTCTTCTGCGAGAAGTCGATCGCGTTGGGGACGGGGGCGAGCATGACGGGCATTTCGAGGGTCGTCCCCACACCGGTGTAGAACTCGACGTTCACCAGGTGGATGTTCTTGCAGTTGAGGGCGTAGGCGAGGCCGCCGGCCACGAAGACGCCGCCGCGGGCGATGCTGAGGACTATGTCGGGCTCGTAGCCGTCGTCGGCGATGGCCTGCGCAAGCTCGCGCACGGCGACGCCGAAACTCTCATAGGTCAGGTTCTCGCGCACGTCACTCATACCTGCGTCGCTCCCTTCGGCTCGCTGACGTTCAAGTCGCTGACGATCGGGTCGCTGACGTTCGGGTCGCTCACACCTGGGTCCGGTGGAAGTTGAGGAAGGACCGGGAGGCGGTCGGCCCGCGCTGCCCCTGGTAGCGGGACCCGTACCGCTCGCTGCCGTACGGGTACTCGGCGGGCGAGCTCAGCTTGAACATGCACAGCTGCCCGATCTTCATGCCCGGCCAGAGCTTGATGGGCAGAGTGGCGAGGTTGGACAGCTCCAGGGTCACGTGCCCGCTGAAGCCGGGGTCGATGAACCCTGCGGTGGAGTGCGTCACCAGTCCCAGGCGCCCCAGCGAGCTCTTGCCCTCCAGCCGGGAGGCGAGATCGTCGGGCAGGGAGATGACCTCGTACGTGCTGGCGAGGACGAACTCCCCGGGGTGCAGGATGAACGGCTCGTCCCCCTCCGGCTCCACGAGCCGGGTCAGGTCGGACTGCTCGATGGCGGGATCGATGTGGGGGTATCGGTGATTCTCGAACACCCGGAAGTAGCGGTCGAGGCGCACGTCGATGCTCGACGGCTGCACCATCGTGTCGTCATAGGGATCGATCCGTACCCGCCCGGCATCGATCTCGGCCCGGATGTCCTTGTCTGAGAGAAGCACGCCCCGAGGATACGCAAGACGCGCGGAGCGACCACAACCGGACGTCTCCGCGCGCCTTGTGCCTATTGCCTTGTGTCTCGTGCTCTGTCCGTTACCGCTGTCGCTACCGCTTCTGATAGCTGACGGGCACCACACTCCGGAGCCGCGCACATCGCGGGCACCGAAGCAGCCGCCCGGGGCCGAGCCGCTCGGCCTGCTGCATCGGGAACGAAGCGGTGGTGAACACGTGCCCATCGGCACAACGGACGACGGTGCGCTCCATCAAGTCCAAGAGTCCCTTCCCCAAGAGCCGCGTCTGGCTGCTGCTTGCCTGACGACAAAAGCCACAGTACGGGATCAAAGGGACGGCCCTCCAGGCGGCACTCCGGTCCCGCCCGGGCCCTCTTTCGCCCCACCACCGTACGCCCCAACTCCGTTCCCCCGCAGCCGCATCCCATCCCTGAAACGCGCTCAGACCTCGCGGCACGAACGCCGGAGGTCTGACATGAGGTAGAGTGAGCGAGCATTCGACACCGACTCCGATCGGCGTCTTACGCGGGTGTAGTTTAATGGTAGAACATCAGCTTCCCAAGCTGAGAGCGCGAGTTCGATTCTCGTCACCCGCTCCATGATGAAGCCCCAGGTCAGTGGCCTGGGGCTTGTGTATTGGTGAACCGCTTGGACGTTTTGCCAGCGCACCCTGACCCAAAGATTGGGCACGCGGAGGGCACGAGGTCCTGGCGGGTGCAGCCCGCTCAGCTACCAAGACGGCGCTGACCTGTCGATCACGCCGCCGTCGTCCAGATCGGCCAGCGCGCCAGTGAGCCGCTCTTGCACCCTCTCCAGTGACAACGTCTGCCGGGCAGTCTCCAACCGGCGGAACAGGAACGGGCATGTTCCGCACCAGAAGCTGAGTTCGAAGGCAGGCTCCCCGTCGACCACGAGCAACCTGCGCCCCGGCCCTCCCTCGATCTCCGACTCGGCTACTGAGCGCGTATCTGACTGGTCGGGCCATCCATGGCGCTCATTCACAGCCCGTCTGCTGCGCGGCGACGCCGAGCAGTACGGATGGGACCAGGCCGCGGCAGCCGGGCTCATCGCCACCTGTCCGATCACCGGGCTGAAGTTCTTCCACAGCGCACGCTCCGCCGCCGACCGCCCGAGACCGAGCCATTCTGATAGATGCCGTGGAGTAGAGGTGAGTGCTCATCGTCGTCGTAGTAGTCGTACTCCCACTGCCATTCCTCCCCAGAGGGAACGGCACAGTGAACTTGCGGTTCAACACCCGGCTCGCGGCATGGCTGAAGGTCGCCAACTGGCATGTCCACCGCACCGTCTCGGCCCCCGGCCGACCGGTGGGCAGCGGACCGGGCCCAGATGCTCACCCTGCCCGCGGTCGACCCGGCCACCTGGTGGCGCTTTTCGGTCCGGCTGGGCCGCGACCACTATGTCCGCGTCGACACTTGCGACCACTCCGTGAACCCTCCACGATCGGCCACCAGGTCACCGTGCTGACCGACAACGAGCAGGTCATCGTGCTCACCTCCGGCGGCGAAATCGTCGCCCGGCATGCCCGCTGCTGGGCCCGCCACCAGACCCTCACCCATCCCGAGCACGCCGAGGCCGGACAGGTGATGCGGCAGGAAGTACGTCGCCGGCCCACAGGTCAGATCCACGCCGTCGGCTCCGCCTCCAGTCCGCTGGTCGAGGTCGAACAGCGCGAGCTGGGCTCATACGACCGGTTGTTCACCGAGCTCTCACATGATGTGTTTCAGGTGCCGGGTCAGCCGGTTCGCCGTGCTGTCGCCGTAGGTGGTCGCGATGCGGCGCAGCAGCTCCGTGGCGCACAGGCCGTACTGCTGCGGCCCGATCGATTCCAGGGCCGTGGTGGCCAGGGCGCAGCCCAGAGGGACCGCCTCTCGGGGAGGCAGGGACCAGCTGACGGCGGCGGCCAGGAAGCCGGCCCGGAACGCGTCACCGACGCCGGTCGGGTCGGCGGTCGCCGTCGCCGGGACGGCCGGGAAGTCCATGGTTCCGTCCTGGGCGGACTCCACCCGCACCCCGGCCGCACCCCGCGTGGTGAGCCAGGTGCCGACGCGTCGCAGCACCTCGTGCCGGGACCAGCCGGTGCGCTCCAGCAGGAGCGCGGCCTCGTACTCGTTGGTGAACAGCCATCGTGCCCCGGTCACGAGCCGGCGGACGTCGTCGCCCGCGAGGACGGCGAGTTGCTGGGAGGGGTCGGCGGCGAAGGGCGTTCCCCTCTCGCGGCACTGCTCGGTGTGCCGCACCATCGCCTCGGGATCGTTCGGGGAGACGAGGACCAGGTCGACGCCGCCCGGACCGGCCATCAGGGGTGCGAGGTCGATGGCGGCGGCATCGGCCATCGCCCCCGTGTGGAAGGAGGCGATCTGGTTCTGGTCCGCGTCCGTGGTGCACATGAACCGTGCGGTCCGCTGCCGGGCGGACACCCGGACGTACGCGGTGTCGACCCCGTGCGCCTTCAGCCACACCTCGTAGTCGCCGAAGTCGTCGCCGACCGCGCCGACCAGTAGAGGCGCCGTGCCCAGGCAGCCGAGGCCGAAGGCGATGTTCGCGGCTACTCCCCCGTGCCGGATCTCCAGGTCGTCGACGAGGAAGGACAGGGAGACGTGATCGAGCCGGCCGGCGATCAGCTGGTCGGTGAACCGTCCCGGGAACGTCATCAGATGGTCAGTGGCGATGGAGCCTGTGATGGCAAGCCGTGCGCCACCGCTGTCCGGGCCCGCACGCCGGAGCGTCGTACTGGCGGGCGGCTGGGGCTGGGAGGGCATGGGTACTCCTCGACGGCTGGGGTCCCTGTGGCTTGCTCCACGCAGATGCGGTGGCCTTCGGCGAGGCGGTCCCGGGGCGGCTTCGAGCCGGCGGGCCGATGATGTGTCGCCGCTCGGTGACCGAGGGCCCTGCGGCGGTCAGGCGGGCGACCGGCCGCAGCGTCGTCTCGCGCGCGATCAGCCGGCTCAGCTCGGCGGTGCGGTCCCGGGAAGGGTCTCCGGCGCCCGAAGGCGGGTGGCAGGGGCTCCACGCGGTGGTTCGCAGCGCCATGGCCGGACCGGTCCGTCAGCCGATCACGCGGCGTCGCAACTCCTCCACGCGGTCGGTGCGTTCCCAGGTGAACTCGGGCAGCTCGCGGCCGAAGTGACCGTAGGCGGCCGTCCGCGCGTAGATCGGGCGGAGCAGGTCGAGGTCGCGGATGATCGCGGCGGGGCGCAGGTCGAAGACCTCGGTGACGGCCTCCTGGATCGCCTGCTCGGGGTACAGGGCCGTGCCGAAGGTCTCGACGAACAGGCCGACCGGCTCGGCCTTGCCGATCGCGTACGCCACCTGCGCCTCGCAGCGGGAGGCCAGGCCCGCGGCGACCACGTTCTTGGCGACCCAGCGCATCGCGTACGCCGCCGAGCGGTCCACCTTGGAGGGGTCCTTGCCGGAGAAGGCGCCGCCGCCGTGGCGGGCCATACCGCCGTAGGTGTCGATGATGATCTTTCGGCCGGTCAGGCCGGCGTCGCCCATCGGTCCACCGATCTCGAAGCGGCCGGTGGGGTTCACCAGCAGGCGGTAGTCGTTGGTGTCCACCTTGATGCCCTCGTCCAGCAGTGCCTTCAGCTCCGGCTCCACCACGAACTCTCGGACGTCCGGGGTCAGGAGGAAGTCCAGGTCGATGTCGGACGCGTGCTGCGAGGAGACCACGACGGTGTCGAGACGGACCGCCTTGTCGTCGGCGTACTCGAGGGTGACCTGCGTCTTGCCGTCCGGACGCAGGTAGGGGATCGTGCCGTTCTTGCGCACGTCCGACAGCCGCTTGGACAGGCGGTGGGCGAGGAAGACCGGCAGTGGCATCAGCGTCGGCGTCTCGTTCGACGCGTAGCCGAACATCAGGCCCTGGTCACCGGCGCCCTGCCGGTCCAGCTCGTCGACGTCTCCGTCTGCGGAGGAACCCTCGACGCGGGCCTCGTACGCCGCGTCGACGCCCTGTGCGATGTCCGGCGACTGTGCGCCGATGGACACGGACACCCCGCAGGAGGCGCCGTCGAAGCCCTTCTTGGAGGAGTCGTAGCCGATCTCCAGGATCGTGTCACGGACCAGCTGGGCGATCGGGACGTAAGCCTTGGTCGTGACCTCGCCGGCGACGTGGACCTGACCGGTGGTGATCAAGGTCTCCACCGCGACCCGGGAGGTCGGGTCCTCGCGCAGCAGCGCGTCGAGAATGGTGTCGCTGATCCGGTCAGCGATCTTGTCGGGGTGACCCTCGGTCACGGACTCCGAGGTGAACAGACGACGCGACATGGCACTCCTATGTCCGCTGGGGTGAAGGGGAGGGGCGGCGGGTGCTCACAGCCTCATGTGGTCAGCGCCACCGGGGAGTTGAGCAGGTCCGTCCGTTCGTCTGACAGCAGCGCGAGGGCGTGTGCCGCCGACGCCAGGGTGGTGTGGCGGTTCCAGCCGCCGTAGGAGCGGCCGGTGAAGTCCCGTATGCCGATGCGCTCGGTGACGCGTACGAAGGCGTCGTCGACGCCCCGCGGGAGGGCGGTCATGTGCAGCAGGGTGGCGGAGTCCGCGTCGAGCATGTCGGTGAGCCACACCTCGTCGGACTGCCGACCGGCGTCCGTCCGCGTACGGAGCAGCAGCAGGTCGTACGGGTCGTGGCTGCCGTCCGGCGCGTGGGCCACGGGGTGGTGCGGGGAGCGGACCCGCACAGCCGCGGCCAGAGTGCACGGCGGGCCCTCACCACGCGGTCCTGGATCCGCCGGCTGCCCCCGCAGGCTCTCCGCCGCCGCCAGGATCTGGTACGTGGAGACAGGGCCCGGGCCCAGTCCGCGCAGGGTGGGATCGAGCACCGTGAGACGCAGGGTGCGGTACACCCGGACCATGAAGGGAATCCCGGCCGAGCGCAGCCGGTGGACCGCCGCGGCGGTGTCGATGCCCGGGCCGCACAGGTCCATCACCACCGGCAGTGCGCCCCGCAGTTCGGCCGCGAGGCTCAGGTATGCCTCGGCGGCGCACTCGACGGGGGTCTCGTGCACGCGGCTGTCGGGGATCGACGCCCGGGTCCGCCGTACGTCGTCCTCGAGCCACTCGGGCGGTAGCAGCAGCCGCCAGGCGAGCGGGTAGCAGCCTCTGGGGGAGGCGGCCCACAGGCCCACCGCGTACTGGGCGTTGACGACTTGCCCGCGCCCAGCGAGGAAACGTTTGTGCACCCCGACGGTGCTGTCCCCCTCCCGCGGTGTGACCAGGTTCCGCAACACCCAGCCACTGGGCGGGGCCACCGGCGTCATGATGTCCGCCACCGCGCGGGCCACGGGCGCCCAGTCCCAGGCGGAGCAACTGACGAAATGGTGCAGGCTCTGCTCGAGCCTCGGGCCGCCCAGGCTCAGCGCCATGTTCCGGAAGGACTTGCGGCCCCGCGTGGTCAGCAGGCCTCGTACGTAGGTGAGCGCCATCCTTCGCTGGTCGCTGCGCGGCAGCGAGGCGAAGAGCTGGGTGCCCAGTTCTCTGAGCAGCTCGTCATGGCCGGACATGTCCCCCCTTTGGTCATGGCCGAGTGGTATTCGAAGCGTCGTGAGTCAGGGTTGTCGGTCAGGGATGCGTCGCAAGGATGTGGTGGTCCGGGATGAGGTGTCCGTTGAAGAGGCCGGTGCGCGGTGCGCCGACCGGACGCATGACCGTGCGTACTCGCTTCCGACTCGTGTACGGAGCGGAAGCGAGCACGCGCGGTCATGGATCCGGCCAACGGCGCGGCGGCGGGTTCACGCAGCCGTCGTCTCCGCCTCGGTCGGGGTGCCCTGGGGCGCGGCCACCGGCTTCGGAGCCCTGAAGGCCCCGGTCGCCGCGAAGATCGCAGCGGCGACGAGGAGCGCCAGGACGGTGAAGCCGGCCACACCCTTGAAACCGTCGAACTCGGTCAGCAGCACACCGCCGACCAGGCCGCCGATCGTCGTACCCGCGTACAGCGCGGTGGTGGACAGCGACGACACCGTGCCTCGGGAGGCCGTCGTCTGCGACAGCAGCATGGACATGAAGATCGGGTAAGCGAGCCCGAGCATGGCGGACCCGACGGCGAGACCGGTGAGCGCCAGACCCAGGTTCGGCGCGAACGGCACCGCGGCGTAGGCGACGATCAGGACGGTGAACACCAGCGCCAGCGTGCGGTGTTCACCGATCCGGCGGATGAGGCGGCTGCCGAAGATGGAGGTGGTCGCCATGCCGACGCCGAGGGCCATCATCGAGGCCCCGACCGCGCTGACGCCCAGGCCGAAGTCCTCGTCCAGCCAGGAGCCGATGAAGGAGATCGTCTCGAACACGCCGGTCTGGTAGATGAGGTAGGCCACCAGGTACCAGGTGAAGGTCGCCGACCGGAACAACTGGGCGTAGGTCCCGAGAATCCCCATGGTCTCGCCCGCTGCCCGGGAGGACGGCACGGACGGGAAGACCCGCCACAGCAGGATCCATGCGACGCCGGACAGGCCCGCCACCGCCAGGAACGGCACGTGCCAGGAGATCGCCGCCAGCCAGCCGCCGAACGGGACACCGACGACCTGGGAGATGGACATACCCGCACCGGCGATGCCCATCGTCTTCACGATCGAGTCCGGAGCCACCAGAACGGGGATGGAGGCCCAGATCTGCGGGGTGACGAGCGCGGCGAACATGCCCGCCAGGAACCGGAAGAGGATCATCGTCCACAGGCCCTGTGCCGCGGCGCACAGGGCCGTGGCCACCGCGAACCCGGCGAATCCGAGCAGGAGCACGCCCCGCCGGTCGCGGCCGTCCGACAACGGCCCGGCCACCAGGGCGAACAGCGCGAACCCCAGGGCGTAGGCGCTGACCATCCACCCGGAGACGCTGGTCGACACGTCGAACTGCTCGGCCAGCGTGGGCAGCATCGGGGCCACGAGGAAGGTGTCGGTTCCGATGACGAACATGGTCGCGAACGCCAGCCACGCGATGACCGCGCTGGATGGGGCAGGACCGTGCCGTGTGCTCTGTGCCTGTGTCACGGCTTTCCTTTCTGATCACTCGGGTCGCGGGGCCCAGCGGCTCAGTCGGCCGGCTGTCGGCCCCAACTGGAATAGATGAAGGTCGATACGTCGGGGGCCGGGACGCTCTCCACCAGCGCGCTCGCACGCGCCATCTGCTCCTCGGTGGCCAGCCCGGCCTCGATGAGACTCCGGCCGCTCTGGACCAGCCGGATGCGCAGCAACTCGTCCTGGACGGCGTCGATGCCGAGCCCGCCCGGGGCGACCGACACGCCCACGGAAGTGAGCCCTGCCGCCGCCAGCGAGGCCGGCGCCCGGCGCGCCCAGGCCAGGTCGATGCCCTGGGCGGCGAGCGCGTCCAGCCAGGCCCGCTGAACCCGCTGCCATTCCGGGTACGGGGAGTCCTCGGCCGGCAGGAAGTAGACGTCCTCCAGGACGAGCCAGCCACCGGGGGCAAGCCACCGCACGGCCCGCCGCAGCACCTCTTCACGCCGCGGCAGATGCATGAACACCGCACGGGCGTGCACCAGGTCGAAGGAGCCGGGGGCGAAGTCCTCCTCGTTGACGTCCATACGCCGCACGGTCAGCTGCGGGGCACGGTCGGCGTCGAGGAAGCGGGGGTCGATGTCCGCTGCGACCACGCTGCCCTGCGGTACCCGGTCGGCGAGCCAATAGGCGATGGAGCCGGCGCCCGCGCCGAGTTCCAGGCAGCGCCAGGTCGGCGCGATCTCCAGTTGCTGAAGGACCCTGACCGTGGCCGGGTCGTAACTCTTCTCCAGCAGGTGCAGCCGGGTCCCCTCGGTGGGCAGGTCCTTGCTCAGCAGGCCCGTGGTGTAGGCCTCCAGGGTCGCGGTGTTGTCGCTCATCGCGTGATGCCCTTCTGCTCGCGCGCCGTCAGGCGAGGTAGCCGGACGAGTGGAGGATGCGCAGCCAGGTGCCGTCGGGCTGCCGACGGGCCACCTGGTAGCGGCCCGTGCTGTGGTCGTCCGCGATCGTCGCCGTGAGGGCCAGGTCGCCGTGGCGCAGGGTCGGCAGGGCCTCCTCCACCGCGTAGTGGGTCCGGATCTTCAGCATCGCCTCGAATGCCTCGCGTATCGCCTGGCGGCCGACGTGCGTCCTGCCGATCGGAAAGGCCATGACCGCGTCGGGTTCATAGAGCTCCGCGAGCCCTTCGGCGTCTTTGGCATTCGCCAGATCGACCCAGATGCGGGCCAGGTCCTCAGGGGTCTTGGCGCGTTCACGAGCGGTGGTCATCGTGCGTTTCCCTTTCCTCTGGTAGACGATTCCTCTGCGCCCATGGGTTCTTGTTCGCCTCGGGCGCCCGGGGGCAGATCCGCGGACGCCAGCAGGGCCCGCGGGTCGTACACGGCCTGGATGTCGGTGATCCGGCCGTCCCGCACCCGCATCCAGTTCGCCACGGCGGTCGGTGCGGCGATGGTGGTGTGCAGATCGAGCCAGGTCATGACGTCGTCACCGGCCTTGAAGGTCTTCCGGATCACGAGGTCGGTCGTGACGGACGCCATCCGTGCCAGGGAGTCCCGGCACACGTCGGCGTCGTCGAGCCGCGCGAGCGGTCCCGTGTACGAGAACTCCTCGTCGGCCAGCAGCGCGCGCAGGGCGGTGAAGTCCCGCGCCCGCCACGCCCGGAAATAGGCGGCAGCCACCTTTTCGGCATCGTCAGCCACTGCGTCTCCTTGGTCTCCGGAGAAATCACTCCGCGCGCATGAAGCGCCCCGAAACGGGCGGCCTTTTCACATCCGCAGGACATCCGCGGCCGAATTCCGCGGGCATTCCGCAGGCGTTCCATGGCGACGAAATTCTCCATTCCCCTGTGGACGCGTATGGAGGGGCGTCACAGAGGTTGAGTCTGCGCGCGCGGCGGGGGGCCCGCCACGAGCGGCCGGGACTATGTCAGGTCGCCCCCAGGTCCTGTCGTCGAGTTCCCGCCCGCCCCGGTGAGCCGGTCGGCTTCACCCGCGCGGGAGGCACCCCCGGTCGACATCGCGGGGGGGGGTGTCCTCCGGGCGGACGACGGGAGTTCGACGACCGGTGTCTAAGGCTGGAGGCGGCGGGAGGTCCAGCCGGCGCGGGCGCGGTCATAGCGCAGGCGCTCGTGCAGCCGGTTCTCGCCGTCGGCCCAGAACTCCACGGAGTCGAAGCGCAGCAGGAAGCCGGCATATCGCTCGGGCCGGGGCAGCGGGCCGCCGTCCGCCGCGAGCCGCTCGACCTCGGCGCGCAGCGCGCGTGGGTCGAGCAGGTCCTCGCTCTGCCGGGACG
>NZ_POUC01000172.1 GCF_002891435.1 Streptomyces cahuitamycinicus
ACCCGCCCCCCTGCACCGGCGCCGAGCCCTTGAAGCCCACGGCACCTGCCCCCTGCACCGGCGCCGAGCCCGAAGCCCCCAGCACCCGCCGCCAGACCGACGCCGAGCACCTCACCCCCGGCAGCTCACAACTGCCCGAGGTCCCACCGAGGCATCTTCGGCGCCCTGCGCGCCGGCACCCTTCCGCTCAGGAGGATCAGCCGAGCCGCCCGATGGCGCTGCCCCGCATACGGCTCCAGCAGCTCCAGCATCGCCGCGTCGTCCGCGTCCCGGTCCCCGGCCAGCGCCCACCCCACGATCCCGGGCAGATGCAGGTCACCCACCGTCACCTCGTCCGCCGACCCATGACTGCGCTGCACCGTCTCCGCCGAGGTCCACGGCCCGACCCCCGGCACGAGCTCCAGCCGCGCCCGAGCCGCCGCGGGCTCCATCTCCACCGCCTGCTCCAAGCGCCCGGCAACGCGTACCGCACGCAGGATCGTCGAGGCGCGCTTGTCGTCCACCCCGGCCCGATGCCATTCCCACGACGGAATCAGCGCCCACGTCCGAGGCGCCGGCATCACGTACATCCGAGCGGGCGCGGGCCCCGGCGCCGGTTCCCCGAACTTCCGCACCAGCAGCCGCCACGCCCGGTACGCCTCGTCGGTCGTGACCTTCTGCTCCAGGATCGACGGGATCAACGACTCCAGCACGAGCCCGCTCCGCGTCAGCCGCAACCCCGGCCGCCGGTGCCGGGCCGACGCCAGCAGCCGGTGCCGCGGCACGAACGCCGACGGGTCGTCCGCCGCCCCGAGCAGCTCCGGCAACCCCTCCAGCAGCCACTGGGCGCCGGGCCCCCAGGCCTCCCCGCGCACCCCACCGTCGTACGCGCACACCCGTAGCGTCCCGGGACCGGCCGGAGTGAGACAGGTTCGCCACACGGACCCGTCCGGTGTCGCGCGGAACGTCGGATCGCCGGGCCCGCGCCGCAACGGCCCGAGCACCAGGCCGAGATCCAGCGGCCCGTCCGGCATCCACGCGCGCACCTTCCCCGGCCCCGTCGCCTGCCGAGGCACTCCCGGAGGCACGGCGACCCGCCCACCGCGCACCGGCACGGGGGTACCTCCCACGCCTTTCGGGCTGTGGGGGAGCGAGGGCCGCTGAGCGAACCGTCCTGCCATGATCGACGTCCCTGGGATCCGTGAGGGAGCAGCCCTACGAGCGTAGGCGCCGCCGGGCACCTGTCACCGCACCTCGATGAACGCCCCCGCGTCCCGCCCGGGCCGCGCCCGCGGTTCCTCCGCCGCGTGCCCGACCGCCACCGCCCCCACCGGGTCCCAGTCCGCGGGCAGCTCCAGCACCTCGCGGACCACGTCCCGGCAGAACATCGTCGACGACACCCATGCCGACCCCAGCCGCTCCCCGGCCAGCGCGACCAGGAAGTTCTGCACGCCGGCACCGGCGGCGACCACGAACATCTCCCGCTCGGCGCCGTCCCGCCGCGGGTCGCCGTATGTGTGTGAGCCGTCCATGACCAGGCAGGGGACGACAAGGTAGGGCGCGTTGCGCAGGACGTCCCCGCGCCGGACCCGCTTGGCGATGGACTCCTCCGACTTGCCGTCCCGCCGCAGGTCGGCGATCCACGCGTCCCGCATGGCGTCGAGCAGCCGGGTGCGCGACTCCTCCGACTCCAGCAGCACGAACCGCCACGGCGTCGTGTGGTGCGGCGCCGGGGCGGTCACGGCCGCGGCCACGGCCCGCCGTACGGCACCCGCGTCGACGGGCTCGTCCGTGAAGGACCGGACCGTACGCCGCTGGGTCACGGCCAGCCGTACCGCCTCCGAGGTGCCGAGGCGGAACATGTCGTCACGCGCCCCGCGGACCATGGCCCGCGCTCCCTCGCCGTCGTCTTCCTCCGCGACCAGATGCGCGAGCCCGCGCACCACGGCGACGGGCCGCCCCGCGGCCTTGCCCTTGACTAGGTCGCCCGCGGCGGCGAGTTCGTCGGCCGTGGCCACGACGGTGGCGCTGAGCGGATTGCCGTGCGCGTCCGTGCCGCCCCGCAGATCGTCGAGCACGCGCACTCCGGCGGCCCCGATCGCGACGTCCGTGAGCCCGGCGCGCCACGGCCGGCCGAAGGTGTCGGTGACGACGACGCCCACGTCGACGCCGAGGGCGTCGCGCAGTCCCTCGCGGACGGCACGGGCGGACGCGTCCGGGTCCTCGGGCAGCAACAGCACCGTCCCGGACGGGGTGTTGGACGCGTCGACCCCGGCCGCGGCCATGACCAGGCCCTGCCGGTTCTCCACGATCCGCAGGGCGCCGCGCCGGGCCACCACCCGGACCGTCTCTGCGTCGATCGCGGCCTCCCGGTCGGCGGCCCGCACGATCCGGTCCTCCGCCTTGGACACGATCTTCGAGGTGACGAGCAGCACGTCCCCGTCGGCCAGGCCGGGCTCGGCGGCCGCGATCAGCTTCGCCAGGTCGTCCCCGGCCGTGACCTCCGGTATCCCGCCCAGGGCCCACACCCGGTACCCGGCGGCCACCTGCGTCTCGCCGCTCACGCCCCCCGCACCTCCTCGGCCAGTGCCAGTGCCTCCTGGGCCATCCGCGCGGTCGCGTCGATGTCGCTCATCATCAGGGGCACGGCCCGGCAGCGGATCCCCGCCGCCTCGACCTGGTCCGCCGCTGCGGCGTCCACCGAGTCCACGAGCCAGCCGTCCAGCAGGCCCGAGCCGTAGTGCTCGGCCACCGCCGTCGCGGTCGACTCCACGCCCACGGCGGCGAGCACCTTGTCGGCCATGCCCCGCACGGGCGCGTCGCCGACGATGGGGGAGAGGCCGACGACCGGCACCCCGGCGTCGGCGATCGCCTCCCGGATGCCGGGCACGGCGAGGATCGTGCCGATCGACACGACCGGGTTGGACGGCGGGAAGAGGACGACGTCCGCCTCGGCGATGGCCTCCAGGACGCCCGGCGCGGGCTTCGCCTGGTCGGCGCCGACCGGAACGACCGCCCGGGCGGGCACCGAGGCGCGCAGCCGCACCCAGTACTCCTGGAAGTGGATCGCCTTGGTCTCGCCGTCGATCTCGACGGCCACATGCGTCTCGACACGGTCGTCGGACATGGGGATCAGCCGCACGCCCGGCTTCCAGCGGTCGCACAGCGCCTGCGTCACCGCGCTCAGCGGGTATCCGGCGCCGATCATCTGCGTCCGCACGATGTGGGTGGCGAAGTCCCGGTCGCCGAGACCGAACCATTCGGGCCCGACGCCGTACGCCGCGAGCTCCTCCTTGAGATGGAAGGTCTCGTCGGCGCGCCCCCAGCCCTGTTCCTCGTTGATGCCGCCGCCGAGCGTGTACATCACCGTGTCGAGGTCCGGGCAGACCTTCAGCCCGAAGAGGTGGATGTCGTCCGCGGTGTTGCCGATGACCGTGATGTCCGCGTCCGGGACGGCACGCTTCAGACCACGCAGGAACCGGGCACCGCCGATGCCGCCTGCCAGAACCACAATGCGCATGGGCGACAGTCTTGCAGGCGGCTACGACAACGGGTCGGCGGCCGGGGCAACCCGTGAGCGGCTGCGGCGACCCGCCAGGCGCTGCGGCAACCCCTCGGGTGGTCAGGGCACCCGTACGGCTCGGGCCTCGCAGTGCGGGGCCGTGTGCATCGGCATCTCGGTGAGGCCCGGGTAGTAGACGTGCAGGCTCACCGCCGGCTCCAGCGCGTCATTGACGACTTCGTGCGCGTACCCCGGCGCGAACACGCGCTGCGCGCCCGCCCGCAAGGCGCGTGTGCCCCGCTCCGTGCGCTCGGTCAGCGTGCCGTCCAGCACGGTCAGCACACCGGAGGAGCGGCCGTGGTCGTGCAGCCCGCTGCCCTGCCCGGGCACCCAGGACAGCAGCCACACCTCGTAGCCCGGGCCGGTGCGCAGCCGGTGGTACCAGCGGCTGGCTGCGTCGTAGCGGACGAGGTGCTCCCACTGGGAGCGGTCCTCGGCGAGGGAGCGGGCGAGTCCGACGAACTCGGCGACGGTGGCCGGGTGCTCGCGGGGGGTCTGGAGGAGGTGCGTGACTTCGAGGATGTCGCCGGCGATCTGGAGGTCGCTGTCGCTGTTCATGGGGTGCGTGGTTCCTCAGTGAAAACTAGGTCAGAGGGAACGGGAGCCGGGCTACGGGTGGCCCGGCCTTCAGCTGGAGCGGGTGTGGCTCAACAGCTGGGACAGCAACAGCTACAGCGAGCGCGGGCAGCACCGTGGGACCCGGCGGTGCGGGTCGAGGTGGTTGCCGAGTTCGCGAGCATGCCCACAAGGACACCGGTTCACACCTTCACTGTCAACTCGGCACCCGGTATGTGGGATGTGGTTCACCTCATCAGGTCGATCGCTCAGATGAAAGGTTTGTTCATGGCCCGCCCGGGACACATGGCGTCCAACCGGGCGCGCAAACCCCGTTGCGTAGTCGTGATCCGACTGTGATCCGTTTCGCTTCGGCGTGCGTGTCGGAACGAGATCGAACTCCTGGGCGTCCTTCCTCTCAGAGGTCTGCAAGGGGTCCGGCGGAAGGCGTGGGCCCTCGTGGGCTCCACCTGTGTGTCAGGGTTTATGGTGATTTGAACACTTTCCGCATGGGCTTGGTTCCGCAGAGTGAATAAGGGGCTCAATAGCAGATCTCGGCTTGACTCGCCCGGAGCAGCACACTTGTAATTTCACTCGTGTCGTTCAGCCGGAATCGGTAACGGCTAGATCACGGGGACGCGAAGACAGACGAGGGGCGCACATGACCGAGACGGTGCAGCAACTGCTGGTCGACGACGCGGACGAGGAACTCGGCTGGCAGGAGCGCGCGCTGTGCGCCCAGACCGACCCCGAGTCCTTCTTCCCCGAGAAGGGCGGCTCCACGAGGGAGGCCAAGAAGGTCTGCCTCGCCTGTGAGGTCCGCTCCGAGTGCCTCGAGTACGCCCTCGCCAACGACGAGCGATTCGGCATCTGGGGCGGCCTGTCCGAGCGGGAGCGCCGCCGGCTGAAGAAGGCGGCCGTCTGACCCCACCCCTCAGCGTGAGCGGCCCGTCGTCCGTGGGTTGTCCACAGGCGGCGGGCCGTTGGTTGCGCAGCCGATAGTGTGGTCGCTCGTCCGAGACGCCCCGCCGCCCCCTCCGGGCACGGGCGTCCACCGCAGTCCACCGAACCGGGGCCCGTACCTCGATGTCCGTGCACAGCCACTCGGCAGCTCATCACGACGCCGCTGCCACACCTGAGTTTCCGCGTCATGTGGTCACCGCGGTCCTCGTCTCCCACGACGGCGCCCGCTGGCTGCCCGACGCGCTCGCCGGGCTGCTCGGCCAGGAGCGGCCCGTCCAGTACGCGACGGGAGCCGACACCGGCAGCGCGGACACCTCCGCCCAGCTGGTCACCGACGCCCTCGGCGCCGACCGGGTGCTGCACCTGGCCCGCCGCACCGGCTTCGGCCAGGCCGTCGAGGAGTGCGCCCGCACCGCCCCGGTCCTCACCCCGGACGAGCTGCCGTACCTGAAGCGCCCCAGCGGCTGGGACCCGGTCACGCGCTCGTGGCGTGACGACGCCTACGACCTGCCCGAGCTCCCGCACGGCGAGCCGGTGCAGTGGCTGTGGCTGCTGCACGACGACTGCGCCCCGGACCCGGACGCCCTGGCCCAGCTGCTGCGGGTCGTGGAGAACGAGTACGAGCTGGGCCGCGAGGACGTCGCCGTCGTGGGCCCCAAGCTCCGCGGCTGGTACGACCGGCGGCAGCTGCTGGAGGTCGGCGTCTCCATCGCCAACTCCGGCCGCCGCTGGACCGGCCTGGACCGCCGCGAGCAGGACCAGGGCCAGCACGACCACGTCCGGGACGTGCTCTCGGTGTCCACCGCCGGCATGCTCGTCCGCCGCGACGTCTTCGAGCAGCTCGGCGGCTTCGACCGCCACCTGCCCCTCATGCGCGACGACGTCGACCTGTGCTGGCGCGCGCACACGGCCGGCTACCGCGTCCTGGTCGCTCCCGAGGCGGTCGTCCGCCACGCCGAGGCGTCCAGCCGCGAGCGCCGCACGGTCGACTGCGTGGGCCGTACGACGTCCTCCCCGCACAAGGCCGACAAGGCCGGCGCCGTCTACACCCTGCTCGTCAACTCGCGCACGGCCGTGCTCCCCTGGGTGATGCTGCGGATCGTGCTCGGCACTCTGCTACGTACCGTGGCCTACCTGGTCGGCAAGGTCCCAGGACAGGCCCTCGACGAGATCCGCGGCCTGCTGGGCACGCTGCTCAGGCCCGAGCGCATCCTCGCCGGGCGGCGCGCCAGAGGCGCACCCCGGATCGACAAGGACGAGCTGCGGGCGCTGTTCCCGCCGCCCGGCGCCACCGTCCGCGTCACCGTCGAGCAGATCGCGAGCAGCCTCGTCGGCCGCTCCGACCCGGAGGTCGCCGCCGGCGCGGGACGGCACGGCGGCGCCGTCGAGTCGGGCCCCGGCGGCGACGACGCCGACTTCCTGGAGGTCGAGCAGTTCGCCCGGCTCAAGCGCATCGCGCGCAAGCCCGGCCCGGTGCTCTTCCTGGTCCTGCTGCTCGTCTCCCTGGCCGCCTGCCGCCAGCTGCTGGGCGGCGGCGCGCTCGCGGGCGGCGCCCTGCTGCCCGCCCCGGCCGACTCCGCCGAACTGTGGTCGCGCTACCTGGACGCCTGGCATCCGGTCGGCGCCGGCGGCACCTCGTCCGCGCCGCCGTACGTCGCGCTCGTGGCGATGCTGGCCTCCCTGCTGTTCGGCTCGGCCGGCCTCGCCGTCACGGTCCTGCTCGTCGGCTCGGTACCCCTGGCCGGAGTCGCCGCCTACTTCGCCTCCCGCCCGCTCGTCGAGTCCCGGCTGCTGCGCGCCTGGGCAGCCGTCGTCTACGCGTTCCTGCCCGCCGCCACCGGCGCCCTCGCCGGCGGCCGCATCGGCACCGCCGTCCTCGCCGTGCTGCTGCCGCTCATCGCCCGCGCGGGCATCGCGGCCGGCGGCCTGACGAACCCCTCAGGAGCCCGCGGCAGCTGGCGCGCCACCTGGGCGTACGCGCTGCTGCTGACCATCACCACCGCCTTCACGCCGATCGTCTGGCCCATCGCGCTGCTCCTCGGCATCGGCCTGCTGGCATGGCGCCGGAGCGACATCACGGCCTACGGGCTGCGGTTCCTCGCCCAGCTGGGCACGCCCCTGCTGCTCCTCGCACCCTGGTCGCTGACGCTGCTCCCGTCCGGCTTCTTCACGGAAGCGGGCCTCGCGTACCGTCCGTCGGCCGCCTCCGCCCTCGACCTGCTCGGCGCCAGCCCGGGCGGCCCCGGCACCGTCAGCGGCCTCATGCTCATCGGCATCGTGCTGGCCGCCCTCGCCGCCCTGCTGCGCTCGGAACGACAGTCGGGCATCTGGACGGCCTGGGCGGTCGCCCTGGTCGGCTTCGTCTTCGCGGTCCTGTCCAACGGCTCCACCTGGGCCGGCCCGGCGACCCTCGTCTACGGCATCGCCTTGCTGGCCGCCGCCGCGCTCGGCGCCGACGGGGCACGCGCGCGCGTGGCCGAGCAGAGCTTCGGCTGGCGCCAGCCGGTCGCCGTGCTGATCGCCTTCGCCTCGGCCGCGGGCCCGCTGCTCATCGCCGCCGGCTGGATGATCAGGGGCGCCGACGGCCCGCTGGAGCGGCGCGACCCGACCCAGGTCCCCGCGTTCGTCGCCGAGGAGAGCGGTTCCCGCGACCAGGCCCGCACCCTCGTCCTCGACAGCGACTCCGGCGCTCGCGTCGGCTACATGCTGGTCCGCGGTTCGGGCGCCCGCCTCGGCGACGGCGAGATCGCCGCCGCCGACGGGGAGAACAGCAGGCTCGACAAGGTCGTCGCCAACCTGGTCGCCGGATCCGGCGCCGACCAGGCCGACCAGCTCGGCGGCTTCGCCGTGCGCTACGTCCTCGTCCACCAGGGCGCGCCCCGCGAGGTCACCCGTGTCCTCGACGCCACGCCCGGCCTGACCCGCCTCAGCCAGCAGGACGGCGGCGCCCTGTGGCGCGTCAACCGCGAGGTCGCGCGCGCCACCATCGCCCCGGCCTCCGGCTCCTCCGGCACCCCGCAGCCCGTCGCCGCCGGGCCCGTGGACATCCACACCACGATCCCGGCCGGCTCGGGCGGACGCGTGCTGCGGCTCGCCGACTCCGCCTCCGACGGCTGGTCCGCCACGCTCGACGGCAAGCCGCTGACCCGCACCACGGTCGACGGCTGGGCCCAGGGTTTCGAACTCCCCGCGGGCGGCGGCAGGCTGGACGTCACCTACGACGACCCGATCGGCCACACGGCCTGGCTGTGGGCCCAGGGCCTGCTCGCCGTCGTCCTGGTGGTGCTCGCCCTGCCCGGCCGGCGCCGCGACATCGACGACGACCTCCCCGACGAGCCGGCCGTCCCGGCCCAGGCCGTCGCCGGCGAGGGCCGCCGCGCCCGCCGCCTGCGCGCCCAGGCGGAGGCCGAGGCCGAAGAGGCCACCGGACCCGAGGAGTTCCGGCCCCCACAGCCGCAGCAGCCGCCGGTGGCCGTGCCCCAGCAGCAGAACCCCGGCACGGGGGTTCCCCCGGGCGAGGATGCCGGAGCCTGGGGGAGGGACGACGCCGGCTACCAGGGCGGTGAGTACGCCAACTACGGCGACCAGTACCAGAACGCGCAGTACCCGGCGGACGCCTACGGACAGCAGTACCCGGCGGACCCGTACCAGGGCGGCCAGTACGACCCGTACGCGTACGGCGGCCAGGGCCAGGCGCAGACTCCGCCGTACGGCCAGGAGGGTTACGACCAGGCGGCGTACGACCAGGCGGCATACGACCAGGCCTACCAGCAGGGCTACGGCACGCCGTACGACCCGGCCCAGCAGCACCACCCCCACGGCACGGGCAGCGAGCGTCCCGACGGGAGCCAGCAGTGAACCGCACCACCCTGTCCCTGATCGCCGGCACGACCGCGCTCGCCGCCGTCACCGGCTTCGCCGCGCTGTCGGCTCCGGACGCCCCGGGCACGGACACCGCCGCCAAGGCGGCCGCCCAACTGCCCGTGGAGCGCACGAGCCTGGTGTGTCCGGCGCCCAGCACGTCCGACCTCGCCGAGACGTCCTACACCTCCTTCACGCCTGTCACGAAGGGCACCGGAAGCGGTGGCAAGGCCGAACTCCGGGCGGCCGCCGAGGAATCGGCGGACGACCTGGTCGACGGCAAGGACGAAGGCACGGGCAAGGACGCCGGGAAGTCCGGCAAGGACAAGCCCGCCGAACCGGTGCTGACTCCCAAGGAGCCCGGCAAGCCGGTCACCGGCGACAGCTCCGGCGGCGACGCGCCCGCCCTCGTCGGGACCGCGGACGGCAGGTTCGCGCCCGGCTGGACGGTCCAGGAGACGACCGAGGTCGCCGCGGGGACCGGCCGGGGCCTGCAGGGCGTCAACTGCACCGCTCCGGACACCGACTTCTGGTTCCCCGGCGTCAGTACGGACGCCGACCGCACCGACTACGTCCACCTGACGAACCCCGACGACTCCGCCGCCGTGGTCGACATCGAGCTCTACGGCAAGGACGGCGTCCTGAAGTCCGCGGTGGGCGAGAGCATCACCGTCCCGCCGCACTCCAGCGAGCCGGTCCTGCTGTCCACCCTCACCGACGAGCGGCAGACCAACCTCACCGTGCACGTCAACGTCCGCAGCGGACGCGTGGGCGCCGCCGTGCAGGCCCTGGACGACAAGCTCGGCGGTGACTGGCTGGCCGCCTCCGCGGACCCATCGGGCAGCCTGGTCCTGCCCGGCATCCCCAAGGACGCGACCTCCGTGCGCCTGGTCGCCTTCACCCCCGCCGACGCCGACGCGGACCTGAAGGTGCGCCTGGCCTCCCCCTCCGGGCTGATCACCCCGGCCGGTCACGAGACCGTGCACGTCAAGGGCGGCATGACGACCGCCGTCGACCTGGGCGACGTCACCCGCGGCGAGGCGGGCTCCCTGGTGCTGACGCCGACGGACCGGTCCGTGCCGGTCGTCGCGGCCCTGCGCGTCGTACGCGGCAAGGGCGACAAGCAGGAGACGGCGTTCATCCCGGCCAGCCGCCCCGTCGGCACGCGTGCGACGTCCGCGGACAACAGCGGCAAGGACAGCACCCTGTCCCTGACGGCTCCCCGCGCGGCCGCCACGGTCAGGGTCACCGCCTCGGTCGGCAGCGAGGGCGGGACCCCGGTGTCGAAGACGTACACGATCAAGGCCGGCACGACCCAGGACATAGAGGCCCCGGTTCCCGGTGGCCTGAAGGGCACGTACGCGCTCACGGTCGAGCCGGTCTCCGGCGGCCCGGTCTACGGGGCCCGCACCCTGGCCGCGAGCGAGGGCGGCGTCCCCGCCTTCACCGTGCAGACCCTGCCGGACGACCGCGGGACGGTGGCCGTACCGGAGGCGGACGAGGACCTTTCGGTGCTCCAGAAGTAGGTCCGCCGGGCCGGGGCCCGGCTCAGCCCTGGTCCTCGCCGTAGCGCGGATCGACCGTCTCCGGCGTCAGCCCGAGGAGCTCGGCGACCTGCTCGACGACGACCTCGTGCACCAGCGCCGCCCGCTCGTCACGCCCCTTGGTGCGGATCTCGACCGGCCGCCGGTAGACGACCACGCGGGCGGGGCGGCCCTCGCGTGCGCTGATCGTGCCGCCGAGCGGAACCGCCTCGTCGTTCCAGGCCTGGCCCGGCCCGTCGAGCCGCGGCACCTCCAGGACCAGGAAGTCGATGTCGGCGAGCTGCGGCCACCGCCGCTCCAGGCGCTCCACGGAGTCCTGCACCAGATCGGCGAACGCCTCCGCGCGGCTCGCGGCGAGCGGCACCTGCGGTGGTGCGATGGGGCCGCGCATGCCCCGTCCGTGGCGATCACGACGGCGGGGCCCGGGGGCGGCGGCACGGGGCGTTACGGGCTTGTCCATCACTGGTGAAGGGTAGTCCCCGCCGCGCCCCCGTGCCCGGCACCGCACGGCGGCACGGACGGCTTCCGGCCGTGCCGCACGGCATGTCGCTACATGACCATTCAAGCCAAGGTTGGGCTCAAATCCGTATCCCACCGAGACCGGTGACCTCACGGCAATTGAGGGTTTTGTGTTGACTCTTGACCGCTTGCGGCACCGTTCGGTACTCAGGGCAGCGACGTCCTGGCAGGTCAGCAAGGTGCACCCAAAGGGGTGTGTGGGGCGTTTCACAGCACGACACGGGGGAGTGACCTGATGGAGAGTCGTCGCGGCCCGCTCAAGAGTGCGGTACCGTCCAACGTCGTGAGCCCTGTACGTCGCTGTTCGCGCACCGCCTGCGGCCGTCCCGCCGTCGCGACGCTGACGTACGTCTACGCCGACTCGACCGCGGTCCTCGGCCCGCTCGCCACCTACGCCGAACCCCACTGCTACGACCTGTGCGCCGAGCACTCCGAGCGCCTCACCGCCCCGCGCGGCTGGGAGGTCGTCCGGCTCCTCGACGGTTCGGCCCCGGCCCGCCCCAGCGGCGACGACCTGGAAGCGCTTGCGAACGCCGTGCGTGAGGCGGCCCGCCCGCAGCAGCGGACGGCCGAGGCCGGCGGCGTAGGCCGCGGGGCCGACCCGAGGGAGGTCGCGCGACGCGGCCATCTGCGGGTCCTGCGGTCGCCCGACAACTGACCCCACCCCAGGACGGCCGTCGCACTGGCGGGCCGAGAGGGCGACCCGCTGCGCAAGATGCTGGCGTGGAGCCTCGGTCTGTTGCTGGTGATGAGCCTGACCGTGGTCGGCCGGAGCACCCCGGTCCTGGACTGGATGCTGCCCTGACCTGAGGTTACGGCCCGGAGTCCTCCTGGCATCCGCCCGGCGCGCTGTCGGTGGGCGAAGGTAGTTTGGGCGGTCCGACAGTACTTTTCCAGGAAGGTTGGCCGTGGCTGCTGATCTGTCGCAGGTCGTGAAGGCGTACGACGTACGCGGAGTCGTCCCCGACCAGTGGGACGAGTCCCTGGCCGAGCTCTTCGGAGCGGCCTTCGTACGGGTCACCGGCGCGAGCGCCATCACGACCGGGCACGACATGCGGCCCTCCTCACCGGGCCTGTCGCGTGCCTTCGCGCGCGGGGCGGCCGCACTGGGCGCGGACGTGACGGAGATCGGCCTCTGCTCGACCGACCAGCTGTACTACGCCTCGGGCGCGCTGAACCTGCCGGGCGCCATGTTCACCGCCTCCCACAACCCGGCCCAGTACAACGGCATCAAGATGTGCCGCGCGGGCGCCGCCCCGGTCGGCCAGGACACCGGCCTCGCGCAGATCCGCGAACTGGTCGAGGGATGGAGCGGGTCCGGCGCCCCGCAGCCGGCCGCGAAGGCGGGCACGATCACCGGCCGTGACACGTTGGCGGACTACGCGGCACACCTGCGCTCCCTGGTCGACCTGACCTCCGTCCGCCCCCTGAAGGTCGTCGTCGACGCGGGCAACGGCATGGGCGGGCACACGGTCCCCGAGGTCTTCGCCGGCCTGCCGCTGACGCTCGTCCCGATGTACTTCGAGCTGGACGGCACCTTCCCCAACCACGAGGCCAACCCCCTCGACCCGGCCAACCTCGTCGACCTGCAGAAGCGGGTCCGCGAGGAGGGCGCCGACCTCGGCCTCGCCTTCGACGGCGACGCCGACCGCTGCTTCGTCGTCGACGAGCGCGGCGAGCCGGTCTCCCCGTCGGCGATCACCGCCCTGGTCGCCTCCCGCGAGCTGGCCCGGCACGGCGGCAAGGGCATGATCATCCACAATCTGATCACGTCCTGGTCGGTCCCCGAGGTCGTCGAGGAGAACGGCGGCAGCCCGGTCCGCACCCGCGTGGGCCACTCCTTCATCAAGGCCGAGATGGCCCGCACCGGCGCGATCTTCGGCGGCGAGCACTCCGCGCACTACTACTTCCGCGACTTCTGGAACGCCGACACGGGCATGCTGGCCGCCCTCCACGTCCTGGCGGCCCTCGGCGGCCAGGACGGCCCGCTGTCCTCGCTCGTCGCCCAGTACGACCGCTACGCCGGCTCCGGCGAGATCAACTCCACGGTCGCCGACCAGCAGGCCAGCCTCGCCGCGATCCGCTCCGCGTACGGGGCCCGCGAGGGCATCACCCTCGACGAGCTCGACGGCCTCACGGTCTCCTCCACCGACTGGTGGTTCAACGTCCGCCCGTCCAATACCGAGCCGCTGCTGCGCCTGAACGCGGAGGCGAGGGACGCCGAGACGATGGCCCGGGTGCGGGACGAGGTGCTGGCGATCATCAGGAGCTGAGCCCCATCCCCCACCGGCGGTAACCTGACCAGGCACGACCCCAAGCGCCCGCACCCGGAGGAACATCACCCATGCCCCTCGAATCCGGCCTCCTCGAAATCCTCGCCTGCCCGGCCTGCCACGCCCCCCTCAAGGAGCAGGAAGCCGAACTCGTCTGCACCGACGGCAGCTGCGGCCTGGCCTACCCCGTCCGCGACGGCATCCCCGTCCTCCTCGTCGACGAGGCCCGCCGCCCCGCGTGACCGGCGGGGGCGCCCGCCCCCGGTGCGACGCCGCGGCGCACATAGCCCGCGGCACAGCGGGCACGATCCAGGACACCCTGACAACGGACCCCGGCGATGGGAAGCTGCCGCCCATGCTCGACGAATCGCTGCTCGACTCCCCGGAAGGCCTCGCCGAGGCCGACCACCGCGGGCTGCTCCGCGGCGCCGCGGAAGCCGGCGCCCGCGTCCGAACGGCCGCCCGCCACGCCGCCGAGGCGGGCGTGGGCGACCTCAAGCCGGACGGCCGCCCCCGCGCGGTCCTCATCGCCGGCCCGGGCGCCGCCGCCACCCACGCCGCCGACCTCATCGGCACGCTCGCCGGCCCCGGCAGCCCGGTCACCCGCCTCGCCCCCACCGGCGTCGCTCCCGCCGCGGGCGCCCTGCGGTGGGAACTGCCCGGCTGGGTCGGTTCCGTGGACCTCCTGCTGATCACCACCCCGGACGGCACCGAACCCGGGCTGTCCCTCCTCGCCGAGCAGGCCTACCGCCGTGGCTGCACCGTCGTCGCCGTGGCCCCCGGCCGCACCCCGCTCGCCGACGCGGTCGCCGGCGTGCACGGCATGTTCGTCCCCATGGCGACCGCCCCGTACGACCAGGACGAGCCCCTCGCCGCGTCCGCCCCCGGCGTCCTGTGGGCCCTGCTCACCCCGCTGCTCGCGCTCCTGGACCGTACCGGCGTGCTCGCCGCCCCGCCGGACGCCCTCGGCAAGGTCGCCGACCGCCTCGACAAGGTCGCCGAACGCTGCGGCCCGGCCATCGCCACGTACAGCAACGCCGCCAAGACCCTGGCCGCCGAACTCGCCGACGCACTCCCGATCGTCTGGACCGAGGGCGTCTCGGCCGGTCCGGCCGGCCGGCGCTTCGCCGCCGCCCTCGCCGAACTGTCCGGAACCCCCGCGGTCGTCGCCGAACTCCCCGAGGCGCTCGCCGCCCACGGCGCCCTGCTCGCGGGACCGCTGGCCGCCAGCGCCGACCCCGGCGACTTCTTCCGCGACCGCGTCGAGGAACCACCCGCCCTGCACGCGCGCGTGGTCCTGCTCCGCGACCGCCCCATCGGCGGCCTCACCGCCGCCCCCGGCGCCCGCGACCTCGCCCTCAGCCACGACACACCGATCAGCGAGCTGGAACCGGAGGCCGGCGGTGAACTGGAGACCCTCGCGGAACTGATCGCCATCACGGATTTCGCCGCGGTTTACCTGGCGCTCGCTTCGAGGGCCTGATCTTGCCCGGGACACCCTGACGCGCCAGCACCCCCGCACACGCAGAGAGAACCCCATGGACCGCCTCGACAACACCATCCGCCCCTACGCCTGGGGTTCCCCGACCGCCATACCGCAGCTGCTCGGCGTCGAACCGACCGGCGAACCACAGGCGGAGATGTGGATGGGCGCCCACCCCGGCGCGCCCTCGCGCACCGACCGGGGCACACTCGTCGAGGTCATCGGCGCCGACCCCGAGAAGGAACTCGGACCCGCCGCCGTCGCCAAGTTCGGCCCCCGGCTGCCCTTCCTCCTCAAGATCCTCGCCGCGGGCGCCCCGCTCTCCCTCCAGGTCCACCCCGACCTCGCGCAGGCGCGGGAGGGCCACGCGGACGAGGAACGCCGCGGCATCCCCGTGGACGCCCCGCACCGCAACTACAAGGACGCCAACCACAAGCCCGAACTGATCTGCGCCCTCACCGAGTTCGACGGCCTGTGCGGCTTCCGCGCCCCGCTGGAGGCCGCGGCCCTGCTCGACGACCTGGGGGTCGACTCCCTCAAGCCCTACGTCGACCTGCTGCACGCCCACCCCGAGGACGCCGCCCTGCGCGAGGTCCTCACGGCGATCCTCACCGCCGACCCCGACGACATGTCCCGCACCGTCGCGGAGACGGCGACCGCCTGCACCAGCCTCGGCGGCGCCTACGCCCCCTACGCCGACATCGCCCACCACTACCCGGGCGACCCCGGCGTCATCGCCGCGATGCTGCTGAACCACGTCCGGCTCCAGCCCGGCGAGGCCCTCCACCTCGGCGCCGGCGTCCCGCACGCCTACCTGAACGGCCTCGGCGTGGAGATCATGGCCAACTCCGACAACGTCCTGCGCTGCGGCCTGACCCCCAAGCACGTCGACGTACCCGAACTCCTGCGCATCGTCCGCTTCCTCCCCAGCGACCCCGGCGTCCTGCGCCCCGAGGC
>NZ_POUC01000173.1 GCF_002891435.1 Streptomyces cahuitamycinicus
CTCCCCGCCTATGCCCTCCCTTGACCATCGGCGGTATCCCCGCTCGGGACACGGGCGTTCACCCGATCCTCACGCTTCCTCCAAGCCGCTCGGTCCGGTTCGCGTCCCGGAGTTGTTCGGTGCTGGTGAGTGGCCAGCCGAACAACCGCTCACGGCGGTCGAATGACTCAAGGACGCGGCCCGGACGGGCCATGGCGCGGCGGTCCGAACCCTGCGAGGGGAGGGCTCGGGCCGCCCCGTCCGCACACACCCCCGACAGGCTGGAGGAGAGCCATGTACCGACGACATCGTGCCCGGCACCTCACCGAGGGGCTGGGCGCGGCGGCAGCACTCACGCCGACGTTCGCGACGACGACCGCACCCGCCTCCACCCCTGAACACCCGCGCGGCTTCATCGACGGTGAGGAGTGGTTCCGCTTCTCCGGCGGCGCGAACGAGGACCGGGACTGCATCCGGTGCGCCCCGTCGATGCACCGGACCATCCAGCCCGACAACGTCCTTGGAGACGGCCTGCGGAGCGCCGTCCACGAGGTGGACCGGGCGCGGGTCCACGACCTGCCCGACGACGAAAGCGCGAGGTGACGGCGATGCCGGACTCCACGACGAACCGCATGCCGAAGTCCCTGATCTTCATTCTCGTCCTGGTCTGCGTGCAGGCGATCGGGACCTTCTTCGGCGGCTGGGCGGTCATCGACGAGAACCAGAGCAAGCTGGACCACGGCCAGGACCCCCTGATGCCGATGGCCGCGGCCTGGTTCCTGGCGCTGTTCTGCTGCGGGCTGGCGGCGCTCCAGATCACCTGTGTCGCGCTGGCGCGCGGGCGGCGCCCCTGGGTGCGTGTCGCGCTCATCGTGTGCCTGTCCATCGCGGCGCTGGGGATGGTCTTCGCCGCCCTCGGTTCGCTGACCGCCGGGGCGGCGAACCTCCCGGCGTTCCTGTTCGCGTTCGCGGACCTGGCGGCTCTGCGGACGGTGAGCGGCGAGACGGGCCGCCGGTACTTCTCGGCACGCGCGGGGGTGCTGACCCCGTGACGTACGCGACGTACGAACACTCGAAAGGCTCGGCCGACCCCCTCGCGGTGGCACTCGGCAACGCCACCCTGCTCGGCATCGGCTATCTGCTGCTGCGCCAGAGGCGACTGGCGGCGATCGCCGTGCTCGGCACGGCCGTGTTCGTCGGCCTCACGGCCAGGACCGCCGAGACCCGCTACGAGGTCCTGCTGCTCGCCTGGTGGGTGGCCGGCACCGCGCACGGCTGGTTCATGGCCCGCCGCAGCTCCGAGCACGCCGTACGCCTCGGCCAGCGCGCGGGCACGCTCGCCCTCGCCCTCACGGTGGTGCTGACCGCCGCGCTGCTGCGCATCGACGCGTACGGCATCGAGAACCGCGTGACCGAGGCCCGCGCGAGCGGCGACTGCGAAGCGGCCATGACCGCGCAGGGCGAGGTCTGGTGGGGCCACCGCCTGGCGGGCGCTCCGGTGGTGGAACCCGGTGACACGGTCGTGGAGGCCTGTCACCGGCTCGACGGGGCGGCCTCCACCCTGGCCCACGCCGCACGCAGGGGCAGCACCGACGACCTGGGCCGCGGCTTCGGCACGCTCGCCGGCGTCCTGAACGACGACCCCCGCAACGAGCAGACTGTCAGAACGGTCCTGGACACCTTCCTCGACGCACTGCCGACCGACGACTCCTGCGGCACCGCCGCCCTCACCACCTGGCTCCGCGACCGCGGCCCCAGCCACGACGTCCTGGACCGCTCCGCCGACACGGCGGCCCGCACCGAACCCGCCGCCCTGGTCGGCTGCGGCGACCACCTCATGGCCGAGGACGCCTGGCCGCAGGCGCGGGAGCACTACCAGCAGCTCCTCGAGACCTACCCGGACGACTCCCGCAAGGACGAGGCACGCGGCGGCGTGCGCAAGGCGACCCTCGCCATCGAACTGGACCAGGTACGAGGCCTGGTGGACGACACGTCCGACGCGTCGTCCGGCTACTGCGCCGAACCGGCGAAATACAGCGGCGCCCCGCGCTACCGCAAGGGCTCCGGCCGCGCCCTGTTCCTCGGCGACTCCGAGTACACCGGCCGGCTCCCCGGCTCCTGGCGCACCGGTGACCCGGCCAAGGCCGCCCTCGTGGTCTGCGCTGACGAGGCGGAGAACGGAGCGGCCGTGCAGACGTGCTCCTACGAGAACAAGAAGTCCCGCTACCTCCCCCACCAGGTGACCTTCCACAAGGTGAAGATCCCCCTCAAGATCTACGAACTGCGCACCGGCAAGCGCCTCGACCCGCGTTCGGTCCAGATCGGCGGCAGCAGTTGCCCGAGCATGCTGCGCTACGAGTACTACATGTACGACCTGGGGCCTGGTGACCAGTTCGTCTCCACGTCCAAGGCCGGCGTACGGAACGCCTTTCGCCCGGTCTTCGGACGCTGATCACCCATCACCATGACCCACGACCCATGCCCCACGGCCAGGCAACCGGCCCGGACGAGCCGCAGGCGGAGAGGAGAAGGAGTCCGACGGCCGACACGGACGCATGCCGGAACGCTCTCGTGGGTGTGGTCTTCAAGGTGTCTCCTGGTGGTACGAGGTCACATGGGTCGTACGTGACTGCTGATTCCTCTCGGGACTGCGCTGTCACCCTGTCCGTCGACAAAATCCGCAGGTGGTGGCACTAGTAGACGATCCGGGGGAGGGCTTCAGCGCTCTCTCCTGACATCGATCGCAAGCTAGGGGCGGCTTCCATGGGAAGCTCAGTGCGTTGCTGGGCAACATGGCTGTCACTGAGTGGTGTGCGAGCATGAAAGCGCTGTCATGGAGGGCTCCGCAGTGCGGGCCGTCTGTGCTACCGTCCGCTCATGCCACCAGCTCAGCGGCACCCCACGATGGCTGACGTAGCCGAACGGGCCGGGGTCTCCACATCCACCGTTTCGCGCACTCTGCGCGGTCTGTCCACCGTCTCCGCGGAGGTCCGTGCCCGCGTCGAGCAGGCCGCGCGCGAGCTGAACTTCGCCGTGTCGCGACAGGCTGCAAGCCTTGTCACGGGCAGGACCGGGACCGTCGCAGTACAGGTCCCCACCCTCCGGTCGTGGTTCATGGGCGCCGCCCTGTCGAGCCTGGCCCCGTTGCTGCGGGCGGCCGACCTGGAGATGAACGTCTATGTGACCCCCGACCTGGCTGCGCGCACCTCCTTCTTCGAACGCCTCCCGGCCCGCCGCAACGCCGACGCGCTCCTGGTGTTCTGCTTCGACCTCACTGACGAGGAGGCCGCGAGCCTGGACAACCTCGGCATGCCGGTCATCTACGTCAGCCAGCACGTAGCAGGACGGCCGAGCGTCTACGTCGACGACGTGACCGCCGCTCTGCACGGCACCCGGCACCTGCTCAACCTCGGCCACCGCCGCATCGCCTTCGTCCAGACGGTGGGCGCAACCGGCTTCTCCTTCAGCTCCAACGAGAGGCTGCTCGGCTACCAGCAGGCACTCGACGAAGCAGGCATCCCACCCGACGACGACCTGGTGGTCTCCACCCTGCCCGGCGACAAGCGCGCCACCGCCCAGGCAGTCGGACGGCTGTTGAGCCTGCGCGAACCGCCAACCGCCGTCTTCGCCGAGCAGGACGAGGTCGCAGTGGCCGTCATATGGACTCTGCGCAGGGCGCAGATCCCGGTGCCCGAACGCGTCTCCGTCCTCGGCTTCGACGACCAGCCCATCGCCGACTGGTTCGACCTGACCACCGTGGCCCAGTCACCCTCGGACATCGGCCGCGAAGCCGGCGAACTGGCCCTGGCACTCATCGACGACGCCGAAGCCGACCGCGTCCGGCACGTCGTCATGCCTACACACCTGATCCCACGGCGGACGACGGCGCCGCCGGGCACGCCGCAGGCCGAGGGAGTCCAGCGCGTCCGAAACGCTCAGTCGGGGGAGGGGGACGGGATGGCGAAGCCGTCCTGATCCTCGCGCGCGCCTGGACTGTCAAGTCTCCTCAGCCGTAGGGCGCTCGCAGCGTCGTCCCGGCTCGTGGGGGGCTCGCTCGTAGCGTCGTTGCGGCTCGTGGGGTGGATTGCGCCATGCTGGTGGCACCATGCGAATGTCCTGTGTCATCGCCGTCCTGGTGGGCGCGAACCTGCTCAACAATTGGCTCGCGCCCGGCGCCTACGTACTCACCTGCGTGGTCACGGCTGCCGCGCTGCTGTTGATCGCCCGGTGGGACGGTCTCACCCGCGCCGATCTCGGGCTCGACACAGTCGCCTTGCGCAGAGGGCTGCGGTGGGCATGGGTCCTGGTCGGCGCGGTTCTTGCCGTCCTGTTGGCCGGGCTTGCTCTTCCTGTCACCAGGGAGGCGTTCGAGGACCAGCGCGCCGCGGGCCTGACTCTCGGGCAACTGCTGTGGCGGGTGCTGGTCCGGGTGCCGGTCGGCACCGTGCTGCTGGAGGAGGTCGCCTTCCGCGGTGTCCTGTGGGCCATGGTGCGGCGCCGGCGTGGTACCGGATGGGCCACGGCTGTGTCGTCGGTGCTGTTCGGGCTCTGGCATGTGCTTCCCTCGCGCGGGCTGAGCCGGGCCAACCCGGCGGCCGCGGTCCTGGACACGGGGCCGGCAGGCAACGTGCTGCCGGTCGCGGCTGCCGTCGTCGCCACGACGGCAGCCGGGATCGTCCTGTGCGAGCTGCGGCGCCGGTCCGGAAGCCTGCTGGTGCCCGCGGCGCTGCACTGGGCCGTCAACGGCTTCGGCTATGCGCTGGCCTGGGCAGTCCTCGACCAGGGGGCAAGGACCGACTGAGGGTCGCACCTGATGTGTGAAGAACTCGTTGCAACCTGAGACGGCCCGGCCGATCCAGCCCTGCGCACAGTTCGTGGCGAAACTCGCCAACCGCAGTGCTCGCTCACAGCCATCAGTGAACCCGGCAGAACACAGCACCTGCGCGACGCGCCGCCAGGCGGACGAGCGCATCGTCGGCGATGACGGTCGCTGGTGCCGAGGTAGTCGCGTCCCGCCACGTGCGCGGCGCCGGCGTCAGCGGTCCCATCGGCGGCTGACAACCCTTCAGCCGGAGCGGGATCACCACATGCCCGTCCCCAACGGCGGCCCGTTCCGCGTACCGTGGCGATGAGACCCCGCCTACACCTACGGCGTGCCGGCTGAGGCCGCAGTCGGCCGTTCAGGTCCCTGCAGAGGCCGTGTGCGCGCAGCGAGCTGTCGGGGCCTTGCTGAACCGGCAAACGAAATCGTCGTCACGGCGGGTTCTTTCGGATGATCGGCGTTGAACCGACGAACGGTGCGGTGACTGGCCGTTCGGTCGCGCAGCAGCCCCGAGGTCCTGGAGGAACGTATGTCTCAGTCCGTCGCGGGGATCACGCATCGGCTGGTTTCCTCGCCGGCAGGCCGGATTCACCTCGCGGAGCAGGGGACCGGGCCGCTGGTGCTGCTCATCCACGGCTTTCCGGAATCCTGGTACTCCTGGCGCCACCAGCTTCCGGTACTCGCGGCGGCGGGATACCGGGCGGTGGCCATCGATGTCCGCGGCTACGGCCGCTCCTCCAAGCCGTCCGCGACGGATGCGTACCGGATGGTCGACCTGGTGGAGGACAACGTCGCGGTGGTGCACGCTTTGGGCGAGGAGACGGCGGTGGTCATCGGCCACGACTGGGGTGCGACCATCGCCGCGAACTCCGCCCTGCTCAAGCCGGAGGTCTTCCGCGCGGTGGGACTGCTGAGCGTTCCCTACACGCCCCGCGGCGGGCCCCGTCCCAGCGGCATCTTCGCTCGGATGGGCGGGGATGAGGAGTTCTACGTCTCGTACTTCCAGGAGCCGGGCCGCGCCGAGGCCGAGATCGAACCCGATGTGCGCGGCTGGCTCGCGGGCTTCTACGCAGCCCTGTCCGCCGACACCATGCCCGCACCCGGCGCTCCCGATCCGCACTTCGTCAGCAAGGACGGGAGGTTGCGGGACCGGTTCCCCAGCGGCCGGCTGCCCGCCTGGCTCAGCGAAAGAGACCTCGACGCCTACGCCGGGGAGTTCGAACGCACCGGCGTGACCGGAGCGCTCAACCGTTACCGGAACATGGACCGCGACTGGGAGGACCTCGCCGCCTTCGACAGCGCCCCCATCACCCAGCCGTCCCTGTTCATGGGTGGCAGCCTGGACGCTTCGACAACATGGCTGGCCGATGCGATCAAGGCCTACCCGGTCACGCTGCCGGCTTTGGTCTCCTCCCACCTTCTCGACGGCTGCGGCCACTGGATCCAGCAAGAACGCCCCGGCGAGGTCAATCGGCTCCTGACCAGCTGGCTCGCCGCCCTGCCCGCCTGAACGCGGCGGTCAGCCAAAGCCGTCGAGACGAACTCGTCGCTCCGCCCAGCGTCACAACGACAGCGGCGATCCGGTCGTCGCCGCATCCTGCGTCCATCCGCCTCGGTGTACAGCCAGCCTCATCGGCGAAGGCAGAGGACCGCAGAAGGGATGAGGCACAGTTACAGCGTCTCCGTACGAAGCTGTAGCGCAGACTCCACCGCCTTCCAGGCAGCCGGTTGCCGTCCGGTACCGGTTACCAAGGTGACCGCGCCACCGCTGTCTGATACATCTGTGGCCGTTGTCATGTCCGCCGACCGGCGGCATCGGGACCCGCAGGAGCGGGCAGGGGGCGGGATCAAATGACGTATCGGCATGTGCTTGGACCGGCGTTCTTCGGGGCGCTGTTGCTGGCTGGACTGCTCTGGTGGGCGGGCTCCAGTGCCCACGCACTCAGTTTGCCCGGTGCCACGCGATTCTTCGGCCCCGACCAAGCAAACCGCCTGTTGGCGTGGACGCTGCCGTGGTCGACCGACCTCCCGTCCTCGACGCAGTTCACCCGTCCTGCGGGCGCGGTCGGTCATGGCGCGGACTATGCGGCTCTGAGTGAGACCGCCATGCGGGTGCGCTACGCCGCGCTCGTCCTGCTCTTCTCGTGCGGCGCGCTGCCGCTGTTGCGTCGGCTCTCGGGCCGAGGCGTCAGGCGCGCTGTCGTCTCCGTTGCGGCGTTATGGGGCTGGGGCATCGCCGCGGCCATGCTCGCTGTCACTGTCTCCGCGCCATGGATGGTGGCTTCCGGCGGCTCGGCGACTTTCCGGCTGCTACCCGGCCTCGCGAGCGCCATGTCTCAGGGCCGCGAACTCCCGGTGGGCGCCGCCTTGGTGGCGGCAGCGGCGACCACCGGCCTCATGACCCTGCTGTGCCGCGAGGCGACCTCAGAGCCACGCCCGGTCGTGCCGACCACGGCCACTGCACGACTCGCCGCGACCCTGGGCACTGTCGTGGTCGCCTTCGCCCTCATCGTGCTCTCCAACGACCGGGTCGCCGGGCGCATCCAGTCCGGGTTCGGGAGCGGAGGACGGCTGTCCGAGCCCGGTGATCTGCTGCGGCAGTGGGTTCAGCTCAGCGCCTGGACCATGCCCACCAGCCCCGCCTCCGGGCGCTGGCTGCTGTACCGGCTCGGCGACGTGGTGCTGCTCGCCCTCGTCTGGTGGGGACTGCGGCTGCTGGCCGTCCTGCTGGACCGCGTGACCTACCCCGCCTACGCGCTCGGCTCCGTCGCCGCCACCACCCTCGGCGTCGTGGTGAGTGGAATCTGGAGCTCGCTACTCTCCTACCAGGGCAGCACCGGCGGGCCACTGCTGTACTACGTCTCTGTGGGCTCAGGTGTGTCTGCGGCGCTCGTCTTCGGCATCCTCGCCGGCAGTGTGAGCGCACTGACCGTGCGACTGCGCACCCGCCCGCACCCGTCCTCCCCAGCCGCGGCCCAGGCCCAACCGGCCTGACCGTTCCCGGCGTTCTGCTTTCGGCAGCAGCGGCTCAGGGAGGCGGCGGGAGCGAGTTGTGTCGAGTCACGCCGAGACAGGCCGGGCTTGCTGCCAGGCGAGGCTTGTGGGCAGGCCAGGCGTTGTCGGTGAGGACCAGCTCGATGCGGTCGACACCCGCTGTGTGGGAGGAGGCTGGGGCGCGGCCCGGGGTGTTGAGCTCCATCTGATGGCGGGCACCGGTCATCGTCTGTGACCCGAAGTGTCTCGCCTGTTGGCGGTCGGTTCAGAAGGCCGGTGGGGCCTGCTCCGTGAGCCGGTTCAGAAGGCCGGTGCGGCCCGTTCCGTGAGCCGGCTCTGTTGCCGTGCTCCGAGGACGGCCTCACGCAGCCGTTCCTGAGCGATCGTCAGGCACGCATACACCGCTCCTTGTGCCGTCGACAGACCGATCAGATGGGGACCTGTCCTGATCTCCGGCACCGCCGGAAGGCTCTGATCGAGCCGCTCGCGCACCTGGGGAAGGACGACGTCGACGAGCGGGCGCAGCCGGCCCACGAAGTAGACCGACTCCGGGTCCAGCGTCACCGCGACGACGCTCACAGCGGTCACGATGGCCGTGGTGAATGCCTGCAGCACCTCGGCATGCGGCGTCTCGGTGTGCGGCTGCAGCCAGAGATCCTCGATGCGTTCCAGGTCGAGCCCCTGCGCGCGAGCGAACCGGAGGAGACCTCGCGTGCTCAGCAACTCGTCGAGGTTCTCGTCACCGACTCCGGAGGAGAGCACACCGATGTCGCCGAATGTGGGTGTACTTCCCCGGGCGAGCTCATGATCCGTGCAGCTGGCGAAGTTGAGTATGGTGCTGACGCTGAAGAGCGCGGCGTTCCTGATGGTTGTGTCGTCGGTGAGGATCCCGAGCAGGGACGCGTTGGCATCGCTGTCGAGGAGTACGGGGGCCTCGATCAGGTTTTCGACGGCTTGCTGGAGGCCTGAGCCTGCGAGGGGTCTCATCGACTCCGCGGGGCCGAGGATCTCCGTGCCGCCCCGGACTCGGCCGGGCACTGCGGCGACGATCTGACGCAGAGGGCCCTGCGCCGATCCGGCGGCCTGCGCGATCAGGTCGACCAGCCATCGGGCGGCATCCTCGACCTCCTGGTGAGCGGCGGTGGGAACCGTCACGCGCTGGATCTCACGCCCCCTCAGGTCGGTCACCAGCACACCGGTGGTCTGGGCGCCGAAGCTGACACCGGCGACGTGCCCGGTCGTGCCGGGCAGGTCCAAGTAGGTGGAGCGGCGGCCGCGGCCGGTGATGTCGTCGACCCCGCCGTCGACGACGAAGCCGTCGGCACGGAGCTCTTCCACCGCTCTGGACACCGTGGCCTTGCTCAGGCCGGTCAGCTCGATGAGCTTGTTCCGTGTCAAGGGCGCGTGGGAGAGGACCACGTCGAGTACTGATGCCTTGTTGTAGTCGCGTGAGGTCGGGTTGGTCACCTGACGACCATATCGAGCCCTGTACGCCGATCGGGCAGGGACCGGCCTGGACGGTAGGACCAAGGGTTTCGCGTCTGCCGCCTTGTCGGACGGTTCTCGACTCATCTGTCATGCACTCCGCAGATTTCCTGGAGCGATCCGTCTGTGGTCAGCCGCTCCAGAACGCCCGGACCGTCCTCGGGGTCGCCAGTTCGAGGAGGCAGGGGTCAGATCCGGCGCGTCGGGCCGCCATGGCGGCATGGTCACCACGGAAACAATTCCAGTTTCAGGTTGGAACTGGAAAGAATAGTGGTATGTTTCCGGCCAACGCAGCGAGCAACCCCGGAACAGGACTGAAGGTGTACCTGCCGATGACTTCAACGCTGAGTCGGGCCATCGCCCACTACCCCAACCGGTTCGACCCCGGGGTAGTGAGCAAGCTCCCCGAACACCTCCAAGAGACCATCCGGCGCCGCAGCAAGGCGCTGGGCCCTGGCTACACGCTGATCTACAGGGAGCCGGTCGAGTTCGTCTCCGGTTACGGCGCCCACCTGATCGACCGTGACGGCAACGACTACCTCGACGCCTACAACAACGTCCCCTGTGTCGGGCACGCCCACCCTCACGTTGCCGAGGCCGTCGCCCGCCAGATGGCGGTGGTCAACACCAACACGCGCTACGTCCAGGAAGCACTGGTCGACTACGCGGAGCGGCTCCTTTCGACCTTCCCCGAGGAGCTCTCCAAGCTGAGCATCGCGTGCAGCGGGTCGGAGGCGAACGACCTGGCGGTGCGCGTGGCCCGGTTCCACACCGGCGGCGAGGGCATCATCGTCACCCGCTGGGCCTACCACGGCATCACCCGGGAGGTCGCGAGCTTCTCCCCGACCCTCGGCGCGGGCTCCCCGCTGGGCCCGAACGTCCGGCTCATCGACGCTCCCGACCCGCGCCTGGTCGCGCCGGGATCTACGCTCGACGAGCACATGAGGCAGCAGGTGCGCGGCGCGGTCGACGACCTCGAGCGGCACGGCTACCGGCTCGCGGCCCTGATCACCGACTGCGCCCACAGCAGCGACGGCATCTTCACCGACCCCCCTGGCTACATGCGGGCCGTGGTGGAGGAGGTGCATGCGGCCGGCGGTGTCTACATCGCTGACGAGGTCCAGTCGGGATTCGCCCGGCTCGGGGAGTCGATGTGGGGCTTCAGTCGCCACGGTGTGCTGCCGGACATCGTCACCATGGGCAAGCCGATGGGCAACGGCCTGCCGATCTCCGGTGTGGTCTTCCGCCCCGAGATCTGCGAGGAGTTCGGACGCAACGTCCGCTACTTCAACACCTTCGGCGGCAGCTCCATCCCCGTGGCCGCCGGCGCCGCGGTGCTGGACGTCTTCGAGAAGGAGAACGTGCAGCAGCGCGTCCTGGAGAACGGCAACGCGCTGCGCGCGGGCCTGCGTGAGATCACCAAGAACTCCCCCTACGTCGCCGAAGTTCGCGGCGCCGGCCTCTTCGTCGGCGTGGAAATCGTCAAGGACCGCCAGACCCTCGAGCCGGACCGCGCGCTTGCCGAAGACGTCATCAACGACATGCGCGACCGGCACATCCTGATCAGCGGTACGGGCACGTCGGCGAACACACTGAAGATCCGCCCCCCGCTGGCCTTCGACTCCGCCGATGTGACCCGATTCCTGGAGACCTTCGCCGAGGTCGCGAAAAATCGTTTGTGACAGGCTGGCCGAAGGGATTGACGGTGAACACCTCACCCGCTCCGACCTATGCTCAGCGGCTCCTCAAGGAGAGTGGCCTCACGTCCTCCCACGAGCCCATCGACGTGATGCTGGTGAGCATCTTCCTCGAGGAGCACTTCTGCCTCAGCGGGCGCTTGGCGGCACTGGCGACCGAGAAGGACGACACGTTCAGACTCAGCACCGATTCGAGCAACTACCTCGTGAAGGTCTCACCACCTGACGAGGCGGAGGCGGTTGTCGCCCTCCAGACCGCCGCGATGCGCTACCTCGAAGCCACCGCTGCGCACTTGCCCGTCCAGCGGGTGAAACTGACCGCCGGCGGAGACGACCATGTCACGATCAGGCTGAACGACGGCAGGCCTCGGGTCCTGCGGGTGTTCGACTTCGTCGAAGGCCAGGTCCTGGCCGATACGAACCCGGACGCGGGGCGGCTCGCCAAGGCGGGTGAGATGCTGGGGCTGATCGACGTGGCGCTCAGGCCGTTCACGCACCCGGCGGACCGGCGAGGTCTGGCATGGGACATCCGGCATTTCCACCAGCTGACTGAACTGGTCGAGCACACGCCGAGCGCCGAGCACCGCCAGTTGGCCCAGTCGGTCTTCCGGCTCTTCGGCGAAAACGTCGCCCCGAGGCTGAGTGATCTCGAAGCCCAAGTGATCCACGGTGACTTCAGCCCTTACAACATCGTGGTGGATCCAAAGAGCGATCACTTCGTCACCGGCGTTATCGACTTCGGCGACACGGTGCGCAGTGCTGTGATCTTCGATCCCGCCGTTTGCATGGCGAACCTGCTCGGCAGGACGCCGGACCATCCTTGGCGGGAGGCCTGCGCCTTCGCCGCAGGCTACCAACGGGAGCGGCCGATCCGGGCTTCGGAACTCCCACTGCTTCCGGTTGCCGCGCTGGCACGACTCACACTGCGTGCACTGATCACGAACTGGCGCGCGGAGCGCGCACCCGAACGGCGCGAGTACCTCCTCGGTCACGCCAAGAACGACTGGGCCAATATCGGGCGTTCCTTGACCGTGAACCTCGACGACGTCGTCGCGCACCTCAGGGGCACCCGCCACGGGCATTCCTGAACAGCCGTCCCGAACATGCGCGGTCGTACAAACCCAGGGCGTACTGCGGCGCCCGCCCCGGGCAGCGGGGCGGGCGCCGCAGTACGCGGGTCAGCACTGCTTGCTGCGTGACCGGCGCACCGCAGGAGCACAGACGTACAAGCAGTGGTCGTTTGTGGCCGCCCAGGCCGTGGTGGACCGAGTGATGCAACGCCCTTGAGCGGCCGCCCCAGGTCGCTCTGTCGCAGCGCTCGGCGCCCGGAAACCTCACCAGGGCGTCGAGCGGCTGCGGCGCGCCCGCCCCGCCGAGGCAAGGCCGGGACCGCAGCGGCCAACCATCTCTGAGCAGGACGGGTGTCGGCTTCGTCCACGTGAAGTGGCTCCGGCTCGCTTTCCGTCGAGGGCTGGTTGACCGTAATGTCGATCTCCTATGCGGTCCAGCGCGCCGAGAGCCACTAGCTCAAGACGGCTTCGGATCCCCATGCGAAGGAGTGGACAGCCGCCCTGCAGCAGAAGTCACGGGAGCTCGTCCGACACATGGCGCCCTTGAGCCTCATCTCAGCACCTACGGCACCTGGGGAACGTGGCCCTACGTGTAGCAGGACACGCCTGCGGAGGAGATCGCAGCCGCCTCGGCCGAACATCTGGCGCTTGAGCGTCCTGATTCGGTTGAAGACACTCGGCCAACACGGCCTCGACCTTCAACGGCGCCATCATCCAGACCGGCACCGAGTCCCACCACCTCGCCCACACCAAGGACCAAGCCGAACAAGCCCAGGTCATCTGAGTGGGGGCATCGGACGGGGCCACACAGAAGGCCTTGGTTGACCTTCACCCTGGGGGAGCCCACAGCATCAGTGGGCCGGGCGACGCGCTCGGCATGAGGAGGAACGAGCATGGGGTTGCTGACCATCGGGGCGTTCGCGAAGGCGTCCCGGCTGTCGCCGAAGGCACTGCGTCTGTACGACGAGCTCGGCCTGCTGACCCCCGCGCGCGTTGACCCGGTGACCGGCTACCGCCTCTACGCACCGGAACAGCTGGCGCAGGCCAGGCTCGTCGCCTGGCTCCGCCGCCTTGGAATGCCGCTGGCCCGTATTCAACACGTCCGCACGTTGAATGCAGTCGCGGCAGCCCAGGAGGTCCGCGCGTTCTGGGCCCAGGTCGAGGCCGACACCGCCGCACGGCGGGACATGGCCACCTTCCTCATCGACCACCTGTCCCGGAAGGACTCCGCCATGTCCCCGACCGCCAAACCCCTGGGAATCCGTTACGCCGCCGTTTCCGACAGGGGCCTGGTTCGCGAGAGCAACCAGGACGCCGCCTACGCCGGACCCCGGCTGCTCGCCGTCGCGGACGGCTGTGGCAGCCAAGGAGCGCCTGCCAGCGCCGCCGCCATCGGCGCGCTCAAGCACCTCGAAGCCGACAGCGTCCCGGCCGGCAGTCTCCTCAACGTCCTCGACGACGTCATCGAACAGGCCAAGCAGGCCGTCCACAACATCGCCGGGAGCGACTCCTCCCCCGGAGACACCGGCACGACACTCACGGCAATGCTCTGGACGGGGTCGCAGCTGGCTCTCGTCCACATCGGCGACACCCGCGTCTACCTCCTGCGTGACGGAGAACTGTTTCAGATCACCCACGACCACACCCTGGTTCAGTCGATGGTCGACGAAGGACGCCTCAGTCCGGAAGAAGCCGCCTTCCACCCTCAGCGGTCGCTGTTGGTCCGAGCCCTGGGCCAAGGAACCGACACCACTCCGGACATGCGCCTTCACGACGCCCGGCGGGAAGACCGCTATTTGCTCTGCTCCGACGGCCTGTCGACCGTCGTGCCGACCCAGGACATCCGCCGGGTGCTCTCCGCGATCATCGAACCCGAGCAGGCCGTCCGCGAACTCATCGCCCTCGCCAATGGCTCCGGCGGCCCAGACAACGTCAGCTGCGTGGTCGCCGATGTCATGGAGCTCCAGCAGTAGGAGCGAGCGGCATGCACTTCGAGTTGCACCAGATCCGCTCCCGAGAAGTCATCCGCGAAGCCGACGCCCACCGACTCTGAACCGTATCGGCTCTACCTGCAACTGCGGGGAGGGGACCGGACGACGGCTTCATGGTCGAAGTCAGTTCGCAGGCGCCCTTCGCCACGGGCGGGGGCGGCTCGGGAGATGCGAGCCGCCCCTCAGTGATCTAGGCGTTCGGCCAGAACTGCGCGATGTAGCGCTCGACTCCGTGCACCACACCGTGCTGGGTCTGCGCACAAGCCGCCTCGCGGCCGGTGCACACCACTCGCACCGTCCAGACGCCGGGCCCGTCCGACAGTGCGATCGCCTCCGGCATCGGTCCTGCCGCCATTCCCCTGGCGCGCAACCTGCCCGAAGAACAAACGATGCCGGCCAGAGCTGTCTCGTCCCATTCTCCGGCCGGCACCGCAGGTTCCCCGTCCCAGACCTCCACCGTCAGGGACGCGGTGTGGGTGTGCCCGGCACTGCAGAAATCGAGGCGCCCAGGGCGAGCAGTGAGGAACGTGTCGCTCTCGAAACCCTCAGGGAACGGCACAGGGACCTGCGTGTCGTCGAAGTCCTGCAAGGCCCATCCGTTGTAGTCCACATGCACCGGATACTCCTGGCGCCTGATCAAGTCGGCCACGTCACCCACCCCTTGTCGTCGTCTGGTGCGAGGGGCTCCATCGTCGTCGATCTCCGGCCGTGAAATCACCGCGGAACCGGCCTTCACACGGCGAGGCAGCGGTAGCCGCACGGGCAGGACATGGGCCTCGGCGCTTTTCGACAGACCATGCACGGCTTGCTCAGTCATTGGGACTTCTCGCCGTCGTCCAGTGTCTGCTGGGCGGCCGGCAGCCCGACTGGCCGTTGACCGCGCCCGCGGTATCGACCCGCGCCCCGTCGTCCCCCGCTCCCTGCCCGAGTCCGCGACCATACGCTGCACCTTCCCCCGGCCCTGGACGGAGGGGACGTCCGCGCCGCGCTCCTCGCACTCGTGGTCCGCCTCGGCAGGGTGCTGCGTCGGCGCGGCCAGGCGGCCCGCGCCGCGACCCTGCGGTTGTTCGCCGGCGGCAGCCGGCGGGAGAGGAACCGCCGCCCGGGCGAGCCCTCCGTCCACGACGACGATCTGCGCGCCACGGCTTACCAGTTGACGGATGCCGTCGGTCTCCAGCGCTGCCGCCCGGCTGGTGGATAGTCCTCAGAGGCGAGGACCTCGTCGACGCCGGCCAGGTCGCCCGGTAGATCAGCCTCGATGACGCCCGCGAACCCGGCTGGTGGCTGAAGCAGCCGCCGACCGCGTCCAGCGACAAGTACGGACCTGCCGTCATCGGCCCGCCGGGCCTTGACCCCGGATGTTGGACACCGGAGACACTTGGATCTTGATGGTCCGGGTGGACAGGAGTCCTGCACAGATGGTGATGAAGCACTACCCGCCGGAGTTCAAAGCGGACGCGGTCAGGTTGTACCGGTCGAGGCCGGGAGCGACGATCAAGGCGATCGCCACCGATCTGGGGGTGAACCCGGAGACGCTGCGGAACTGGATCCGGGCCGCAGGCGCGGGCCATGGCCGCGGCCGGACTGAAGGG
>NZ_POUC01000174.1 GCF_002891435.1 Streptomyces cahuitamycinicus
CCCGGGGGGCGGCGGTGCAGTCGCGCGGCGGCGGCGCCGATGGGGGCGGCGCCCGGCCGGGTGGGGAGCCCGACGTTGGTACGGGTGCCGGTGACGACATAACCCTTCACTCCGCCGGCGAGTGCGTTGCGCACGGCGCCGATGTCGTCGGCGGCGGAGAGGGCGAGCCCGTTGGGCCAGCCCGCGGCGCGGGTCTCCGACAGCAGGGTGAGGCCGGAACCGTCCGGCAGGTGGACGTCTGCGACACAGATGTCGCGGGGGTTGCCGATGCGGGGACGAGCCTCCGCGATGGACGAGGCCTCGATGACGTCGCGCACACCGAGCGCCCACAGGTGGCGGGTGACGGTGGAGCGGACGCGCGGGTCGGCCACGACCACCATGGCGGTCGGCTTGTTCGGGCGGTAGGCGACCAGGCTTGCGGGCTGCTCGAGGAGAACGGACACCAGGCCTCCTGGGGGTGGCGGGACGGGGCCGGCTCTTGGGGGTGAAGCCGGGACGAACCGTGCTTTCAAGGTCACAGTCGTCTTCGGCACCGAACCCGTCCGCCTTTAGAGAATGATCACGATTCAGTGATAACAATCCGTGCAATTCGGACACGCGGTCGATCATTCGAAGGTGGAACGGTTTCGGTCTGCGTCGGTACGCGGTCGAAAGTGGCCGTATCGACAAAGTGATTCGGCCAAGAGGGGTACTCAGGTGTGATCGTCGGCATGACATGGTTGACCGCCCCGCACAAGGTCGATCAGTGCGGGGCGGTCAGAGGTCGATCAGGGGTTGATCCAGGGCTGATCAGGAGTTGATCAGCGGGACTGCGGCCCTCGCCGCTGGGGCAGTGACACCACGGACGCGTCGCCCGGACCGGCCGGGGGCAGCCCCGCGATCTGGGCGAGCAGATCGCACCAGGACGCAAGGTGCGCCGCCGTGTCCGGAGTTCCGCCCAGGCCCTCACGCGGCGTCCACGACGCGCGGATCTCGATCTGCGACGCGGCCGGGCGCGCGGACAGCCCGCCGAAGTAGTGGGAGCTCGCGCGCGTGACGGTGCCGCTCGGCTCCCCGTACGTCAGCCCACGTGTCTGCAGCGCACCGGTCAGCCAGGACCAGCACACCTCCGGCAGTAGCGGATCCGCCGCCATCTCCGGCTCCAGCTCCGCGCGCACCAGCGTCACCAGCCGGAACGTGCCCCGCCACGCGTCGTGCCCGGCCGGGTCGTGCAGCAGCACCAGCCGGCCGTCGGCCAGGTCCTGGTCGCCGTCGACGACCGCCGCCTCCAGCGCATAGGAGTAGGGGGCGAGCCGCTTCGGCGCGGGTGTCGGCTCGACCTCGATCTGGGGCCGCAGCCGCGCCGCCCGCAGCGCGTCGACGGCGGCCCGGAAGGGCAGCGGGGCGGAGTCCGCCTCCCGCCGGTCGTTCTCGGTGTCCTTCGCTTCGTCCATACCGCCAGCGCCGTCCGACAGTCGTCCCTGAGCCGCAGCCATGCGGGAAGATTACGGGGACCGGAGCCCGCGTGCCGGGCTAGACACCCCGCGCCTCTCCAGGGGCTGAATAGTGCTGTCAGGCGGCGTGCGAAACTTGGCCCCGTGAGTGCCAACGACGCCCCTCGGGCCCAGCAGCCGTCCGCCGCATACGACTCCGCCTTCCTCAAGGCCTGCCGGCGTGAGCCCGTGCCGCACACGCCGGTGTGGTTCATGCGGCAGGCCGGGCGCTCACTGCCGGAGTACCGCAAGGTGCGCGAGGGCACCGCGATGCTCGAATCCTGCATGCGGCCCGAGCTGGTCACCGAGATCACCCTCCAGCCGGTGCGGCGGCACGGCGTGGACGCGGCGATCTACTTCAGCGACATCGTCGTCCCGCTCAAGGCCATCGGCATCGACCTCGACATCAAGCCCGGTATCGGCCCGGTCGTCGAGCACCCGATCCGCACCCGCGCCGATCTCGCGCAGCTGCGTGACCTGACCCCCGAGGACGTCTCCTACGTCACCGAGGCCATCGGCCTGCTCACCCGCGAGCTCGGCGCCACGCCCCTCATCGGCTTCGCCGGCGCCCCCTTCACCCTCGCCAGCTACCTCGTCGAGGGCGGCCCGTCCCGCACGTACGAGAACGCCAAGGCGATGATGTACGGCGACCCGGAGCTGTGGGCCGACCTGCTCGACCGCCTCGCGGACATCACCGCCGCGTTCCTGAAGGTGCAGATCGAGGCGGGCGCCTCGGCGGTGCAGCTGTTCGACTCCTGGGCCGGTGCGCTGGCCCCCGTCGACTACCGCCGCTCGGTGCTGCCCGCCTCGGCGAAGGTCTTCGAGGCCGTGGCCGGCTACGGCGTCCCGCGCATCCACTTCGGTGTCGGCACCGGCGAACTGCTGGGCCTCATGGGTGAGGCCGGCGCGGACGTCGTCGGCGTCGACTGGCGCGTCCCGATGGACGAGGCCGCCCGCCGCATCGGCCCCGGCAAGGCACTCCAGGGCAACCTCGACCCGACCGTGCTGTTCGCCCCGACGGAAGCCGTCGAGGCGAAGACCCGCGAGGTCCTGGCCTCGGCGCAGGACCTGGAGGGCCACATCTTCAACCTGGGCCACGGCGTCATGCCCTCCACCGACCCGGACGCGCTGACCCGGCTCGTGGAGCACGTGCACGCGCTGACGGCGCGCTGACCGCGCGAACTCCCCTCAGCGGCCCGGTTCGTAGGCGAGCTGCTTGACCTCGCGCAGGGTGAGGGCGGTCTCGACGGAGCGGACTCCGTCCAGGGCTCCGACGGTGTCGCTGAGGTAGGTGTAGAGGTCGCCGGTGCCGGTGTGCAGGGTGGCGGCGACGATATTGGCCTGGCCGGTGGTGGCCGCCGCGAAACTCACCTCGACATGCGAGGCGAGGGCGTGGCCGACGTCGGCGAGGGCCGCCGGGGCGACGGTGAGCCACAGCATGGCGAGGACGTCGTTGCCGAAGTGTTCCTTGTCGAACTGCACGTCGAGATAGAGGATCCCGGTGGAGCGCAGCCGGTCCAGGCGCCGCCTCACCGCTGATTCCGACAGGCCGGTGGTCGCCTGGAGTTCGGTGAGCGGGGCGCGTCCGTCCCGGGCGAGGGCGGCGAGCAGCGCCTCGTCGGCCTCGTCCAGCACGACGCGGTCGGTGCCCGGCTCGACGGGGGGCGGGCTCAGGGCGGCACGTTCGTCGCCGGTGAGGGCGTTGATCTTGTTGAGCCACCCGAGCGGCCCACCGTAGAAGCGGTGCAGCAGGCAGTGGGCGCTGACCGAGGTGATGCGCGGTGTGCGCTGAAGACGGTCGAGGAGCAGTTCGTCCCTCGCCTGCCGGGTGCGTGGCCTCATGGCGCACATCACTTCGGTGCCGCCCGAGATCACACTGATGTGGGTGGTGTCCGGACGCCGGGCGAGGGCGCTCGCCAGTTGTTCGGCGGTGTCCGGGGTGCAGCCCAGGCGCAGGAGCCAGGTGTTGCGGCCGAGCCGGCTCTCGTCGGTGATGCCGAGCACACGCAGGTGCAGTGCGCCGCGCAGCCGCCGGAAGCGGCGTGCGACGGTCTGATCGGACACTCCCAGGACGTCCGCGATCCGGTTGAACGGCGCCCGGCCGTCGAGCTGCAGCGCCTGCAGCAGCTTCCGGTCGAGTGGATCGAGTGCCTGGGACTGCACTGTTGCCTCCTGCTCCTGAGCCGGGTGCCGGTGACGACGGGCACGCTCCCGTGCGGCGGAGGCGCCCCGCACCGGAACCGGCCGCCGCGGGCCCCAGTATCACCGGACGCGGTCCGGGTGCGAGCGGCGGCCGGGGCACCCGCTTCAGTTGTCCGGGTGGCCCAGAGCCAGAGGGACCTCCGCCGGGCCCCGACCGTCGACGCTGACCTTCCGGGTCACGGGCGGATACCCGGCGGCGCTCACCGAGTAGCTGCCGGCGTCCAGGTCGGCGAAGGCGTAGCAGCCGTCAGGGCCGGTGGTCGCGGTGCCCACGACGTTTCCGGCCGCGTCCACCAGTGTGACCCGTGCGTCGGTCAAGTTCCTCAGGGGGGCACCCGCCCGTACGACGCCCCGCAGCTGCGCACCCGGCCGCAGCGGCACCTTCAGAGCGGTCACTTCGGGACCGGTCGCCTGGACCGGGAGGGCCTCGGGCCGGAACCCGGGGGCGTTCACCGTGAGCGTGACGTCGCCCGCCGGCAACTCACCGAAGCCGAATCGCCCGGCGGCGTCGGTCGTGCCGCCGGCCAGTACGTCGCCCCGTACGTCGGTGACCGTGACCAGGGCGCCCTCCACGGCCACGCCGTCAGCGGCCGACACCACGGTCCCGCCGATCCTGCTGCCGCCCGCCAGAACCAGGTCATGGAGCAAGGGCCGCTCGCCCAGCACGACCGTGGTGGCCTGGGGCTGGTGGCCGTCCGCAGCGGCGATCAGCACGTACGACCCCGCCGCGGGGGCGGTCAGCTCGTACCGGCCGGCGCTGTGCGCCACGACCCGGCCGATCTGGCTCCCGGCCGGTGAGATGAGGGTGAGCGTGGCGCCCGCCATACCGTCGCCGGTGGTGTCACGGACCCGGCCGGAGACGACTGCGCCGTGAGTGGCCTGCGCAGGGACACCGGCCCCGCCGGCGGCGAAGCCCTGTCCGCCCGGCCGTGGCAGCGGGGCCTTCGCGGCACCGTGCCCGGCGGCCGCCCCCACGAGGGTCGGTTCCGGCTCGTTCTCGCGCAGCGGCTCCACCGTCCTGGGGGCGGCGTGGGCCGAGACCCGCGGGGTGCGCAACAGCACCATCGCGACGATCGCGGCCAGCAGCGCGAGAGCAGCGGCGACGACGAGGCACAGGTAGAGGCCGTCGAGGAAGGCGTCGGAGAGGGCACCCAGGGCCCGGCCGGTCTCGGCTCCCAGGTCCATCCGGGCCACCGCACCCAGCCCGTCGGCATTCACGGCCGCGGTGATCCGCTGCGCCGTCCCGCCGTCCACGCCGGCGTCGGCGAGGTGACCGGGCAGCGTGTCCGTGGTCCTGGTGGTCAGCAGCACGCCCAGCACGGCGGGGCCGAGAGCTCCGCCGACCTGGCGGAAGGCGTTGTTGCCCGCGGCCGCCATGCCCGCCAGACGATGCGGGGCGGAGGCGACGGCGGTGGCGGTCATGGGTGTGACGACCAGACCGAGACCGAGACCGAGCAGGGCCAGTCGCCAGGCCAGCGCACCGAACGGGGTCTGGGCGTCGAGAGCCGTCAGGGACATCAGGGCACCCGCGGTGATGAGCAGACCGGTGGTGATCAGGAGGCGGGCGGACAGCCGGCGCATCATCGGCCCCGCCATCACTCCGACGAGCAGGCACACGCCTGTCACGGCCAGCAGCCGGTAGCCCGCGTCGAGGGTGTCGAGCCGCTGCACCATGCCGAAGTAGAGGCTGAGGACGAAGAAGAAGCCGATCAGCCCGAGGAAGGTGATCATCGCGATCAGCGTGGTGGCGCTGAACGCCGGACTCCGGAAGAGCGTCAGGTCCAGCATGGGGCTGGCGCTGCGCCGCTCGGCCAGGACGAACGCGATGGCGCTGACGGCGGCCAGCACGAGGGCGACGACGACCCTGGGCTCGGTGAAGGAGTCGGCGCCGCCTTCGATCACGCCGTAGACGAGTGAGGTGATCGCCAGGGCGGCGGTGATCTGGCCGGGCCAGTCGAGCCGACGGGAGCCGGGGGCCCGGGAGTCGGCCACCAGGGGTGCGGCGACCGCCATGGTGAGGACGGCCACCGGTATGGCGGGCAGGTAGATCCACCGCCAGGCGGCGTGGTCGATGATCACGCCCGCCAGCAGGGGGCCGACGGCCAGGGCCGCCATCAGGGAAGCGGCCCACAGGCCGACGAACTTGGCACGCTCGTGCGGGTCGGGTACCGCATGACTGATCAGCGCCAGCGTCGTGGGCAGCAACGCGGCCGCCCCCAGCCCGGCCAGTGCCTGCCCGGCCCACAGCACCTGGACCGACTGCGCGCTGAGGGCGACGGCCGCTCCGACGGTGGCGAACGACAGGCCCGCCTGGAAGACCTTCTTGCGGCCGTGCACGTCTCCGAAGACACCGGCGGTCAGGATGAGGGCCGCCATGGGCAGGACGAACGCGTCCGAGATCCACGACAGTTGCGAGGTCGAGGCGTCCAGGGCCCGCTGGATGGCGGGAAGGCTCGCCGAGACGCTGGTCACCGGCAGATATGCGACGAACACGCCGATGCAAGCCATGATCAGCGTGGCTCTCGGACTCCGCCGTGGTCCGGTCGCCGTTGTTCCGACGTTCACAAGTACTCCGTTCCGGTGCGACGGTGTCGCCGACCCGAGGTCACTTTTCAGCCAGGTCGAGCCGTGGGCCAGCCACAGCCCGCGGAGCCCGGAGAATCGACATCGGGGCGGAGGATCCGAAGGATTTCCGACACCCTCGCGGCACCGGAGGGGGCGCTGCTGAACACAGTCGTCCAGGCGTGCGTATGTCTCGGCAACCGCCCGCGGCGCGGGGAAGGCGGGTCGCGGGGCCGACGTGAGGAACAGGCGATGAACGACCGAGTTACTCCCGCGATGCACGCCCTGCCCGACGGCGAGGCGGAGCTGACGCTGGTGGTGCGGCTGCCCTGGGAGGACGTGGCCCGCCTCGGACAGGAGGCCGGGCGACTGGCGACCCAGATGCGGCGGCCCGTGACGCTGGAGGAGGCGGTGAGCCACCGGCTGCGGTCGACCCGGGTGGCTTCGCACGCGAAGCCGGCGGGGGAGCAGCCGCCGGCGGTGACGGCTGCTTCGGCGTCGGTGTCGTCGTTGCCGGCCCGGCCGCCGGCGGAGCAGGCGCGGCAGGCGATCGACCGGATCAACGGTACGGCCGGGACCGCGTAGGCCATTCGCCCCGGGAGTGCGGCGTTCGGTGCCGGGTGCGGGTTCGCCGAGGCCTGTCGCGCGGTTCCCCGCGCCCCCGGGGAAGGATCCCACCCCGTCTCACGGGGAACTGCGGACTTTCGCCGCCGCCTTGCGGGCCGCCACCAGGACCGGATCCCAGACCGGGGAGAACGGCGGGGCGTAGCCGAGGTCCAGGGCCGTCATCTGTTCCGCCGTCATGCCCGCGGTGAGGGCGACCGCCGCGATGTCGACCCGCTTGCCCGCGCCCTCCCGGCCGACGATCTGGACGCCCAGCAGGCGGCCCGTGCGGTGCTCGGCGAGCATCTTGACCGTCATGGGGGAGGCGTTCGGGTAGTAGCCCGCGCGGCTGGTCGACTCGATGGTGACCGCCTCGAAGCGCAGGCCGACCCGGTGGGCGTCCTTCTCCCGCAGGCCGGTGCGGGCGATCTCCAGGTCGCAGACCTTGCTGACCGCCGTGCCGACCACGCCCGGGAAGGTGGCGTAGCCGCCGCCGATGTTGGTGCCGATGACCTGGCCGTGCTTGTTGGCGTGGGTGCCCAGCGGAATGTGCCGCTCCTGTCCGGAGACCAGGTCGAGGACCTCGACGCAGTCGCCGCCGGCCCAGACGTTCTCGTGGCCGCGCACCCGCATCGACCGGTCCGTGAGGAGACCGCCGTGCGGGCCCAGGGGAAGTCCGGCGGCCTTCGCGAGGGCCGTCTCGGGGCGCACGCCGATGCCGAGGACGACGACGTCCGCCGGGAACTGCGCATCCGTCGTGGACACGGCCCGTACCGCGCCGTCGTCACCGGTCAGGATCCCGGTGACCTCGGTGTCGTTGACCATCGTGATGCCGAGGCCCTCCATGGCCTTGTGCACCAGGCGGCCCATGTCGGGGTCGAGGGTCGACATGGGCTCGCTGCCCCGGTTGACGACCGTCACCCCGTAGCCGCGGTTGATGAGCGCCTCGGCCATCTCCACACCGATGTATCCGGCCCCGACGACCACCGCGCGCCGGCCCCGCGTGCGTTCCAGCGTGTCCAGCAGCGCCTGGCCGTCGTCGAGGGTCTGCACGCCGTGCACCCCGGGGGCGTCGGCGCCCGGCATGTCCGGCCGGATCGGCCGGGCCCCGGTCCCGATCACGAGCTGGTCGTACGACGTCCAGGACCCGGCACCGGAGCCGGCATCGCGCGAGCGCACCCGCTGCCGGTCGACGTCGAGCTCGGTGACCTCGGTGCGCAGCCGCAGGTCGATGTCCCGGGCACGGTGCTCCTCGGGGGTGCGGGCGATGAGCCGGTCCCGGTCGGTGACGTCGCCGCCGACCCAGTAGGGGATGCCGCACGCCGAGTACGACGTGAAGTGACCCCGTTCGAACGCCACGATCTCCAGCTCGTCGGGGCCCCTCAGACGGCGTGCCTGCGACGCCGCGGACATGCCCGCGGCGTCGCCGCCGATGACGACCAGTCGCTTCCGTGCACGGCTCATGTTCATGCGAACACGCTACGGGAGCAGGCCATTTCAGTCCTGCTCGCCGGGCTTCGACGAGGGCGCCTCGGGTGCCGGCCGGGCCATCGGCAGCGGGCCCAGGGCGGTCGTCATGGGCGCGGGCGCGGGACGCCGCGGCAGACGGGGGCGTACGACCCGCAGCCACAACAGGACGGTCAGCGCGGCCACCGCCGCGAACGGGAGCACCGCGCCGAAGACCACCGCGAGCCAGCGCAGCATCGTCACGAACGCGTTCCAGCCGCCCGCGAGCGCGTCCACGAACCCCGGGTCGTCGTCCTTCGCCTCCTTCTTCACCGGGGTCTCGGACAGCGACAGGGTGATGGTGGCCAGGCTGGTGCGGTCCTTCAGGGACTCCTGCCGGGCGAGCAGCGCCTCCAGGTCGGCCTGGCGGGTGCTCAGCTCGCCCTCCAGGGTCACCACGTCACTGAGCTTGTCGGCCCGGTCCATCAGCTCGCGGATCCGGGCCACGCTGGCACGCTGCGACGTGATGCGGCTCTTCACGTCCACGACCTGGTCGGTGACGTCCTCGGCCTTCGCGCTGCGGTCGAGGAGTTTGCCGGTGCCCTCCAGTTCGGCGAGGACCTCGTCGTACTTCTCGACGGGCACCCGCAGCACCACCCGGGTGCGTTCATGGCCCTCGGCGTCCCGGGTGGTGGTCTCGTTGCCGACGTAACCGCCCGCGTTCTCGGTGCCGGTGCGGGCCTGCTCCAGGGCCTTGGGGACGTCCTTGACCCGCACGGTCAGGGAGGCGGTGCGGATGATGTGGGTCGTGGTGACCTTCGGCGGCGCGGTCGCCCTGGCTCCGCTTCCGGCGCCGCCGGGGGCGGCCTCCTTCGCGCCGTCCTCGTCGTCCGCTTGCGGGGCGGCGACTCCCCGGTCGGCTTTGCTGCTGCCGGCGGAGTCCTCTCCCGCGCCACTGCATCCGGTGAGCGCGAGGGCCGAGGCCAGCAGGAGTGCGGCCAGGGCCGGGGCGGGGCGTCGTACGGGTCGTCGTGTGCGCATGCTGGGCATCCCCCGAGGGTCGATTCTGCTGACGCTTCTTCGACGCACGTACGGGGCCGGACGTTTGGCCCGGGACGGTTCCGATGCGGTCACGGTCGGGACTCGTGAAGGACACCGGGGCGCGGCGGCGCTGTCGGTGGGGTCTGAGAGGCTGGGGACATGCGCGAAGTTCAAGGGCAGGTCGTCGTCATCGGGGCGGGCATCGCGGGGCTGGCCGCCGCGCACCGGCTGCTGGAGCACGGGGCGCGGGTGAGCGTGCTGGAGGCCTCCGGCAGGGTCGGAGGCAAGCTGCTGCCCGGGGAGGTCGCGGGCGCGCGGGTGGACCTCGGCGCCGAGTCGATGCTGGCCCGCCGCCCCGAGGCGGTGGCGCTCGCGCGCGCCGTGGGCCTCGCCGACCGCCTTGGGCCTCCGGCCACGGCGACCGCCTCGCTCTGGACCCGCGGCGCCCTGCGCCCCTTCCCCAAGGGGCATGTGATGGGGGTGCCCGGCACCGCGTCCGCCCTGGCCGGCGTGGTCTCCGAGGAGGGCCTCGCCCGCATCGAGCGGGACGCCGAGCTGCCCCGCACCGAGGTCGGCGACGACGTGGCGGTGGGGGAGTTCGTGGCGGAGCGCCTCGGCCGCGAGGTCGTCGACCGCCTGCTGGAACCCATGCTGGGTGGGGTGTACGCGGGCGACGCGTACCGCATCTCCATGCGCTCGGCCGTCCCGCAGCTCTTCCAGGTGGCCCGGACCCACACCTCCCTCACCGCCGGGGTCCGCGAGCTCCAGGCCAAGGCCGCCGCGGCCCAGCAGACCGGCCCGGTGTTCATGGGGATCCGGGGCGGCATCGGCACCCTGCCCCTCGCGGTTGCCGACTCGGTCCGGGCGCGTGGGGGCGAGATCCTGACCCGGACGCCGGTGACGGAGCTGCGGCGCACCCCCGAGGGCGGCTGGCAGGTCCGCTCCGGTGAGCGGGAGTGGCTCGCGGACGCCGTGGTCCTCGCCGCCCCGGCCCCTGCCGCCGCCCGGCTGCTGCGCGCCGAGAACCCCGGTGCCGCCGCCGAGCTCGACGGCGTCGAGTACGCCTCCATGGCCCTGGTCACCCTCGCCTACCGCCGCTCCGGGACGGCCCTGCCCGACGGCAGCGGCTTCCTCGTGCCGCCGGTCGACGGGCGCACCATCAAGGCGTCCACCTTCTCCTCGCAGAAGTGGGGCTGGATCGCCGACGAGAACCCGGACCTCGTCGTGCTGCGCACCTCCGTCGGACGGTACGGCGAGACGGAGATCCTCCAGCGTGACGACGCCGAGCTGGTCGACGTCTCCCGGCAGGACCTGAAGGCGGCGACCGGCCTCGGCGCCACGCCCGTCGCGACCCGCGTCACCCGCTGGGACGACGGTCTGCCCCAGTACCCCGTCGGCCACCACGCCCGCGTGGCCCGCGTCCGTGAGCACATCGCCCGGCTCCCCGGCCTCGCGGTCTGCGGCGCCCCCTACGACGGCGTCGGCATCCCGGCCTGCATCGCGAGCGCGTACGCGGCCGTGGACCGGATCCGGGGCGACCTGCGCGGTGTGCAGGAGCTCACCGCCCACCCGGTGCAGAGCCTGCACGGCGGAGCAGGAGAATAAGGCCATGAGCAACGACGCCCCTACCCCCGAGTCCGGCAGGATCCCGAACAAGGGCAAGCTGGCCAAGGACCTCAACGAGGTCATCCGCTACACGCTCTGGTCCGTCTTCAAGCTGAAGGACGTCCTCCCCGAGGACCGCGCCGGGTACGCCGGCGAGGTCCAGGAGCTGTTCGACCAGCTCGCCGCCAAGGACGTGACGATCCGCGGCACGTACGACGTCTCGGGCCTGCGCGCCGACGCCGACCTCATGATCTGGTGGCACGCGGAGACCAGCGACGCGCTGCAGGAGGCGTACAACCTCTTCCGCCGGACGAAGCTGGGCCGCGCCCTGGAGCCCGTCTGGTCGAACATGGCGCTGCACCGCCCCGCCGAGTTCAACCGCGCGCACATCCCGGCGTTCCTCGCCGACGAGACGCCCCGCGACTACGTGAGCGTCTACCCCTTCGTGCGCTCCTACGACTGGTATCTGCTGCCGGACGAGGACCGCCGCCGCATGCTCGCCGACCACGGCAAGATGGCCCGCGGCTACCCGGACGTGCGCGCCAACACCGTCGCCTCGTTCTCCCTCGGCGACTACGAGTGGATCCTCGCCTTCGAGGCCGACGAGCTGTACCGCATCGTCGACCTGATGCGTCACCTGCGCGCCTCGGAGGCCCGCCGGCACGTCCGCGAAGAGGTGCCGTTCTACACGGGCCGCCGCAAGGACATCGCCGAACTGGTCGCCTCTCTGGCCTGATCAGCGGACGTGTTCGACGGCCCCGGCCGGTCCGGGGCCGTCGGCTTCGGCTCGGCGTGCGGGGCGCACTCCGCGCGCCGTCCCGGCAGCCGCCCCTCCAGCAGATACGCCTCCATATGGCCGTTGACGCAGGCGTTCGGGCCGCCCGCCAGACCGTGGGCGCCGGCGTCCCGCTCCGTCACGAGGACCGAGCCGGCGAGGCGGTCGCGCAGTTCGAGGGCGCCGTCGTACGGCGTGGCGGCGTCCCGCTCGGCGGCCAGGATCAGCGTCGGCGGCAGCTCACCCGGCCCGGTGCCGACGTCCAGCGGCCGCTGCCGGGGCGCCTTCCAGTAGGCGCACGGCAGGTTCGTCCACACGTTGTCCCAGGTCTCGAAGGGCGCCACCCGCGCGAGCCGGGTGTTGTCCCGGTCCCACACCCGCCAGTCGGTGGGCCAGGGGGCGTCGTTGCACTCGACGGCCAGGTAGACCGCGCGTGAGTTCTCCGCCTCGGCCGCCGCCGCCGGGTGCTGCTCCGCCTGTTCGACCAGCGGCCCGGGATCGCCCTCGAGATACGCCGACAGTGCGTGCGCGCGGTGCGGCCACTGGTCGTCGTAGTACCCGGCCTGCAGGAACGCCCCCTGCAACTGCCCCGGCCCGACCTTCCCGCCCGCCGGCTCGGCGGCCAGCCTCGCGCTCGCCCGCTCGTAGCTGCGCAGCACCTCCCGCGCGGTCCTGCCCAGCCCGTAGACGTCGTGGTGCCGGGCGATCCACGCCCGGAAGTCCGCCCAGCGGGCTTCGAACGCCGCCGACTGGGCCAGGTTGTTGCGGTACCAGATCCGCGCGGGGCCGGGGTGGACCACCGAGTCGAACACCATCCGCCGTACGTGCTTGGGAAACAGCGTCGCGTACAGGGCACCGAAGTAGGTGCCGTACGACGAGCCCATGAAGGTCAGCCGCTCCTCGCCGAGCGCGGCGCGCAGCACGTCGAGGTCGCGGGCGTTGTTCAGCGAGTGGTAGTGGCGCAGCGCGTCGCCGGCCCGCTCGGCGCAGCCGCGCGCGTACGCCTTCGCCTGCGCGACGCGTTCCCGCTTGTACGACTCCGAGGGGTGGGACGGCGCCTGCTCGGGCCCGGTGAAGAACCGCTTCGGGTCCGTGCACGACAGCGGCGCGGAACGGCCGACTCCGCGCGGGGCGTAGCCGACGAGGTCGTAGGCGGCCGCGATCCGCTTCCACTCGGGCAGCAGGCCGATGAGCGGGAAGTACAGGCCGGTGGCGCCGGGACCGCCCGGGTTGTGGACGAGGGCGCCCTGCCGGGGGGCCTCGCGCTTGCTGTCGCGGGGGTCCTTCCGCGTGGCCCGGGCCCTGCTGACGGCGAGTTCGATCTGCCGGCCGTCCGGGCGGGCGTAGTCCAGCGGGACGCTCACCGTGCCGCACTGCATGCTGCCGGGCAGGTCCTGCGCGTCGGGGCAGGGGCCGAAGGCGACACCGGCCGCCTTCGCGCGCGCGGCGGCCACGGCGGTGCCGCGTCTCTCGGCCGCCCCTGTGCGGTCCGCGGTGTCCGGTGCAGCGGTGAGGGTGCTCAGCAGCAGGGACCCGGCTGCCGAGTAGAGGAGGGCGGCTCTCATCGCGTATCCCTTCGGTGCACGGTGGCGACGAAAGGGATGTTTCGTTCGGCGCGGGGGGAAGGCAAGCACCGTCCGCCGGTGTCGGGCCCGATGCCCCTGTGCGCCCCCGGTCCGTCAGTCGTGCGGCTCGCGGTGCGCGAACGCGGCACGCAGATCCGGTTCGCCGATCGCGCCGACGCCCCGCACGGCCACCGAGGTGAGGTACGTGCGGTCGTCGGCGGCGCCGTCCGCGGTCCGGGTCAGCCCGCCGAGCAGCCGCTGTCCGGCCGGGGAGGCCCAGCGCGAGTAGGGGTGGATCTCGACCCGCGCGACGGCCAGGCAGCTCAGGGCCAGGGCGAGGGGCAGCGCGAACCACAGGGCGACCAGGTGCCGCGGCATGTCCGGCGGAGCGGGCGTCAGCAACGCGGCCACACCCAGCCCGAGGACGGCGACCGCCGCGACGCGCACCTGCCGTACGGCCGCCGTGACCGTCGTACGGGCGCTGTCCGGCACCGCGAGCCCCGCGCGCACCAGCCCCTCGGCGATCCCGTGCACCGCCTCCGCCGTCGCGGCCGTGGCCCGCACCGGCGCGATACGGGACTGCCCCTCGGGTCCGATGGCGCCTATCACCGACCGCTCCATCTCGTCCCGCCCGCGCGGGTCGACGACCGTCGCCCAGCCGGTGTGGGCCAGCAGCAGACGGCGCTGGCGCGCCATGGCGACCAGGGTCACGTCGGCGACCCGCCGGGGTCCGCCGGAAAGGAACGCGGCCTCGTACAGCGTGAGTTCACGACCCCGGCCGGTGTCCGCGTCCACGGCCGCGGCCCGGACGGCGGCCAGACACAGGCGCGTGCACGCGGTGCCGGCCACGGCCCAGGCCGCCAGCAGGAAAAGAACCCAGAGCATATGTTGTTTGTATGTGACACGGTCCCGAGAACACCATGCCTCGTTCACAATCCGGACGGAGTGTTGTCGGTATGTGACGTTCCGTTTCCTTCCGATGGCGGGCTGCGGGCGGGTGGCGGGCACCGTGGGCCGGGTGACTAGCCCAGCCGGGTCCTCTGGGCCGTCCGGACGTCGTCGCGGCGGTGTGCCCCGTGGCCGCCGCCCGTCCGATGGGCCATGTTGCTGACCGTCGAGCCGGTGTGGCTCCGGCCGGACGCGAAGGAGGCCCCGCGGTGGGTGAGCTGTACATCGACGGCGAGTGGACACAGGCGGCGGCCGGCGGGCGCCGGGACGTGATCAACCCCTATGACGCCTCGGTCGTCACCACCGTCGACGAGGCCGACGCCACCGACGTCGACCGCGCCGTGCGCGCCGCCCGGCGCGCCTTCGCCGAGGAGGACTGGGCGAACGCCCCCACCCGTCGCCGTGCCGACCTGCTGATGCGCGTCCACGACCTCCTGCTGCGCGACCGGGAGGACATCGCGCGCACCGAGACGCTCGACACCGGCAAGACGCTCACCGAGGCCCGGATCGACGTGGAGGACGTGGCGAACGCGTTCCGCTACTACGCCGAACTCGCGGGCAAGGACGGCGGCCGGGTCGTCGACGTCGGCCCGGACGTCCTCAGCCGCGTCGTCTACCAGCCCGTCGGCGTGTGCGCGCTCATCGCCCCCTGGAACTACCCGCTGCTGCAGGCCTCCTGGAAGGTCGCCCCCGCGCTCGCCGCCGGCAACACCTTCGTCCTCAAGCCCAGCGAGACCACGCCGCTCACCACCGTCGCCATGATCCGCCTCATCGAGGAGGCCGGCGCCCCGCCAGGCGTCGCCAACCTGGTACTCGGCTCCGGCGCGACCGTCGGCGCGGCACTGACCGGCCACCCCGACGTCGACCTGGTCTCCTTCACCGGCGGCCTGAACACCGGACGGGCCATCATGGCCGCCGCCGCGGAGGGGCCGCGGAACATCGCCCTGGAACTGGGCGGCAAGAACCCCAACATCGTCTTCGCCGACGCCGACTTCGAGGCCGCCGTCGACTACGCCCTGGACGCCGCCTTCCTGCACTCCGGGCAGGTCTGCTCGGCCGGTTCACGCCTGCTCGTCGAGGACGCGGTGCACGACCGGTTCGTCGAGGCCTACGCCGAGCGGGCCCGGGCGATCCGGCTGGGCAACGGCATGGACGAGGGCACCGAGAGCGGTCCGCTCAGCTCCGCCGGGCACCGCGAGAAGGTCGAGGGCTACATCGCCCTCGCCCAGGAGGAGGGCGCCCGGCTCGTCACCGGAGGCACCCGCCCCGACGACCCCGCCCTCAGCCGCGGGTTCTTCC
>NZ_POUC01000175.1 GCF_002891435.1 Streptomyces cahuitamycinicus
CTCCACCGCCCGTGAGACCGTCCCCCGGCGGGACGGTCTCGCCCCACTCCCTCGCAGGGTGCCGCAGACCAGCCTGGTGGAGGAGTTGCGCGAGGAGTCCGCGCCCGCCGGTGACGACGGCTCCCTCGACGACTTCACCGCCGAGGCCGCCGCCTCCTCGCTGGCCGGTTTCCAGCGCGGCACGCTCCGGGCCCGTGACGACGACGCCGAGCCGCCCCTCGACGAGAAGGCGGCCGCGGTACCCCGGCAGGCCGCCGGTCCCGTCCCCTCGACTCCGCCCGCCGACCGCTGACTAAGGACACCGCAATGACACGCCCCATTCCCGCCACGCACACCCAGCTCGACCAGCTGCTGACCGGACTCGTGGAGCGGGTCGCCGACGTGAACCAGGCCGTGGTGCTCTCCGAGGACGGCCTGGTGGTCAGCAAGTCCACCGGGTTCCTGCGCGACGACGCCGAGCGGCTCGCGGCGACCGCCTCCGGGCTGATGAGCCTCAGCAAGGGCGTCAGCATGGACTTCCGGGGCGGTCCGGTGCGCCAGGCCCTCATCGAGATGGCCAACAGCTATCTGATCCTGACCTCCGCCGGTCCCGGTGCGCATCTGGTCGTGCTGACCGGGCCGGGCGCGGACGTCGGGGTGGTGGCGTACCAGATGAACATGCTGGTGAAGAAGATCGGCGAGCACCTCAGCGCGGCACCGCGGGGCATGGCCGGGCCCGTCGTCGATCCCGGCGTGTGAGGTGACCGTAGGTGATTCGGCGGGCCGGCTCGTCCGGCTGTTCGCTCTGACCGGGGGCCGGACCCGCCCCAGCCGCGCCGACTTCACGCTCATCTCGACGGTCACGACGGTCGATCCGCAGCCCGCCACGGCGGCCCGGTGCCAGCCCGAGCAGACCCGGATCCTCCGGCTGTGCGCCGAGCCGGTCGCCGTGGCGGAGCTGGCCGCCCGGCTCGACCTGCCGGTGAGTGTGGTCGTCATCCTGCTGTGCGACCTGCTGGAGGCGGGCCGGATCACCGTCCGCCCGCCGCGCCTCGTCTCCCGTACCACTCCGGACCTGGACCTGCTGCAGAAAGTGAGGGACGGCCTTGGCCGGCTCTGACCTTGCCCCTGACGCGTCTTCGGCACCCGACACGGTCAAGATCCTCATCGCCGGGGGCTTCGGCGTCGGCAAGACCACCCTGGTCGGGTCGGTCAGCGAGATCGTCCCGTTGCGCACCGAGGAACCCCTGACCATCGCCGGCCTGGACGTCGACGACCTCGACGGCATCGAGGAGAAGCGGGCCACCACCGTGGCCCTGGACTTCGGCCGGATCACCATCAGCCGGGAACTGGTGCTGTACCTGTTCGGCACGCCGGGGCAGCAGCGGTTCTGGTTCATGTGGAACGACCTGGCGCTCGGCGCGCTCGGTGCCGTGGTCCTGGTCGACGTGCGCAGACCCGAGTGCAGCTTCGCCGCGATCGACTTCTTCGAGCGCCGGGGCATACCGTTCGTCGTCGGCGTCAACGGCTTCCACGGCGAACACCCGTACCCGCCCGAGGACATACGGGAGGCGCTCGCGGTGCCGGAGCACGTGCGGGTGCTGCTGTGCGACGCGCGGGACCGGGAGTCGTGCCGGGACGTGCTGATCGCCCTGATCGACCAGCTGATCGCCTCCGCGGTGCAGGCGTAGGGGCGTAGGGCCGGCCGCCGGGTGGGGCCGGCCCGGGCCGTCGCGTGGCCCGGGCCCGTGACCGTCTCCGTCAGGCCGTCAGCCGTCAGGCCGTCAGTTGAGGCCCGCCGACTTCAGCCACGCCGTCGCCACGTCCAGCGGGTCCTTCTTCTCCAACTGCACCTGCGCGTCCAGCTCCAGGAGCGTCTTGGTGTCCAGCTTGGCGGAGACCGCGTCGAGCGCGTCGACGCCCTTCTGGGAGAGGCCGTCCTTGTGGACCAGCGGGGTCACGTTGGCGAACCCGAAGAGGTTCTCCGGGTCCTTCAGGACGACGAACTTCTCCTTCACGATGGTGGGGTCCGTGGTGAAGATGTCGGCGGCCTGGACGGTGTTCCTGGTGAGCGCCGCCTGGGTCAGCGGGCCGCCCGCGTCGAGCGCCTTGAAGGACTTGAACTCCAGGCCGTACACGGACTTCAGGCCCTCCAGGCCCTGGTGCCGGGTCTGGAACTCGGGCGAACCGCCGATCACCAGGTCCGGGGCGGCCTCCTTGAGGTCCGCGAGGGTGGACGAGGAGGTGAGCTCGTACTTCTCGGCGGTCGCGGCGTTGACGGTCACCGAGTCCTTGTCCTCGGCGGGCGAGGACTCCAGCAGCGTCAGCTTCTTGTCGAGCTTGGCCTTGACGGCCTCGTTCACCGCCTCCGCGGACTTCTGCTCGGCCTTGGGGTCCAGGTAGGCGAGCAGCGAGCCGTTGTACTCGGGCAGCACGGTGACGGAGCCGTTCTTCATCAGGCCGTACGTCGTCTCGCGGCTGCCGATGTTGTGCTTGTAGGCGACCTTGATGCCCTTGGCCTTGAGCGCCTCGCCGTAGATGTCGGCGAGCAGGGTGCTCTCGGCGAAGTTGTTCGAGCCGACGACGACGGTGCCCGCCTCCGCCTTCTCCCCTGCCAGGGGGTCGTCGGAGGTGCCGCCGGACGAACAGCCCGCGAGCAGCACCGCAGCGGCGGTGAGCGCGGCGGCCGCCGCGCCGGTGTGCCTCGTCCTGGACCGGCTGCTCTTCGCGGTAGAAGTCATCCACCGATCCAATCCAGCGGCTTCACGATCAGTCAAGGGACGCCTGGTCACGGTTTCCTACAGACATCGCCAGGACGTCAGCGCCGGCGTACCCCCGGTGACACCGCCAGGCGGCCCACCGCCCAGAACAACGCCAGCGTGACCAGTGCCAGGACGGCCACGAGGGTGGCGCCGCCGACCACCTTCTCGTAGTCGCGCTGGTAGAGCCCGTCGACGATGTACCGGCCGAGGCCGCCCAGGCTGACGTAGGCGGCGATGGTGGCCGTCGAGACGATCTGGATGGCCGCCGAGCGCAGCCCGCTCAGGATCAGCGGCAGCGCGACCGGCAGTTCGACCTGGAAGAGGATCCGCGACTCGTGCATGCCCATGCCGCGGGCGGCGTCCACGGGGGACGGGTCGACGGTGCGGACGGCCTCGTAGGTGGTCACCAGGATCGGCGGCACGGCGAGGATGACCAGGGGGATCATCACGGGCAGCAGCCCGAAGCCCATCATGATGACGATCAGCACGAGCAGGCCGAAACTGGGCAGCGCGCGGGCCGCGGTGGCGATGAACGCCAGGGCGTTGCCGCCCCGCCCGGTGTGCCCGGTGAGCAGGCCGACGGGCAGGCCGATCGCGGCGGCGAGGGCCAGCGCCAGGACGGAGTACTGGATGTGTTCGAGCAGGCGCTGCGGAATGCCGTCGTAGCCGTGCCAGTGGGCGCTGTCGCTGAAGAAGGCGTTGACGAAGTTCAGTACGTTCACCGGGTCACGTCCTGGGAAGCGGGGCGTCGCTGCCGCACGCCGGTCTTCGGGCGCCTGCGGGTGCTCTTCGGCATCCACGGGGTCAGCGCGACGCGGAGCAGCACCAGCAGGGCGTCGCACAGGATGGCCAGGACGGCCGTCGTGATCACGGAGTTCACGGCCAGCTCGGGCCGGTCGTACTTCTGCGCGTCGGCGAGCAGGTTGCCGAGGGCGCCCTGGTTGCCGATGAGGGTCCCGACGCTGACCAGGGAGATGCTCGAGACGGTGGCGACCCTGAGTCCGGCGATGATGGCGGGCACGGCGATCGGCAACTGCACCTGGAGATAGCGGCGTACGGGCCCGAAGCCCATGGCGGTGGCCGCGGCCAGGGTCTCCTGCGGCACGGACCGCACGCCGTCGACGATGGCCGGGACGAGTACCACCAGGCTGTACACGGCCAGCGGGATCATCACGGTCAGTTCGGTCTGGCCGGTGTAGTCGATGAGGACCACGAAGAAGGCGAGCGACGGGACGGCGTAGAGGATGGTGGTGGCGCCGAGCACGGGCGGGTAGAGCCAGCGGAACCGGACGCAGAGCTGGGCCAGCGGCAGGGCGAGCAGCAGGCCGGCCAGGACGGGCAGCAGGGCCTCGCGCAGGTGCAGTCCGATCAGGCCCTGGTAGCTGTGCTGGAGGTCGCTCGGGATGTCGAAGAAGCCGTTCACGAGGCGACCTTGGCCTCGTCGGCGTGGCCGCCGGCGTGGGCGCTGCGGATCGCCTCGCCGATGGTCGCCTGCGAGACCACGCCGGTCACGCGGCCGGTGTCGTCGACGGCGACGGCGTGGCCGGCCGGGGAGAGCACGGCGCTGTCGAGGGCGGTCCGCAGGGAGTCGCTGCCGGGGACGAAGGGCCGTCCGTGCGGGAGGAGCCGGTCGGTCCTGATGTCACCGGCCGTCAGGTCGCGCCGCTCGCCCCAGCCGAGGGGACGGCCGTCGGCGTCGGTGATCAGGAGCCAGGGCTCGTCGGGGGCGGCGAGCTGCTCGGCGGTGGCGTCGGCCGTGATCACCTGGCCGGTCGTCAGCGGGAGTTCGGCGGCGGGGAAGAACGACAGCCGCCGGATGCCTCGGTCGGCCCCGAGGAAGTCCTCGACGAAGGCGTCGGCGGGGTGGGACAGCAGCTCGGCCGGGGGTGCGTACTGGGCGAGGTGACCGCCCTCGCGCATCACGGCGACCATCGTGCCGAGTTTGATCGCCTCGTCGATGTCGTGGGTGACGAAGACGATGGTCTTGCCCAACTCGTCCTGGATGCGCAGCAGTTCGTCCTGGAGTCCCTTGCGCACGACCGGGTCGACCGCGGAGAACGGCTCGTCCATGAGCAGCACGGGCGGGTCGGCGGCGAGCGCCCGGGCCACGCCGACGCGCTGCTGCTGGCCACCGGACAGCTGGTACGGGTACCGCTTGGCGAGGGCGGTGTCGAGGCCCACGCGTTCCATCAGCTCGGCCGCCCTGGCCCGGGCCTTCTGTTTGCCCCAGCCGAGCACGCGGGGCACGGTGGCGATGTTGTCGAGGATCGTGCGGTGCTGGAAGAGGCCGGCGTTCTGGATGACGTAACCCATGGAGCGGCGCAGGGTGGTGACGGGCCGGCGCTGGATGTCCTCGCCGTCGAGGAGGATGGTTCCCTCACTGGGTTCGACCATCCTGTTGATCATCCGCAGGGTGGTGGTCTTGCCGCAGCCCGAGGGTCCGACGAGGACGGTGATGGAGCGGTCGGGTATCTCCAGGGAGAGCCGGTCGACAGCCACCGTGCCGTCCGGATAGCGCTTGGTGACTGAGTCGATCCGTATCAAGGCGCCGGAGCCCTTCGGGTTGGCGGAAGCGTTGGCCATGGTCGTACGGGCTGTTTCCGGACGAGTCTAGAGGGCGCCTTTCACCCGTCCGTGTGGCGTACGTCCCGCACGGGCAGGCGCACGGTGAACACCGTCGCTCCCGGTGCGCTGTTCAGCTCGATACGGCCGCCGTGGGCACGGACCAGGGACTGGGCGACCGCGAGGCCCAGGCCGCTGCCGCCGCGGTCGCGGCTGCGGGCCTTGTCGACACGGTAGAAGCGGTCGAAGACGCGGGCCCGGTCGTCGGGCGGGATGCCGGGGCCGGCGTCGGCGACCCGCACCTCGGCGGCGCCGGGCAGGAGGGCGACCTCCACCGACACCTTCGTCCCGGCGGGGGTGTGCACGGCGGCGTTGGTCAGGAGGTTGTCGACGACCTGCCGGATGCGCAGCGGGTCCATCGGCAGCCGCACCGGCCCCGGACCCGCGAGGACGGTCAGCGGATGGCCGGGGCGGCCCGCGCGGAAGGCGTCCGCGGCCTGGCCCACCAGCTCCACCAGGTCGGCGTCCTGCATTCGCAGCGGCGCCTCCACCTCCGCCGCGTCCAGCCGGGCGAGCAGCAGCAGGTCGTCCAGGAGGATGCCCATGCGGGCGGCCTCGGCACGCAGCCGGGCGAGGTGCCGGTCGCGTTCTGCGGGGGCGTTGGCGGCGGCGTACTGGAACAGGTCGGCGTAGCCGCGCACCGACATCAGCGGGGTGCGCAGCTCGTGCGAGGCGTCGGCGACGAAGCGCCGCAGCCGCTGCTCGGCCTCGGCGCGCACGGCGAGGGAGTCGTCGATGTGCTCCAGCATCGTGTTGAAGGCGGTCCGCAGCTCGTCCACCTCCGGGCCGCCGTCCCGGCCGTCGGCGCGCAGCGGCAGCCGGGCCGCCGACTCGGTCAGGTCGTGCGAGGCGATGCCGTGCGCGGTGGACGCCATGTCACTGAGCGGCTTCAGCCCGCGGCGCAGCATCCGGCGGCCGAAGACGACCAGCGCGAGCAGCGCGAGGGCGAAGGTGACGACCTGGATGGTGATGAGCTGCCCGACCGTGTCCTCGATGTCCTCCATGGGCGCGGCGCTCACCAGGATCACCCCGCGCTCGACCTCGCAGGCGCGCAGCCGGTAGGAGCCCGCGCCCCTGAGGTGCTCGGTGCGCAGCAGCTCCGTGTGGGCGGTGGTCTGCGCCGAGGCCAGGGCTGTGAAGTCGTCGACGTCCTTCGGCAGATCGGCGGGGTCCTCGGGCCTGCGGAGCTCGGGCGTGCCGTCCGAGACGTCGTACACGGCGTAGAACCAGCTGTAGTACTTCTTGCCCGAGAGCGTGCCGTAGTCCGCGATGCTCTTGGACTGGGCGATCTGGGCCTGCGCGAGCTGGGTGTCGAGCTGGGCCGACAGGTAGTCGCGCATGTATGTGGTCAGGGCCGTGCCGACGACGGCGAACACGACCAGGGAGAGGGCGCCGAGGCCGAGAGCCATGCGGGTGCCCAGGCGCATTCCGCGGTAGGCCCGTCGCAGCCGGGCGATCACTCGGCGGCCTGCCGCAGCACGTATCCGAACCCGCGCACGGTGTGGATGAGCGGCGAGCCGCCGTCGTCGGTCTCGTCCAGTTTGCGGCGCAGCCGGCTGACGACCAGCTCGACGACGTTGGAGCGGCCTCCGAAGCCGTACTCCCACACGTGGTCGAGGATCTGCGCCTTGGTCAGTACGGTGGGCGACTTGCGCATGAGGTAGCGCAGCACCTCGTACTCGGTCGGGGTCAGCGACACCAGCCGCTCGCCGCGCCGGACCTCCCGGGTGTCCTCGTCCATGGTCAGGTCGCCGATCTGGAGCACGGACCGCTGGAAGGCGGGCCCGGCGCTGCGCCGCAGCACGGTCCGCAGCCGGGCCATCAGCTCCTCCACGGCGAACGGCTTGACCAGGTAGTCGTCGCCGCCCCTGGTCAGGCCCGCGACCCGGTCGGCGACGCCGTCGCGGGCGGTGAGGAACACCACCGGCACCATCGTGCCGGAGGCGCGCAGCCGGTCCAGGACGCCGAAGCCGTCCACGCCGGGCAGCATCAGGTCGAGCACCACGATGTCGGGGTGGAACTCGGCGGCCCGCCGCAGCGCGTCCTCGCCGGTGTATGCCGTGACCGCGTCCCAGCCCTCGTAGCGGGCGACGGTCGCGACGAGGTCGGCGATGGGCGGGTCGTCGTCGACGACGAGAAGTCGTACCTTTTCCACGACCTCATAGTGCTGCACGGGTCCCGCGCCGCCATAGCCGCCCGCCCTCCCGCGGCGGGATCGATAAACACTTGAAAGTCGAGCGACAGCTTTCCGACAGCTCCCCCGCGCCAAGCTCGGTGTCCCAGGAGCCGATCAAGGAGCTGCCGACCGTGACGATCCTCCATCAACCTCCAGCGGCGACCCGGCCGGGCGTGCGGCCCCGAGTGGTGGGCCGCACCGGCCTGTACGCGGTGCTGCTGGCGAACGCGGTCGTGGTGGCCGTGTTCTTCGCGCAGGCCGGTTTCGCCTCGAACGCGCTGATCGTGCTGGGCCGGCTGACCGGGCTGTACGCGGCGCTGCTGATGGCGTTCCAGCTGCTGCTGGTGGCGCGGCTGCCCTGGTTCGACCGGCGGATCGGCATGGACCGGCTGACGTCCTGGCACCGCTGGACGGGCTTCTCGGTGCTGTGGCTGCTGCTGTCGCACGCGGTGTTCATCGTCTTCGGCTACGCGCGGGCCTCGTCCCTGGACCCGGTGAACCAGCTGGTGGACCTCGCCGCGACGGTCGAGGGCGTGCTGCGGGCGATCGTCGCGCTGGCGCTCATCCTCGTGGTCGGGGCGGTGTCCGCCCGTTGCGCCCGGCGCCGGCTGGCGTACGAGACCTGGCACTTCATCCACCTGTACACCTACGTGGCGGTGGTCCTGGCGTTCACGCACCAGGTCGCGGCGGGGACGACGTTCGCCTCGTCGGCCGTGGCGGAGGCCTACTGGTACGGCGTGTGGGGTGTGGCCCTCGCCTCGGTGTTCACGGGCCGGCTGGTGCTGCCGCTGTGGCGCAACCTCCGCCACCGGCTCCGGGTGACGGCCGTCGTCCCGGAGAACGACCACGTCGTCTCGGTCTACGTCACGGGCCGCGACCTGGACCGGCTGCCCGCCCGGGCCGGGCAGTTCTTCCTGTGGCGGTTCCTGACGAAGGACCGCTGGTGGCAGGCGAACCCGTTCTCCCTGTCGGCCGCCCCGGACGGCCGTACCCTGCGTCTGACCGCCAAGCGGGCCGGTGACGGCAGCGCCGCCCTGCGCCATCTGAAGGTCGGCACGCGCGTCTTCGCCGAGGGTCCCTACGGAGCCTTCACCACCCTGCACCGCACCCGGCCCGACGCCGTGCTCATCGCCGGCGGCGTCGGTGTCACGCCGATCCGGGCCCTGCTGGAGGAGCTGCACGGCCACGCGGTCGTGATCTACCGGGTGGCCACGGACCAGGACGCCGTGCTCTACGACGAACTGCGCGACCTCGCGCTCGCCAGGGGCGCCGAACTACACCTGGTCACGGGCCCGTCCGTGCCCGACCGGCTGGCGCCGCGGCAGCTCGCCCGGCTGGTGCCCGACATCGCCGAGCGGGACGTCTACCTGTGCGGTCCGCCGCCCATGATGAACGCGGTGCTCGGCAGCCTGCGCGAGCTGGGCGTGCCGACGCCGCAGATCCACTTCGAACGCTTCAGCCTGGCCGGATGACGAGGAGAGATTCGTGAAGCGAGCCATACCCGTCCTCGTCCTGAGCGTCGCGGGCCTGATCCCGCTCTGGCGCTATGCGCCCTCGCACGAGACCGGTTCGTCGCCGGCCCCCGCGCAGGTGGCGGCGCCGGCGTCCACCCCCTCGGTCTCCTCGTCGGGCGGCACCACGACCACCGTCGTGTCGGGGTCCCTCGTCGACACCGAGAAGGGCCCGGTGCGGGTCGAGGTCACCTTCGACGGCGACGAGATCGCCTCGGTGCGGATGCTCCGCCAGCCGGACCACCCGCAGACCACGGCCGCCGTACCCCGGCTGATCGAGGAGACGCTCCAGGCGCAGAGCGCCGACATCGACACGGTGTCCGGCGCCACCATCACCAGCGACGGCTACCGGGAGTCGCTCCAGGCCGCCCTCGATGCGAAGGGCTGACGGCATGCGGCGCGTCGAGCACGTCATGGGGTTCCCGGTGTCGGTCCGGATCGACGACGAGGACTTCCCCGAGGCACCGGTGGACGCCCTGTTCGCCTGGCTGCGCGAGGCCGACGCGCGGTTCAGCCCGTTCCGCCCGGACAGCGAGGTGTCCCGGCTGGACCGGGGCGAGGTGAGCGAGCCGAGCCCTGGGCTCCGCGAGGTCCTGGACCTGTGCGAGGAGTACCGGATCGCGACCGGGGGCGCCTTCGACGCGCGCCTGCCCGGTCGCGGCCTCGACCCCTGCGCCGTGGTGAAGGGCTGGTCCGTGCAGAAGGGAGCGGAGCTGCTGAGAGCGGCCGGGGCGAGGCGGTTCTGTGTCAACGCGGGCGGCGACGTGATCGCCTCCGGCGGGCCCTGGCGCGTCGGCGTGCGCCATCCCGAGCGGGCCGACAGGCTCTGCGCGGTCCTGGACGTCACGGACCGGGCCCTCGCGACCTCGGCCCGCTACGAACGCGGGGACCACATCCTCGACGGCCGCACCGGCCGCCCCGCGACAGGGCTGCTCGGCATGACCGTCGTGGCCCCGACCCTGACGGAGGCGGACACGGTCGCGACGGCGGCGTTCGCACTCGGCGTGGAGGGCGTCGCGTGGGCGGCGGCCCGGGAGCACTGCGAGGTGTTCGCGGTGGACGCCGGGCGACGGGTGCTGCGCAGTGCGGGGTTCCCGGTGGCGGAGGCCCCAGCGCCGGGCAGGGCTTCCAGGAAGCCCACCCGGCGAACAGGCGGCCCGACTCACCGGGTCCGGGGAGTGGCCGACGGGGTTGCTCCTCCCGCAGCACTTTGACGTCCCACGGTCCGAGCGGCATGCGTCCGCGTACAGGGTACGCGCGCACGATCCGGCCTGCCAGGCGATGAACTCGGTGGTGAGCCCGGCCTGGAAGCGCCGCCACGCGAGGTCGTACTGCGGCTGGGCGTTGCCGTCCGGGGTCCACAGGCCGGCCCAGGTGGACAGCCGGTGCGACCATTTGCGACACGTGTGGGCCGCGTCAATGTCCCGGGCGGAACGAACAGTTCGTGCGTCACCCACTCCCACAACAGCCGCACCGGTTAACCTCGTAGGTCGCCGAAGGTTAACGGGGGTTACCCATGGTGAACGCCGATCGCACGCCGCCGGACTGCCCTGGGGGCCATGACGGCATGCCGGAGAGCGACGCCGGGCGCCACCTCCAGAACCAGCTGGAAATCCTCATCCAGGACTTCCGCAGGAGCACCGAACCGCCGATGCCGGTGTTCGTCGTGCACGCCCAGGAGGACCGGGACGACGACGCGGTGGCCGGGCTGGTCCGTCAGCTGCACGCGGGTCAGGAGGCGCACGGCACGCGCTGCGCGGTGACCCAGGACGCCTACGAGGGCACCACGGAGGTGCGCCGGGCCACCGCCCTGGTGCGGGCGTTGAGCGACCCGCGCAGGTGGGGCGGCCCGAAGGCGGTCTACCGGCGCTACGCGTTCCCGCGGCTGCGGCTGGTGCACGCCATCGACGACGCGGTCGCGGCCCTCGGCGACAGCTGGCCGGCGCCCGCCCCGGGCAGCCCGGAGGCCGGGCAGGACCAGCGGCAGCGGCTGCTCAACGAGCTGGCGCAGCAGGGCTGGCGACCGAGGAACACCGCCCGCTGGCGTTCGGGCCTGCCGCTGTTCGACATGGCGCACATCCTCCCGGCGAGCCTCGTGACCGTGCTCGCCGCGCTCCTCGCCCGCAGCGAGTGGTACGTGGCGGTGGGTGCCGGTCTCGTCTTCCTGCTGCTGCTGACCGTCCTGAACTACGTCCTGCCCGGGCGGTCTCCGATCTTCCTGTGGCTGCGCCGGGAGAGCCGCTGGTTCATGACGACGACCTTCCTGAGGGCGGCGGATCAGGAGGGGTCCACCGAGGTGTCGCTGCTGCGGCCGGTGCGCTCCTGGAAGGCGATCGCCGCCCGGGCCTACGACGTGGCCGAGGCGCTCACGGCGGGCGGCGACTTCCACCTCCAGCTGTGCGTGCTGGCGCTGCGCGAGGATCTGCGGGACAACCACCGCCGCTGGAGTTGGGACCTGCGCGGCTTCAAACGGCCGCGCCCGCCGATGCTGTTCCTGCCGCACGCGGACGACCGCAACGGCGGCATCGAGCTGATCCGGGCCATCAGCGACGTCCGGAGCCGGCGCAGCGAGCTCGACCCGCTGCTCGTGGTCGCCGCGGTGCGTACGCACGACGTGCCACGCCTGGAGCGCAGCGCCGTCCAGACGGCACCCGCCCCGGAGACCGCACCGCCCACCTTCGGCGTCCGGCTGCGCACCTGGTACCGGGAGTGGGGCCGCAACCTGCGCGCCGAGCAGTCACCCAGCCGGGAACGGTCCGTCCTGCCGTGGGTGATGAGGATCCCGCTGCCGCACGACCAGCTGGGTCCGGTCGAGGAGGGCCGTCACCATCTGCGGGCCTCCGCACGGCCGACACCCGCCCGGCTGGTGTGGGCCCTGCACACCCTGGTCCTGGTGATCGCCCTGCTGTCCGCGGGCACCGTCATGCGGGCCGACGCCCTGCACGACCGGTACTGCTCGGCGTCCGTGCTCACCGCCAACCGCGACACCCGGCGCGAGCAGGGGCCCGACGGCCGCACGGAGTGCATCGGCATAGCGACGGACGGGGTCCGCTTCGCCGACTGGCTGCCCGCGCCCGAGACCGGCGACGACGTCAAGGCGCTCAGGGCCGGCGACGAGACGCCCTGGACGGTGGCCGACCTGGAGGACCGTATCGCCCGGCGGAACGCCGACGTCGTCGCCCGGCACACCGGCAAGTACGTCACCGTCGTCTACGCCGGTCCGCTCAGCGCCGACACCGCGGCCGGCTCCTCCCTGGTGAAGGGCGCCGAGGAGCTGGCCGGCGTCTATCTGGCGCAGGCCGTCATCAACGAGAACTCCAGCGTGAAGCTGCGCGTCCTGATCGCCAACGGCGGCGTGGACCTGGGCCACCAGGAGGAGATGGCGGAGGCGATCGCCGCGTACGCCGTCCACGACCCGACCGTGGTGGGGGTCGTCGGCACCGGCCGCGACCTGAAGTCGAGCCGGGCCACGACCCGCACCCTGATGGAAGCCGGGCTGCCGGTCGTCTCCGGCACGAACTCCGCGACCTATCTGCCCCGCGAGTTCGCCAACTGGTTCAGCCTGGCCGCCACGGACGAGTGGCAGACCCGGCAGCTCGGCCTGATCGCCGCCCAGTTGCGCAGACCCGACCGGCCCCAGTACTCCCTCGTCCTGGCCCGTGACACGGCGAAGACCGACGACCTCTACACCGACGAGCAGGCGCGCTACGGCCAGGGGATGCTGCGACACCAGGGCTTCACCCCGCTCCCGCAGCGCCGCTACACCCTCAGCGGCGGCAAGCCCGAACTCCGCTCGCACGCCCAGGAGATCTGCCGGGGCGGCCGGGTCCCGTCCGTGGTCTACTTCGCGGGTCGGGTGGAGGACATCGACCCCCTGATGACCCAGCTGAGCACCGAGCCGGGCTGCGCCGGGAAGCCCCTGGCCATCCTCACCGGCGACGATCTGTCCAAGGCCGACTTCGGCGGTGGCGGCCAGTCCGTCGCGCCGAAGGTCACGCTGTACCACGCGGCCCTCGCGGAGCTGGAGACGGCCGCCGACAAGACGGGCTTCTACCAGGACGCCACCAAACACCTGCCGGGGGTGCAGGGTCGCCGCCTGCGCTACGACAGCCCCGCCCTGGCCAGCGGCCAGACCGCCCTCGCCCACGACGCGACCCGCGCCCTGTTCTGGGCGGCCACCCGTGACGACCGGCCGCAGAGCCGGGCCTCGACCTGGGTGAACCTGCGCAACGTCAAGATCGAGGGCATGGCCACCGGCACCATCGACTTCACCGGCGCCCCGCTCTACGGCGACCGCACCGGGCACAGCATCGTCCTCAAGGAGGTCCGCCGCGCCAAAGACGGCACCTCCGAACCCCGGGTGCTGTGCAAGCGCACCGCGGGGGACACGAAGCGCCTCACCCAGCGGGAGTGCCGGATCCGCTGAGCGCCGCTCAGCCCTCCTCGGGGACCAGACGCAGCGCGATCGAGTTGATGCAGTACCGCTGGTCCGTGGGCGTCGGATACCCCTCGCCCGCGAACACGTGCCCGAGGTGCGATCCGCACCGCGCGCACCGCACCTCGGTCCGCGCCATGCCGTGCGAGCGGTCCTCGATCAGCTCCACCGCGTCGGTGTCCTTGGGGTCGAAGAAGGACGGCCAGCCGCAGTGGGACTCGAACTTCGTCTCCGAGGTGAACAGGTCCGTGCCGCAGGCGCGGCAGGAGTAGACGCCCCGGGTCTTGGTGTCGGTGTACTCACCGGTGAAGGCGGGCTCGGTGGCCGCCTGCCGCAGGACCGCGTACTCGCCCGGGCTCAGCTCCGCGCGCCACTGCTCGTCCGGCTTCTCGACGTCGTACGCCATGAGCTTCCAGCCCCTCAGTTCGACAGACGGTCCAGGATGTGCGGGCCGAGGTCGGTGACGTCGCCCGCTCCCATGGTGAGAACGAGGTCACCCGGCTTCGCCATTCCCGCGACGACCGACGGGGCGTCCGCCTTGTCGTGCACCGGCGTCACGTCCGCGCCCGCGGCCCGGGCCGCCTCGATGATCAGCTCGCTCGTCACGCCGGGGATCGGGTCCTCCCTGGCCGGGTAGATGTCCAGCACGACCGAGGCGTCCGCGAGGGCGAGGGACTGGCCCATCTCCTTGCCGAGCTCCTGCGTCCGCGAGAAGAGGTGAGGCTGGAAGACGACCAGGATCCGGGCGTCACCGGCCGCCGAGCGCATGGCCTCCAGGTCGGCGGTCATCTCGGTGGGGTGGTGCGCGTAGGAGTCGATGACCTGCACGCCCGCGGCCTCGCCCTTCAGCTGGAGCCGGCGCTTCACGCCCGTGTACGCGGCGATCGCCGGGGCCAGCCCGGCCGCCGGGACGCCGAGGGCCACGCCCGCCGCCAGCGCGGCGACCGCGTTGTGCGCGTAGTGCCGGCCGGGGACGGAGACCGTGAAGGTCAGCTCCTCGCCCTCCAGCACCACGGTGACCTCGCTCTTGAGCCCCTGCGGCACGACCGACAGGATGCGCACGCCGGCGTCCTCGGACTCGCCGTACGTCACCACGCGCACGCCGCGTCCGGCGACCCGGCGCGTCAGCTCCCGGGCGCCGTCGTGGTCGGCCGCGATCACCAGCGTGCCGCCCTCGGTGATCCGGTCCACGAACGTCTCGAACGACGCGTAGATCTCGTCCATCGACGCGTAGTTGGCGTGGTGGTCGAGCTCGACGTTGAGGATGATCGCGACGTCGGGGGCGTACTTGTGGAAGCTGCGGTCCGATTCGTCCGCCTCGGCGACGAAGATCTCGCCCTCGCCGTGCAGCGCGTTGGAGCCCGGCGCGTCCAGGTCGCCTCCGATGGCGTACGAGGGGTTCAGGCCCAGCTCGCTCAGCGACACGGCGAGCATCGACGTGGTGGTCGTCTTGCCGTGCGTGCCGGCGACGGCGATCGGCCGCAGCCCGTCCATCAGCGCGGCGAGTGCGTCGGACCGGTGGACGACGGGGATGCCGAGCTCGGCCGCGCGGGCCAGCTCGGGGTTGTCCTGCCGGATCGCCGACGACACGACCACGCAGCTGGCGTCGTCGGCGAGATGCTCCGCGGCGTGTCCGATGTGCACGGTCGCCCCCAGCGCCCGCAGCGCCTCGGCCGTGGCCGACTCCTTGGCGTCGCTGCCCGCCACGACGGCCCCGCGCTGCGCGAGGATCTTCGCGATCCCCGACATCCCGGCGCCACCGATCCCGATGAAGTGCGGTCGGTCCATGGCGGGAGGAAGGCCGGCTGCCATGCAGATCTCCAAGAGCGAGCGACGACGGTGAGCGCCCCCAGCCTATTTCAGGAACGGGGAGTGCTGTGGCCAACCCAGGGGGGCGCGGGGAACCGCGCAAGCCCAAGGGGGCGCGGGGAACCGCGCAAGCCCAAGGGGGCACGGGGAACCGCGCAAGCCCAAGGG
>NZ_POUC01000176.1 GCF_002891435.1 Streptomyces cahuitamycinicus
CCGTGATGGAGCTGCCCCCAGCGGCTCCTGCTCCCCCCTACTCGTGGCTGGAGGCGACGTGCCCGACCCGATTCCGCGAGCTCAGCCGCCGCCGATCCGCACCGTCCGATGGTGGCGGTGGCGGCGCAACCCACTGCGCCGCCCAAACGACCTGCTCCAGGCATGGATCGGCCTCATCCTCGCCATCACCGTGGTGATCACCGCCCCCCTGACCGCGTGGGCGGTCGGCACCACCGTGCACGACAGGCTCACCGCCGCCGCGAACGAACAGGCCCGCGCCGGAGGTGACACCACGGCCGTGCTCCTCAACGACGCGCCCGGGCACCCGGAGCCAGGCTCAGCAGAAGCCAGAGAAACCCGGTACCCGGTCAAGGTCCGCTACACCGCACCCGACGGCACCGCCCGCACCGCCACCACCGACGTCGACCCCGGTCTTCCGGCCGGGCACCGCGTAGAGGTGTGGACCAACGCCGAAGGAACGCTGACCAAGCCGCCCATGCCCCCGGATGAGATCAGCAACCGCGCCGTCGGCGCGGGCGCCCTCACTGGCATCACGATGCTCATCACCGGCACACTCGCCTACCGCCTCACCGCACGCGTCCTGGACCAGCGCCGCATGCGCGCATGGGAGACCGAATGGCAGCAGACCGCCCGACGGTGGACCACCTCCCCATGAGTCCGAGCGCCTGCCGGCCAGCGGCTGGGTTGTCGGCTCTCTGGAAGGCCAGCGGCCCGCAATCCACCACCGGGTAGGCCCTCGTCGGCCGGACTGCACGGCTCGCCGACCGCTCCATGGTTTCCGGGCCGGTCGGACTGTCATCGAAGACTCTCTGCAATGCTCACGGTGTGGAGATGAAGTACTAGCACTCCAGTGCGGTTTTGTAATCCACCCAGCGACTCCGTGGCCGAGCACCGCAATTGGCTGGTGGGCACGGGGTGCCGGGGCCCCGGGGGATGGCGCACTCAGCTGACGGCAAGGAGCTGCCGAGCGAAGCGGCGAACGGCATCAGTGAAGGCGTCTGGGTCGTCGAAGTTCGCGAGATGTCTTGCCCGCGGGATCAACTCGACGCGAGCGTGGGAATGTGCGCGGGCGAATTCCGCCTCGCCGCTCCGGAAGACGGCGTCCTTCTCGCCGTTCAGAATCAGTACCGGAGCCTTGACAAAGCGCATCGCGCCCGCGTCGAAGCGTCCCAGTACCTCGCCCCAGGCTGCAGGCAGGGTATGGAAGGCGTAGCCGGAATGGATGGTCGCCTCCACCACTTCTGGCGGATAGAGCCGCCGCAGTAACCGGTCGTTCCACCGGGCCAGCCAATCCGCCGGTACGCGAGGGACCAGTCTGGCGACCCACCGATATGGCGCTGCCCAAAGGCCGCGGGTGGAGGCGCTGGCTCCCGCGAGGATCAGCCCGCGCAGTAGTTCTGGACGACGCCGCGCGAACTCAAGCGAGGCGTATCCGCCGAGCGAGTGCCCGACGACCAGAGCCGGCCCACGGTCGAGCGAGTCCACCGCGGAAGTGATGATCTCTGTCGCCCTGCTCAGGCTCCAGGCTTGAGTCGAGCGCTCCCCATGGCCGGGCAGGTCGACGGCGACTACCGGGAATTCGTCCCGGAGTGCAGCAAGCTGCACGCTCCACTGTCCCGCGCTGAAGCGCGTCCCGTGAACGAAGACTATGGGCACTGCATCCGCTGCCGTCATCAGTTCCCCCAGGGTGTACCGTCCAGCCGACTCTACCGGCGCGGTCTCCCTCGCGATCAAGGAATATGCTGGAGTGCTCAGCCCAACTGCGGTGCCTGGCGGAGCGCGAGCGACGGGGCGGCAGCAGCGCATGCCCGAGCAACGCCGCCCGGAGATGCTCCACTCGAGATTCCTGCCCCCTGCGGGCTTCGCTTCCACCCCGCCCAGAGGCGTCACCGGCGGGCGTCTGGAGCCGCCCGGGTTCGGGTACTCGTAACGGCCCTGGGACCGATGCCCGCCGGGAGTAGCCATGACCAGTGCCATGCAGCAGCCGGAGCGCCCCGTCGTGGCCGGTATCGACAGGGGGCCTGGCCATGAGGATCTCGTGCGGTTCGCAGCCCGCGAGGCAGCGTTGCACACACGCCCCCTGCACATCGCCCACGCCTTGGAGCTGCCACTGCCCGGAGGATCCGTCTCCGACGAGGAGGAGAGCCGCTCTGCGGCCAAGGCGAGTGCCCAGCTCGTGGAGCATTACGAGCGACTGGCCCGCGACGAGGTGCCCGGCCTCTTCGTCGGCGGCGAGCTGATCATGGGCCCTGCGGCGGACGGACTGATCGAACGCTCTGCGGATGCGGAGCTGATCGTGATCGGCCATGGGGGCAGTGGTGGGTTTGCCCGGCTGCCACTGGGATCGGTGAGCTGGCAGGTCGCCACGCACGCCGAGTGCCCGGTCATCATCGTGCGTCCCTCGGAGACGGCGGAGCGGCCGGACAATCGTGTCGTGGTCGGCGTCGACATCGACGAGGTCTCGCTGCAGGCCCTGGACATGGCGTATCTGGAAGCCGGTCTGCGCGGTGCTCGCCTCGACGTGGTGCACTGCGCCTTCGACGTCGCCACGTCTCCCACTGGGGCCATCACAACCGTCCCGGTGGACCCCACAGGGGTCAGAAGCGGCCAGCGGGAGTTCTTCGACTCCGAACTAAGAAGACGGCGCGACCGCCACCCCGGCGTAGAAGTGAACCTGCGCATTGAGCACTCCTCACCCGGACCGCTGCTCGTCGAAGCTTCCACCGGTGCGTGCCTGCTGGTCGTCGGCTCCCGTCGACGCACTGGGATTCGCCGACTCCTGCTCGGGTCGGTCAGCGCCGCAGTGCTGCACACCGCACACTGCCCCGTCGCCGTAGTACCTGTTCAGCGCGACAGCTGATCCCGTCGTGTGTTCCGGTCATGGCCGGGCTCCCGGGACTTCCAGACGACCATGGTCAAGGACGTGCTCGACACCCGCCCGACCGGCCTCGGACAGGTCGTTAGCGACAAACTCATCAGCTGTATTGCAGGGGCGCATCGAGGCGTCGCTCGTGGTGCTGGGTCATCGACACGGCAACGGCGGCAATGTCTCTACTTGACTGGCAGGCAGTTCGCAGGGCAGAGGCGGCTGCGCGAGGTGAACGGTTCAGGCAGTGACGGCGGCAAGAGCGAGGGCAACGGTCTCTTGCGGGGTGCCGTCGATCGGGATAGCCGCGCCCGCTTCATCGTCGCCCAGCGGTTCAAGGTCGGCAAACTGCGTATCGAGCAGGCCGGGCGGCATGAAGTGGCCCTGCCGCGCGGTGATCCGCGCGGCAATCAGCTCAGGCGAGCCATCGAGGTGGAGAAAGAAGACGTGCGGCGCGGCGGAAGCCAGCCGGTCACGATAGCGCCTCTTCAGCGCCGAGCATGACACCACTCCACCGTTGTCCGCGTGCCCGGTCAGCCACCGTGCGATCGCGTCCAGCCAGGGACGGCGGTCCTCGTCGTCGAGCGGATGGCCGTCTCTCATCTTCGCCACATTGGTTGCGGGGTGGAAGTCGTCCGCCTCGGCGTACGGAACATCGAGGCGCTGGGCCAGCAGTTGACCAACCGTGGTCTTTCCCGAGGCCGACACGCCCATGACCACGACCAATGGGGCAGTGTTGTGAGACATCCGTCCAGGCTAGGGCCTGCCTTCCGGTCCTGCCCGCTACAACTCGATGAGAACCTTGACGTCGTCCGGTTGTGGCGTGAACGCCTCCATCGCGCGCTCCAGCGGAACCCGCCGGGTGATCAGGCGCTCAAGCCATGACAGGTCGGCCTGGGCCAGCGCCTCCGCAGCCTGATGGTAGTGCCGCAGGTTGGCGTTGACCGAGCCCACCACCGCGTCGTTCTGCAGCACGATCTCCCTGTTGATGGCGCCCGCGTCCACGCTCACCCTCCGGCCGGCGGGCGACACACCGGTCAGGCACACCACCCCGTAGGGCGCGGTGCCCGTCAAGGAAGCAAAGACGAGCTCGCTCGCGCCCGTCGCTTCGACGACGACATCCGGGCACACAGCGGAGATCACCTGCTCGATGTCCTCCGCGTGGTATGCGGCACCCAAGTCCCGTACAAGGGCGGGCTTGGGCCCCTCGGTCACCCGGTCGAGCACATGCACGTCCAGTCCGCGCTGCCTGCCCAGGAGGGCGGCCAGCAGACCAATGGGCCCGGCACCGGTCACCAGAACACGGCGCGGCTCGAACCACGAACGGGCACCGACACGCTCCACCTGTTCCCATGCCTTCGCCACCACCGTGGTCGGCTCCATGAGTACACCGACGTGCCCCAGATGCGGCTCCAGCTTCACCGCGTAATCGGCCTCCACGCACCACACCTGCGCGCCGTAGCCGTCGATCTCTTTGATGCCGCGTTCGGTGTAGCGGCCGTTGCGGCACATGTCGAATTCTCCGCGAGCGCAGGCGCCGCACGGCTCGGGGTCCGGGCGGCGCACCACCCCGGCAACCAGGTCACCGGCCGCGAAGCCGCTGCCTGGCGGCGCCTGCCGCACCCGCCCGAGCGACTCATGCCCCAGCACAAGCCACTCACGGCCCGCAGGGGCCCAGCCGTACTCACCTCGGACTATCTCCCTGTCCGTTCCGCACACCCCCACCGCCAGGCCCTCCACCAGCAGTTCCCCGGAAGCCGGGACGGGCTCAGGCACACTCCGCACCTCCAGGGAGTCCATTTCGCCGGGTCGCACGGTCAATGAACGCATCGCCAACCTCGTCCTTCTCGTCCGCGGACGCCTGATGTCAGCGCGCCGCCGTCTTGTCTTGACGCATGTTCCGCCTTGACGTGTGTCCCGCACAGAGCGTTCCAGCACCCAGGCGGCAGGAGTAGTGGAAGGACACGTCCGGGCTCCGCCGCTGTTGCCACCCGGAAAGGATGAGCCGCTCAGGGCTTAAAGGGACCGGGCATACGACCCCGCTTCAGGGACGTACCGATTCCTTAACCTCCCTACACTTTGGGTTCCGAGGCAAATGGGTGCTCGTCCCGATTCCAGCCGCTACGGATTGTGGGAGACCCTGGAGCGGAGCCGCCATTCCGGCTCGATGGTCCGCGGAAGGAGGAGCTGTGGCACACTTCGACGAAAGGCTGCTGAAGGATCTCGAACAGCAGATGGAACATAGCGATCCACGATTCGCCCAGGCCCTGGATTCCGGGCGCCCGCGCCGACCGCGGGAGTACAGACACGGACCAGCCTGGCTGGTCCTGGCCGGGGCTTTGGCCATGGTGGTCACTGGCATGGTGCTGCCGAACGGGCTGCTGATCGCAGCGGGACTGGTCGTGGCGGGTATCGCGGGGCACCTGTTCGATCCCCACCGCGACAACGCCTTGGGCCGTTTCTATCAACCATTACGCCAGGGGCACCGGTGAAGCCTCTGCCGATGATCGCCGTCATTCGCCCAGCCACACCAGCCACACCAGCCACACCAGCCACACCAGCCACACCAGCCACACCAGCCACAAGAAGCATGCAATCGTTCCATGACTGATCTGGTTGATCATCTCAACTGTGCTGGCAGTGGTGGAGATCTTCACTCTTACCGGGCACTGGGAATGCTGAGAGTGACCGCGTTGGTCACCCCCAGGAGCCGTTGCGGTCGGTCTTCCGGTGCCTCTCCAGTTGGTGGTGATCACCGTCGCCGCTGTAGCCAACAGGTGTGCGTGCGCCCCATTGCTCTTCTGGGGAATCTCCAGCGAGGTCACCTCCGCGCTCGCACCCCATCGCTGATGGGGATGACATCCGCAGAGCATCCATGGCGGCACCGGCCGACTGGGGCATGACCGCCATGCGGTCGGGATTCGCCGCGAGTCGGCACTGTGCTGCGACAGGGACCGGTCGGCACCGGAGCGACAGCCAGGACCAGTGCTCCAGGGCCGGGCCACGCCACGAATCCGCTGCTGCACCCTGACGTCGCCGTACGGGGCTCTCGACCCTGAGACAAGACCGCAGGCCGACGAAGCTGGTTGCTCACCTGGTCAAGTCATCGCTGACCAGCGTGGGCCAGACCTTGGGCGCTGAATCGCCGTTGCGGCGTGCACAGGCCGGGTGCCGCTCCGGCAGTCCGCCCGACCGCGTCAGTCATCGCGCGTTCTCGGCCGGGCGTGCGTGGCTGTGCTGCTTCTCCCTGGTGTGATCGTAACGACCACAGACGAGGAGAAGCCGATGGCCTCGACAGCCGACAGCAGCGCCGGTCTGCCTTCCCGGTGCCTGCCGGTGACGCATAGCGCCAGGCAGGTGATGACGGTCGGCCTGGCAGTCTGGCATCCCGGCCGGGATGCAGAATCCCCTGTTTCGACGGCGCCGCAGACAGGTGCGACCTTCGCCGACCGAGCGAACCCGGTCTCCTGCCGACCCCCACGCGCACAGCAGCTCGCGCCCGAGTATCCCGGTCACGGCCGCCGTGCCCACCAGGCATGCACCGGCACCGCGAGGACGTGCGGATGACGTTGCAAGAGCTGTACATCATGCTGCTGATCGGCGGCACGGTGCTGCTGGCCAGCATCGCCGCTGCACGCGCCGCTCACCGGCTGGGGCTGCCCAGCCTGCTGCTGTTCCTCGCGGTCGGTGTCATCGCCGGTGAGGACGTCATCGGTCTGGACTTCGACGACGCCCAGCTCGCCCAGTCCCTGGGCAACGCCGCCCTGGCGGTCATTCTCATCGAAGGCGGCCTGTCCACCCAGTGGGCGGACGTGAAGCGCCTGGTAGCACCCGCCGGAGTGCTCGCCACCGCGGGGGTGGCCGTCTCGGTCGCGGTCACCGCCGTAGGAGCCCACTGGCTGCTGGGCCTGAACTGGAACCTGGCCCTGCTGCTGGGGGCGATCGTCTCCTCCACCGACGCCGCCGCCGTCTTCGCAGTCCTGCGCACGCTGCCGCTGCCGCAGAAGGTCACCGGCCTGGTGGAAGCTGAGTCCGGCTTCAACGACGCGCCCACCATCATCCTGGTGCTGGTCTTCTCCACCGCGACCGGCGACCCCCCTGACCCGGCGCACATCCTCGGCAACGTGCTGTACCAGCTCGCTGCCGGTGGCGCGATCGGGCTGCTGACCGGCCGCGTCGGCGCCGCCGCCCTGCGGCACATCGCCCTGCCCGCCACCGGGCTGTATCCGCTGGCCACCGTCGGCTTCGGAATCATCGCCTTCGCTGCCGCCGGAGCCATGGGCGCCAGCGGCATCATCGCCGCCTACCTTGCCGGACTCGTCTTGGGAAACACCCAGCTGCCCCACCGCGCCGCCACCCGCTCCTTCGCCGAAGGAGCGGGCTGGCTCGCCCAGATCGGTCTGTTCGTCATGCTGGGTCTGCTCGTCACCCCCAGCGAGCTGCCCTCCGCTGTTCTTCCGGCTCTCGCAGCCGGCCTGATCCTGCTGCTGGCCGCCCGGCCCGTCTCCGTCCTGGCCTGCTTGCTGCCCTTCCGAATTCCCTGGCGCGAACAGGCGTTCATCTCGTGGGCCGGGCTGCGCGGCGCCGTGCCGATCGTGTTGGCCACCTACCCCATCGTCTCCGGCATCGCCGGTGCGCGTGACCTGCTCAACATCGTGTTCGTCCTGGTGGTGCTCTTCACTCTCATTCAGGGCCCCGCCCTGCCTGCCGCCGCTCGATGGCTGGGCCTGACCCGCCCCGGCGCGCTGCGCGAGATCGAGGTGGAAACCGCCCCCTTGGACGTCCTGGACGCCGACCTGCTCACCGTCACCGTTCCACTGGGCTCTCGCCTGGCCGGGGTGGCGGTCTTCGAACTGCGCCTGCCCCCGCCCACCGTCCTGACGCTGATCGTCCGGGAAGACGCCACCATCGTCCCCACCCAGGACACCATGCTGCGTACCGGAGACGAACTGCTCCTGATCACAACCCCCCGCGTACGCGAAGCCGCGGAACGGCGGCTGCGCGCGGTCGGCCGGCGCGGCAAACTCGCCCGCTGGCTCGGCGAACACGGCCATCCCGGCTCGACAGGCCCGGCTCCCCATGGCGGATCCTCGTCGTAGGTGCCCCGCCAGTGGGTAGTCCCGCAGCTCCACGTAGCCGTCCACCCGTGCCGGGCGCGACGGCGATGGAATCATTCACGATGGCCTGCCCGGCTTCCCGCCGGGCACGACGACGACCGGGAGCTGGGCGTGATGGACGACCTCGGTGCTGGTGGAGCCCAGGGTCAGGCGCCCCCATGCGCCCGAGCCTCGGCTGCCGACCACCAGGAGACAGGCGTCTTGGCTCGCGTCCAGCAGTACCTGCGAGGGCCGGCCTTTCTCGACTCTGATCTCTACCTCCACCGGCGCGCCGCCGACCTGCTCCCGGGCCTCCTCCAGCGCCTTGGTAACCGCCTCAAATGTGGCGTCGCGCAGCTGCGTGTCCAAATCGACGAAACCGGAAGCGGCAGGCCACTCGAAACCGCTGTATCTGGTGGTGAAGTCGTACGCGCATACGGCTCGGAGCACGCTCCCGCGCAGCTGGGACTCCTGAAGGGCGAAGCGCACGGCCGGCCCGGAGGCGGGAGAGCCGTCGGTGCCGACCACGATCGGTGCGGGAGGGGCGGCGTTCGTCATGACAGATGCCTCCAAGCCGTGGCGTCTGGTGTGCACTGCCCTTACGGGGAAGCGCCGGGTCAGTCAGTCCTGCGGACCACGAGCGCGGTGATGTCGTCCCGGTGTTCCCCAGCGGTGTGACGGCCGAGGTCTTCGGTCAGGTGCTCGGCGACTTCCCAGGGGGAGATGTCCGCCCAGCCCTCCAGGCGCTCTTCGAGGGGATAGAAGGCGCCGGTGATGCCACGGGCCTCGGTGACACCGTCGCTGCAGCTGACGAGGGTCGCGCCCGGCGGGAAGGGAAACCATACGACCGTCCTGGGCCCGGGCGACAGATCCGCGAGACCAAGTGGTACGCCAGGGTCACCGAGCTGCACGGCGGCGACCGGTCCGGCCTTCAGCAGGTAGGGCGGAGGATGCCCGCAGTTGACGGCTTGCGTTTCGGTCGCGGAGTCGATCCCCAGAATGAGAGCGGTGACGAATCGCTCGGGCTCACCGGTCTGCTGGGCAAAGGCGTTGTGCCGGACCACGGCCTGCTCCAGGTCATCCACGAGCGCGGTGAGGGTCGGCTCGCGTGAGGCAGCCTCGCGGAAGGCGCCGAGCATGGCGAAGGCGGCTCCGATCGCTGACAGACCCTTGCCCTGGACATCGCCGAAGAGCAGCCGTGTCCCGTACGGCGAAGCCACCACCTCGTAGACGTCTCCGCCCACCAGCCGGTCCGCCTCGACCGGCAGGTACACACCGTCGACGATCACCCGGTCGGTGAGGATCGGCAAGGGCCGCAGCATCTGCCGTTGCAGAGCGACAGCCGTGGACCGGACGCGCAGCAGCTCCCGCTCACGCCGAACCCGCCATTGGCAAGTCACCACGCACAGCAGACCGAGGACGAAGGCCAGCACCATGATGATCGCGAAGTTGTACGACGACGGGAGCGGCCGGTAGACCAGAACTGCGGTGATGACGATCAGCACCCAGCCCACCGCCCAAGCAGTTTGCCCCACCGAGCCGACCACCGCCGGGAACGCGGGAAGCAAAATCATCAGGGGGGCGAGCCGCACCGCGCGGTCATCGATCATCAGCTCCAGCAGGACAATCGGTACGGTCGCTGCGACCACATAGGCCAGTGGCGCCTTGACCGCACCAATGGGAGATGACGCGATACCGCTCTCGGCGCCCGACCTCAGCGGCGCGCCGGGCGCACGGGCCGCTACACGCCGACGAATCACCCCTTCAGGCTCTCGCGGTCCACACGCCGCCGCAAAACGACGGGTCTCGTGTCGCGCGCACCACGGGACCGCTGCTGCCGGCCCGGTCACGGGAAGCCATCGGCATCAGCACCCATCTGCGGCGGGCTCGGTGATGCAGGAGTCAGGGGAGATGGGTCTCGCACCCCATCGACGCGCACTCCGCGCCCAGGGAGGCTGATACGAAGCCGGCGCGGGATGCAAGCGCGGTGAGCCCGGACCCACCTGACGGACAGTGGCGTCAGTGGCGTATGCCAAAAGGAGACTCAACAGGCTGTGTCGTTGTTCTGGCGGATCTTCGGACTCGACGCCGTGGTGCTCGGTATGGCCACAGCGCTGCTGCTGTGGGCACCGGTGACCGTCTCGGTGCCGGTGCTGCTGACCGAAGCGGTGATCCTGGTCGGCGGCCTGATCGTCATGCAAACTCGTCGCCGAGGGCCATTCCTCCAAGGAGATCGCGGAGACGTTGTCCATCAGGGTCAAGACCGTGCAGCGTCATCGGGCGAACCTGCTGCGGAAGCTGGGACTGCGCGACCGTCTTGAGCTGACTCGTTATGCCATTCGGGCGGGTTTGATCGAGCCCTGAACCGCCTGCACCTCACGAAGCCTTGCCCCCGGTTCCACGTGCCGGATCGGGGTATGACGACCAGAGCCCGAGGAGGAGGCGGCGCATGGCCCAGTCCCGTCGCGCCGTCACCCCGTGCGGCTGTCCGCGCCGCGCGGACACCGTCGGCAGGCTGCTACCTGTACTGGTCGCCTTCCTCGGCCTTCTGAGCATGCTCGGCACCACAGCTACCGCCTCTTCCAGCGGCGTAACGGCTTCGATCCCGGTAGTGGCTCAGGGAAGCGGCGGCGGTACGGCCCCGCACACCGACGACACGTGCACCACGAGCCGGGGCGTCCCGGCGCGAATACTCCGGGACACCACCGCTGAGCGGCACGCTCCGCCGACCGGGAGCACGCCCGTCCCGCGATGCCCCGTGCTGCCGCAGCCCGAGCCGGGGGCGCTGCCGGCGCACGCGCCAGAGACGGCCGGGCCTCCTGAGCACACCACGTGGCACAGTGGGCGGGCGCCACCGTCTCCAGCCGGCGTCTGACATCTTCCCCTTTGTCTTCTTCCGCGCCGCCCGGGGCGGTTGCGGTATGCCTGCTGGAGGCACTCTTGACGCGCGCCACGCGTGTACGGGCGTTCTTCGCCCTCGCTGTTGTTGCCCTGTCGCTCTACATCGCCGCGGCCGTACCGGTCCGCCTCGGCCTCGACCTGCGCGGCGGGACGCAGATCGTGCTGGAAACCCGTGACTCGCCCACCGCCGAGGCAGACCCGGCGGCAACCGATCGCACCCTGGAGGTGCTGCGCCGCCGCGTCGACGCTCTCGGCGTCGCCGAGCCGGCCATCGCCCGTTCCGGGGACAACCGGATCATCGTCGAGCTGCCCGGTGTGCAGGACCCGCGTGAGGCCGCGGACGTCCTGGGCCGTACCGCCCAGCTCACCTTCCACCCCGTGCTCGGCGCGGCCGAACCCGGACAGGCACCGCCCGAGCGGCCAAAGGAACGCACGCTGCCCGACGAATCCGGACAGCGGCTGCGCCTGGGGCCCTCCGCGCTGACGGGAGCAGACGTCGAGGGTGCCGAAGCGCGGATCGACCAGCAGGGCGTGGGCGGCTGGTTCGTCAGCGTCGACTTCAAGGACGCGGGCGGCTGGGCGGATCTGACCGGTGCTGCAGCCTGCGCCCCGGCAGGCGATCCCACGCGCCGCGTCGCCATCGTGCTGGACGACAAGGTCATCTCCTCCCCGCAGGTCGACCCCTCGGTCGCCTGCCGCACCGGCATCACCGGCGGCGGCACCCAGATCACCGGATCCTTCAGCCAGTCAGAGGCCCGGGAACTGGCCCTGCTCATCAACGGCGGCGCCCTGCCGGTGCCGGTCGAGACCGTTGAACAGCGCACCGTCGGCCCCACTCTGGGCGCTCAGGCCATCCGGGCCAGCGCGCAGGCCGCCGTCATCGGCACCGTGCTGACCTCCCTGTTCCTCATCGCCGTCTACCGGCTCATGGGCACGCTGGCCGTCCTGGCGCTGGCCTGCTATGGACTGATCTCCTACGCCGCTCTCGCCGCCCTGGGTGCCACACTGACCCTGCCCGGGCTCGCCGGGTTCGTCCTCGCCATCGGAATGGCGGTCGACGCCAACGTCCTTGTCTTCGAGCGCGCCCGCGAGGAATACGCCACCCGCCGCCGCAAGGGCCTGCGCTCCGCGTTGACGGCCGGATTCCGCAACGCCTTCAGCGCAATCGCCGACTCCAACATCACCACACTCATCGCCGCCGGACTGCTGTTCTTCCTCGCCTCCGGCCCCGTGCGCGGTTTCGGCGTCACCCTGGGCATCGGCGTGCTCGCCTCCATGCTCAGCGCCCTGGTGATCACCCGCGTCCTCGCCGACTTCGCCGTCGCCCGCCGCGCCGTACGACGACGTCCCCGCTTCACCGGTATCGCCGGCACCGGCACGGTCCGCAACTGGCTCTCCCGCCGCAACCCGGACCTGATGCGCCACCGACGCCGCTGGCTGGCCCTGTCCGCCGCGGCCCTCGTCCTGGCCACCTCCGGGATCGTCGTGCGTGGGCTGAACTTCGGTGTGGAGTTCACCGGCGGCCGGCTCATCGAGTACTCCACCAGCGCACCGGTGTCTGTCGACCGGGCCCGTGATGCCCTGGCCGACGCGGGCTTCCCCCGCGCTGTCGTCCAGACCTCCGGGGAAGACGCCCTGACCGTGCGCACCGACGAGCTCTCCAACGCCGAGGAGGCCCGGATCACCCAGACGATCGACGACCTGGCCGGCACCGCGGAGAAAACGCGGGACGAACTGATCGGGCCGAGCCTGGGTGCAGAGCTGCGCCGCGGCGCCGTCATCGCCCTCGCCGCGGCTCTCGCCGCCCAGCTGCTCTACCTCGCCGTCCGCTTCCGCTGGACGTTCGGCACGGCAGCGGTCGCCGCCATGGCACACGACGCGCTCATCCTCATCGGTGTGTTCGCCTGGCTCGGCAAGCCCATCGACGGAGTGTTCCTGGCAGCCCTGCTCACCGTCATCGGCTACTCGGTCAACGACTCCGTTGTCGTCTTCGACCGCATCCGGGAACTGTGGGCGGGCAGGAAGACCGCTGCCGCGCCGCGCAAGACACCTTTCGCACGCATCACCAACACTGCGATCCTGCAGACGGTTCCGCGCACCATCAACACCGGCATGGGCGCGGCGTTCATCCTGTCCGCGCTCGCCCTGCTGGGCGGGGACTCGCTGACCGACTTCGCCCTCGCCCTGCTCATCGGCATCGTCGTCGGCACCTACTCCTCGATGTTCACCGCAGCACCGCTGGCCGTCGAACTCCACTCCCGCGGCACCCCGCCACCGGGAACCACCCGCGGAGCGGGCACTCAGAGCACGCAAACGCCCTGACGCGGTACGTGTGAGGCGTCATGCTCCGTCCCGGACCATGACGCCGGCAGGGAGACGCCCCTACCCGCCGGCGGCGGGCCGGGCAGATGTGCGGCCAGTGCGGCAGAGCACCTCGCGCGTCGCCCATAGGGGCGCCGCCGCGAGGTGGTTACCTCGGTGCATGCCTGACTGGAACGCGGTCTTCGTCCCGAGCACCCCTGTCCTGGAGATCTTCCTGCGGGGCACGATCACCTTCCTGGTGCTGATGGCGATGATGCGGGCTGCCGGACAGCGCGAGGCCGGCGGCCTGGGGATCACCGACGTCTTCCTCGTGGTGCTGGTCGCGCAGGCGGTCGCCCCCGGCCTGGTGGGCGAAAGCCACTCCATCACAGACGGCGTCATCCTGGCAGCCACGGTCATTCTCTGGAGCCTGGTGCTGGACGCTGTCGCCTACCGGTGGCCCCGCCTGAGCCGCGTCATCAAGGCCCGCCCCCGACTGCTGATCGAACACGGCCGGCTCAACCACAAGGTCATGCGGCGGGAACTGATGACCAGGAGCGAGGTAACGGTCCAGCTGCGACTGCACGGGATCGAGGACATCTCGCAGGTACAGCGCGCCTACCTCGAACCGAACGGGATGATCAGCATCCTCCGCCAGAACCGGACAGAGACCGACGAGCCGGCCCGACCCGAAGTGCTGTAAGGCGGCAAACCCACCACCAGCCCCACTCGTTGTCGTACCAGCTCATGATTTTGACCAGGGTGCCGTCCACGGCCCGGGTCATCTACGAATCGGCGATCGAGGCCCGGGAATCACCGATGATGTCGCTGGAGACGATCGGCTGCTCCGACACGCCGAAGACCCCGCGGTAGCGGTCGGTGGTGGCCTCCGCACGGAAGAGGAGCAGGGCCTGCGTGCCGCGGGAATGGACCGCCAAGGGCCTGTCCGCTGACGAGCCCCGCCTCACTCGGCCGGTGCGCCGGAGTCCGTCACCTCGACGGTCCCACGAACGATGACGACCGGACACGTGGCGTGCAGCGCACACTGCTGACTCACGGAGCCCAGGAGCGTTCGACGGAATCCGCCCATCCCCCGGCTGCCCACGACGAGGGCCGTGGCCCCCTCCGCCTCACTGAGCAGCACCTCGACGGGATTGCCCTTGACCAGACGTTTTCGCACCTTGGCAGCACCGGACTCGCCAAGGACCTGGTGCACCTGGTTGACGAGGGCCTGCTCGGCGATGGTTCTGTCGAAAGTGGGGTCCACCGCGGGTGCGGACCACCCGTACGCCCAGGGCAGCTCCCAGGCAGCCACTGCCACCACATCACCGCCGACCAACTCGGCATACTGGACCGCCCACCGCAGCGCGGCATGCGACGAAGGTGACCCGTCGACACCCACTACTACGTGCAAGGCCGTATCCTGACTCTCCACGATATGCAGCCCCTTCTCTTCCAATATGCGTCCACAATGTGCGACAGGGGGGCGATTCGCCATACAACCGCAGCCGACAGGTACATCCCCGCTGATCCGACGAATGGGTAGGAGTCGGTTTCGGTCGGCGCCAGCCGTGACGCAGCAGCCTGAGTAGATCGAAACGCCGCGAATCCCCGTGACCGAATGGCGACGCCTGCACCCATGTCGGCCAATGACTGAGCAGTCAGAAGAAGCCGACAGATCACCGGGCCCGGCGGGGCGGCTGACCAGGACCGCCGCCGTCCGCGCGCTCCGTTTGCCGTCGGTGGCAATGGGGACCCGGCGGGGCATGAGCGCAACCTCACGTCGCCGCGTGATGCGGCAGAACCGGGTTCTGTGGTTGCTGGACCGTCTGGAGCGGGAGCCCAGGGCCGACGCGTTGATAGACACGCTCCGCAGGGGCGTGCGGGCCCTTCCCCTGGGGCGTGGCCGGGACCTGCTGCACGGCAGGTGGCTCGGGCACCCGGTGCATCCGCTGATGGTGCAGGTGCCGATCGGAAGCTGGCTGTCGGCGGCCGTCCTGGACCTGCGCCCCGGCCGCTCGCGCGAGTCGGGGCTGCTGATCGGGGTCGGGCTGGGCGCCGCGGCCCCCGCGGCCGTGGCCGGCTGGGTGGACTGGGCGGAGCTGCACCACCGCCAGCAGCGGATCGGGCTGGTGCACGCCCTGTGCAACACGGCGGCCGTCGGTCTGTACGCCGCCTCGCTCGTCTGC
>NZ_POUC01000177.1 GCF_002891435.1 Streptomyces cahuitamycinicus
GGCACTCCGAACGGCGAGGGTGAGGGGGTCGGGTGCTCGGTTGTCAGGAAAGCGACGTGTGCGGTGCGGTCAGGTTCCGGGGCGGGAGGTGCCGGTCGCGGGCCCGGTGCTGGCCCGCAATGAGATCGGCGGCGTGAGCAGATGGTGCCGGCCCGGCGCGGCGGGCTGCTCGATCCGCTCGACGAGCAGGTCGACCGCGCGCCGGCCCATCTCCTCCGCCGGCACGTCCGCCGCGGTGAGCTGCGGGGTCACGGTCTCCGCCCACCGGCTCGCGACGACGCCGGTGACGGAGAAGTCGCGCGGTACGTGACGGCCCGCCCGGGCGAGCCCCCGGTACAGGCCGCCCAGAGCGGCCTCGTTGAGCGTGACCAGCGCGGTGGTGGCCGGGTCGTCGTGGAGGATCCGCTCCAGGCACGCCTGGCCGGACGCCGCGTCGTCCCCGCAGCAGTATGTCCGTACCGTGAGCCCGCGCTCGGCCGCGGCCTTGGTGAAGCCGTCAAGACCGCGGTGCGCCGACTCGTACCCGGCCTGCAGGAGCTGTTCGGGCCGGTTGACGAAGGCGACCCGGCGGTGGCCGAGGTCGGCGAGGTGGTGGACGCACGCCGCCGCGAGCGCGGTGTGGTCCAGGCTCACCCACCAGCCGTTCTCCGGATGCGCGGTGCGGCCTATGGCGACGGAGGGGAAATCCAGCTCGGCCAGGTGCTCGACCCGGTCGTCCTCCAGCCTGATCTCCATCAGGATCGCCCCGTCCACCCTCCGCTCCCCCAGCAGCCGCTGGAACGAACGGTCGCTGTCGGCTCCGCTGGGCGACAGCAGCACGTCGTAGTCGTGCACCGCCGCGGCCTCCACCACACTGCCGATGAAGTCCAGCTGCATCCCGGTGTAGTGGTTGCCCGCCGGCGGGAAGACCAGGCCGATCGTGCTGGTCCGCCCGTTCGCCAGGGCCCGTGCGCTGGCGTTGGGCCGGTACCCCAGCTCGTCGATGACCTGCTGGATCTTGCGACGGGTCTCCTCGGACACCGAGCGCTTGCCGCTCAGCGCGTACGACACGGTGCTCCGCGAGACACCGGCCCGCTTGGCGATCTCACCGATGTTCACGTCGGGCTCCTTGCTCGAACCGGTTCGACACCTCGCAGGAGGAGGCACGCGCCGGTCGCGAGGGTGAGGGGTGGGACGGGGTGCGAGGTCCGGCTGTCGAACCGGTTCGCGTGAAGTGACGGTAGGAACTGCCCGCATGCCTGTCAACACCCTGCACCGCACTTTCCCGGTCCGACCCGGGGGTGCGTGTTTCCTTGTGCCGGAGGGATTGCTGGCCGGGTTGCGCGGTGCTAGCTTCGCGAACCGGTTCGACGAAGTGATCCTTCCGGCGAACCCGCGCTCCTTCCGCACCTTCCCTGGAGACGAGCTGTCGCATCCCCCAAGCGACGACGTGTCCGCGGTCCGTGACATCGAACCGATTCGACAGAGATCAGTCCCGCGCTCTCCTCGCCGGCCCCCCGTGTACGAGCAGCCGACCGAGTTCGGCCGGCGGGAATCGCCTACTCAAGGATTGAGGACGCCATCCATGCCATCCGCTGACAGATTCGCCCGGCGACGGGCCCCGGCCGCCGTGACGCTGGCCCTCGGCGCGGGCCTGCTGGCCGCACCGGCCGCCCCCGCGCAGGCCGCCGAGGCGCCCCGGCCCGCCGCCCGTTACACCTTCGACCAGGACGACATGGCGACCGGGAAGATCACCGACAGCTCCGGCAACGGGCTGACGGCAGACCTGGTGAACGGCTCCACCGCCCGGTCCGTCGAGGGCACGGAAGGGGGCAAGGCCCTCGCCCTGCCCGGCGGTGCGGCCGACTCCGGCGGCGCGTACGTCCGGCTGCCCCGTGCCGTGGTCGGCGACTCGGCCGACCTGACGGTCTCCGCGCGCGTGAAATGGAGCGGCGACAAGTCGCCCTGGCAGCGGATCTTCGACCTCGGTACCGACACCACCAACTACCTCTTCAGCACCCCTCACAACGGCAGCGGGCTGTTCCAGACGTCCGTGACCACCGGCGGAGGGGGCGCCGAGGCACAGGTCCGCGGCTACGCGCCGCTTCCCTCGGCCGACTGGCGGACCGTCACCGTCACCCTCGACACCTCCGCGGGCCGGCTCACCACCTACCTCGACGGCGTGGCGGTCTCCTCCGCCGAGACCGCCGTCAAGGCCAAGGACCTGCTGGACGGTTCGGCCACCACCGCCGGGTACATAGGCAAGTCGTTCTATCCGGACCCCCTGCTCAAGGGCGCGATCGACGACTTCACCGTGTGGCACGCGGCGCTGAGCGCGGAGCAGGTCGCCGGTACCGTCGGGACCGTGCCCACCCTGCAGGAGCTCTCCAGGACGTCCTTCGAGGCGCGCACCACGACCGGGACCGCCCCGTCCCTGCCGGCCGCCGTCCGCGCCTCCTTCTCCGACGGCTACGACCGCGACACGCCCGTCACCTGGGATGCCGTTCCCTCCGACGAGTACGCCGCACCGGGCACCTTCACCGTCTCCGGAACCGCGGCCGGGCGCTCGGTGAAGGCCACCGTCACCGTCGTCCGCGAGGGGCAGCTCACCGTCGACCTCGGCTCGGACACCGGCGCGTTCCACGGCGGCGCCTCCGGCACCCTCTACGGCGTGTACGGGCCGGACGTCCCGACCAACAACCTCATGGAGGGCATGGGCCTGCGCACGGTCTCCACCAAGGCCCAGGACGGCCCGCAGCACCCCGGTGCCGACGCCCTGGAGGTGGTGAAGCCGCTGGCCGACTCCACCGACGGTGACGTGTACATCTACATGACCGACATCCACCGCGGCTTTCCGTACCAGTGGCCCGGCGACACCCCCGCGGAGAAGCTGAAGCTCTACAAGGAGAAGATCGCCGAGCAGGTCGACCAGGTCCTCAAGCTGCCGAAGGAGTACCAGGACAACATCGTCTTCGTGCCGTTCAACGAGCCCGAGGGCAACATGTTCGGCACCGGCGAGTGGAGCTACAACAAGGTCAGCTGGCTCAACGACCCCGACGACTTCCTCGCCGCCTGGGACGACGCGTACAAGCTCATCAAGGGCAGGATGCCGAACGCCCGTATCGCCGGGCCCAACACCAGCGTCCTGTACGACCAGGTGAAGGGCTTCCTCACCCACACCCTGGCCGCGGGCACTCTCCCGGACGTCGTCACCTGGCACGAGCTCAGCCACCCGGAGGCCGTGCGCCAGAGCGTCGCCAAGTACCGGGGCTGGGAGAAGGACCTGTTCAAGGGCACCGACCGCGCGGGTACGCAACTCCCCGTCAACATCAATGAGTACGCCTTCAACTACCACACCTCGGTGCCCGGCCAGATGATCCAGTGGGTGTCCGCGATCGAGGAGTCCAAGGTCGACGCCGACATCGCGTACTGGAACATCGACGGCAACCTCTCCGACTCGGCCGTGCAGTCGAACCGCGGCAACGGCCAGTGGTGGCTGCTGAACTCGTACGCCTCGATGAGCGGTCACACGGTGAAGGTGACCCCGCCGTTCCCCGGCGAGAACTACACCATGCAGGGCGTCGCCACCCTCGACGAGAAGAGGAAGCAGGCTCGGCTGATCTTCGGCGGCTCCACCGGCAAGGGCCACATCACCTTCGCCGGCGTACCGAAGAAGGTCTTCGGCAAGAACGTGCACGCCTGGGTACGGGAGATCGAGTGGAGCGGGCAGGTCGGGGACTCGTCCGGCCCGAAACTCCTCGCGGAGACGAACCTGTCGGTCGGTGACGACGGCACGGTCGCCCTCGACTTCGGCGACGGCGCCCTGCCGAAGCTGAAGGAGTCCTCGGCCTACGAGGTCGTTCTCAGTCCTGCCGGGGAAGCGAAGGGCACGCAGGCCCCGCCCGTGCGCTGGCAGTCCTCGTACGAGGCGGAGGACGCCGCGCACACGGGGTCCGGCTGGTCGAAGAACGGCCCGGAGGGCTCACCGCGTGACGTGTCGAAGTTCTACACCTCGGGCGGCTACGACGTAGGCGGCCTGCGCACCGGCTCGGACGTCGCGCTCGACTTCACCGTGGACGTGCCCGAGGACGGCACCTACGACCTGAGCGTCTTCGCCAACTCCCTCAACACCTTCGACAAGGTCAAGGAGCAGGGCCCCACCAACGTCTTCCTGCGCGTGGACGGCAAGGCGGACAGCGAGCGGGAACTGCATCTGCCGCTCGGCTACAAGTGGGTCGTCTGGGACCACACCGACACCAAGGTGCAGCTGACCAAGGGCAAGCACACCCTGACGCTCGCCGCGAAGAGCGCCGACGGCAAGCGCGCCACCAAGGGCGACGCCATCGTCGACCGCCTCACCCTCTCCCTCCCCCGCGCCGCGGCCGGGACTCGGGTGTACGAGGGTGAGCTGGCCTGGCCGGCCGGCGGGGCACGCCCGGTCTACGACCTTCCGAAGCCGGCGGCCACCGGCTCTGGCGCGGTCCGCCTCGCGAAGGGCCAGAGCGCCACGTTCTGGGTCTACTCACCGGCCGACCGCGAAGCCACCCTCGAGGTCGACACCCTCGGCGGCACCGGGTCCCGGCTCGCCGTCAACAGCCACGACGTCCTGCGCCTGACCAAGGGCCGGAGCAGTGCGGCGGTCTCCCTCTCCGGGGGCGTCAACAAGGTGACCGTGACCGGAGGCGCGTCCACGACCCTCGTCGACCGCCTCACGGTCACACCGACCGACGGCACACTGCCGGTGCGCACCTACGAGGCGGGGGACGCCCGGCTCGCCGGCTCGGCCAGTCTCGCCCCGCTCTCCCTCGCCACCGACGGCACGGCGATCACGGGCATCGGCGGGGCCCCCGGCAACGGCAACACCGCGACGTTCACCGTCCCGGCCGACCGGGCCGGCCTGTACGCGCTGCGCATCCGCTACTCCAACCCGGAGCAGTCCGAGGCCACCCACTACAACCCCGACCCGCTCGCCCGTCACGCCGACATCAGCGTCAACGGCGGCACCGCGCGACGCGTCGGCTTCCCGCACAGCTTCCACCAGAACAACTTCTGGGAGCTGACCGTCCCGGTCCAGCTGAAGAAGGGGACGAACACGATCGGCTTCCGCTCCGAGGAACTGCCGAACTTCGACGGCACCACGTACGCCTCGGACACCTTCCCGGGCGTCCTGCTCCGCTCCCGCTTCGCACCGCTGATCGACCGGATCACCGTCGCCCCGTACGCGCGGGAGGTCCGCTGAGGTGAAAGGCCCGGTCCGTCACCCCTGACGGACCGGGCCGCACCCGGACCGGCGGGCCGTGCGCCTTCCGCACCCCATGGTCACCAGACCTTCACGTCCGACCGCTGCCGACGCGGCCTCCTTGGGCACCCGGGTGTCATCGACCGGGAGGGACTGGGCTGTGATCGCTGTCGCCGTACTGCTGCTGCCGGCTCTGGGGGTACTGCTGTTCGTGATGGACCGCGTCGAGGACCGCTTGTCGGCCCGCCCGCCGTCGGCCCGCCACGCCCGGAAACGTCATCTGCGCCTGGTCCACGACGCCGGCCCGCCGACCACCGGGCACATCCCGGCCCGGCGTTCCCGGCGCCACGGCAAGGCGGCGTGACGCCGGAGGCCGGATGAACGACACGTTTCACGGAGGCGGGGTCCGCCTCGTCCGCGGCGACTGGACACGGCAACGATCAGCACACCAGCTGCCTTCCGGGTCTACGCCGATCCCACGGGCCATCCGTTCTGCATCTTCGTCGCCTGAGGTCTCCTCAACTCCCTTTGCCGTACCGGCGGCGCGCTCGCGGTCGCCCTCTCCGAAAGCCTGCTCTCCGGCGCCGGCGGTGGCTTCTCCCTCCCGCGCATGCGCATCGGCCTCCTCGCAGTCGCAGCTCTCCTCCTCGCGACCACCGCCCTGTCCCGCCTGCTCCTGCTCCGCGGCTGACGCCGGGACCTGCGGGTCCGCGCTCGGACACGTCACAGGTGGCCGGGACCGTCGGCCAGCGCGATCCGGGCGGTGATGCGTTTGCCCACCGGCTCCCGCTGCACCTCGAAGTTCTCTGCCACGGCCTTCACGATCTCCAGGCCGTGCTGGCCGATCCTGCCGGGATCGGTGGCCCGGGCCGCTGGGATCCTGTGGTCGCTGTCCCACACGGTGATCTCCACGGTGCGGGCGATGATGCGCAGTTCCAGCAGGACGGGGCCGGGAGCGTACTTGCGCGTGTTGGTGACGAGTTCGCTGACGACCAGCTGGGTGAGGTCTCTTGCCCGAGCGGAAACGGGCAGGTGCTGGTCGTCGCTCGCCCGGTCGAGGAAAGCGGCGGCGTGATGGCGGGCGTCCGCGATGCAGCTGTCGTCTCCGTCCAAGGCATATCCGACGCGCAGGAGATGCACGTCCGGCGTCGTACAGCCGTCACCGTCAGCAGCAGATTCCACTGGCCTCGCCCTCACTCCCCGTTCCAGCGCGCCGGTACCCGTTTTGCGGCCCTGCATGCCACACGAATGCGTTCGGCACCATCGCCCGGGTGCATCCGGCCGGGTCGGTGGGGCAGAATAAGCCCCGCACGTTCTGACCGGGCAAGCCTGAGCACAGTTGAGGAGAAGGTGTCCCAGCACGAGAAAGCGGACCGGCCGGGCCGGCTCCACGCCGAACACCGCATGGCCGGAGGCATCCGGATCGTGACACTGCGGGGCGAAATCGATCACGACGTCCAGGACGTGCTCAGTGAGGCCCTGCTGGTCGAGAGCGGCGCGGTACCGCCGCGGACGGTCGCGGATCTCAGCGGGGTGACCTTCATGGACTCCAGCGGCATCAACGTCTTCGTCGCCGCACACCAGCAGGCGAGCAGCGCGGAGGGCTGGGTGCGTATCGCCGGCGCTCAGAAATCAGTCCTGCGTGTCCTGCAGCTGGTCGGCGTCGACACCCTCATCCCCTGCCACCCCACCACCGAGCAGGCCCTGGCCTCCTGATCCGCGTCGCCCGGCGGTGACGCCAGGACCGGGCTCTGTCGGGCCCGTACCCCTCGGTCCGACCCTGCCGGCAGCCCTGGTTCAACGGCCGGCGCCGCTCCGCCAGAAGCCGCGCAGGGCCGCCGCGAGGGTGTATCCGGTGGAAGGCAGCCTGCGGTCCTCAGGTGGCCGCGCTGCCGCAATCGCCGGTCAGGACAGGATCTCGATGTGCCCGTCCGTTCCGTGGACGCGGATCCGCTGCCCGTCCCGGATCAGCCGGGTGGCCCGGTCCACGCCTACGACGGCCGGCAAGCCGTACTCGCGTGCGATCACCGCTCCGTGGGTCATCAGGCCGCCCACCTCCGTCACCAGGCCGGCGATGCCGACGAACAGGGGGGACCAACTGGGGTCCGTGTAGGCGGTGACCAGGATGTCGCCCGGTTCGAGGTCGGCTCGGGCCATGTCCAGGATGACGCGGGCCCGTCCCTCGATGGTCCCGCCGGACACCGGCAGGCCGATCAGGGCACCGTCCGGCGCGTCGTCGCGCCGGTACGCCCCGTTGACGCTCTCGCCGTCCGATGTGAGGACCCGGGGAGGCGTGAGCGCGGCGTAAGCACGGAACGCTTCCCTGCGCTGCTGGACGAGCCGGTCGTCCACCCGGTTCGAGCGTGCGACCTCCTGGAGTTCCTGGAACGTGAGGTGGAAGATGTCCTCCCGGTCGCGGAGCACGCCGGCCTGCGCGAGGCGCCCGGCCTCCTCCAGCAGCGCCTGCTTGTAGACGAAGAGGCGGGCGACGATGTCGTACTTGGGGTACTCCCGGTATCCGATGAAGGTCCGGACCCGGTCGATCATCCGCTTGGTCTCATCGGCCTTGCTCTCTCCTCCGGGAAGGGCCCTCAGGCGTGTGAGCACCTCATGTTCCTTCTTCTCCGCCTCCTTCCGCCCTTCCTCGAAGCGCCGCTCGGCCGCGCCCGGTTCGAAGTTCCTGACGTTGTCGAGGATCGCCGGCACGAGTGTGCTGGGGGATTCGCGCCAACGAGGCCTCGTGATGTCGATCTCGCCGGCGCAGCGCATGCCGTACCGGTCGAGGTAGGTCTCGATGGCGTCGCGCGCTTCGGTCCCGCCGGCGAGCTTCGCCAGCTCGTCCAGGAAACCGTCGTCCTCGACGTTCCGCAGGAACGCCACCACCTCCGGGTGCGGACGGATCACGTCTGCGACGTCGAGCAGCGCCAGCCCCATCTGTGAGGTGACGTTGTCGGGGGCGGACAGCGTGAGTGTGTCAGCCGCGTTCTTCTCCCCCAGCCAGTCGTGCAGCTTGTCGTTGAGCCACCAGGTGGCCTCCATCCCCGCCATGATCACCTGGATGCTCAGCGGATCACTGAGGACCCGTTTGTGTTCCGTGAAGGCATCCACGAGGAAGTCGAACAGAGCCGGTCCGGTCTTCGTGCCGATGTCCCGCCGCAGGGCGGCGATGGACGCCTCGCTGCGCTCGATCAGGCGGGTGACGATCGCCGGATCGGTCTCGACCGGGGCGGGTGTGCCGCCGGCCGGGGGCCCGTCGGCGGCCGGGTCCGGGAGCAGGGGGACGAAATCGTCGCGTTCGAGGACCGTCTCCAGCGCGTCCCTGGTCAGTGGGTCGCCTCTTCCCACGAGGTCGAGGAGGCCCGTGCGGCTCGTGGGCGTCGTCAGGGCCCGGGTGGCGTCGACCCACAGTCTCCCGCCGGCGTCGGTCATCGGCGCCATGGCCGTCAGCTTCCACACGGAGAGCCCAAGGGGCTTCATGGGGTCGGTCATCATCTGCTGGTGTCCGACGGAGACGTAGACGTGATTCTCCTCGTCGTCGGTCTCGGGTACGGGGAACAGCGTCGTGATCGGCCGGCTCTGCACGATCTGGAAGCCGTCGTCGGCCAGGCACCATTCGATGTCCTGCGGGCGGCCGAAGTGGGCCTCGATCCGCCGCCCGAGGTGGACGAGCTGCACGACCTGCGCATCCGTCAGCGCCGCCTGCTCCTGCCGCTGGGAGTCGACCGCCCTCTCCTGCGTGCCCCCGGCCGGCAGGGCGTGAACGGCGCGCTGTTTGGCGGCGATCGTCCTGACGACGACTTCGCCGTCCCGCACCTTGAAGACGTCGGGGTTCACCAGGCCGGACACCAGGGCCTCGCCGAGGCCGAAGCCGGCGTCCACGGTGGCCACCTTCCGGTTGCCCGTGACGGGGTCGGCGGTGAACAGGATGCCGGCCGCGTCCGGGAGGACCATCCGCTGCACGACGACGGCCATGTGGACCACGCGGTGATCGATGCCGTTCCGCCGGCGGTAGGTGACGGCCCGCTCGGTGAACAGCGAAGCCCAGCACCGGCTGATGTGCCGGCGGATCGCCGTCGGCCCCATGACGTTCAGGTACGTGTCCTGCTGGCCGGCGAAGGAGGCCGTCGGCAGGTCCTCCGCCGTCGCGCTGGACCGGACGGCGTAGGCGGCCTGATCACCGTGCCGGCCGAGCGCGCCGGTGATCGCCGCCGCGAGATCGCCGGGAAGGGCGATCCCCTCGATGGTCCGGCGGATGCGCGCGCTGAGCGTGCGGATCGCCTCCCGGTCGTCCGGGTCCGAGCGGGACAGCAGATCCAGCAGATCCTCGATCGACGGCGCTCGCGTCACGATCCGCCGGAACGCCTCCGTCGTCACGCAGAAGCCACCCGGCACGCGAATGCCCGGGATCCGCGACAGCGCGCCCAGATGCGCGCCCTTGCCGCCGACGACCGCGATCTGTGTCTCGTCGACCTCCTGAAGATCCAGCACGTATGGCTCGTTCATCTGCGACGCACGCACGTCGTGTCCCCGTTTCCGCAGGTTGTGGCTTCGGTCGACGATTGTGCGCCGCCCCCCGGGCCTTGCCGCAAGCCCCCCTGTGCGCTATACCTTGAGAAAGGCAAGGAGAAGATCTCCTTGCCTTTGTCGTTGATCGTGCATCTCCATGTCCGACGCCGTCGTCGTGTGCTCGAACCTGTCCTTCTCCTGGCCCGACACCCCGGTCTTCAGCGACCTGTCCTTCACCGTCACGACCGGCCGTACGGGCCCGGTCACCCCGACCGGCACCGGCAGAAGCACGCTGCTGAAGCTGATCGCCGGTGAACTCCAGTCGGCGACCGGCTCGTCGTGCTGTCACCGGCCTCAGCCGGTCCTCGGGGTCTTGAGGAGCGGCACGTCCCGCGACAACTCCTGGAAGCCGACGCTGTAGTAGAGGCCCCGCGCCTGGGGGTGGCCCGGCGCGCCCAGGCACGCCACCGTCGCGTGAGTGGCCCCTGCCTCCCGCGCCTGACGCATGCCGTGCAGGAGCATCGCCCTTGCCAGCCCTCGGCGACGGTAGTCCGGGTGCGTCCCGACCGGCTCGAATTCCGCGCTCTTGTTCGCTTCGTCGAGCCACATGATGGTCGAGGCCGCCATCGTCCCTTCCGGCGCCTCCACGAGGATGTGCAGATCGCCGCGGTACGCCGCCGTACGCCGTACGCCCTGGTAGCTCTCGGCCGTGTACGCCGAGGGCTTCCAGGCGTCCAGATGGGCCTGGACAGCGGCCTCGGGTCCGGCCTCGTCGGCGGTGCGGAACCGGAAGCCGTCCGGCAGTGCCGGTTCTTCCAGGTCGGCGAGGTCCCGCTGGTTGAGCTGGGTCCAGGTCCCCTTGTCGCCGAGGCCGGCCGGGTCGGTTCCGTAACCGTGCGCCGCCCACCGCTGCAGGGCGTACTCGTCGGCGGCGCCCGGCAGCACCGTCCGCTCGATGCCCGCCGCCGCGTGGTCGTACCAGTCGATCACCTCGTCGACCAGTCCGGCGTGGTCGGGATGGACCTGGTAGGCCAGGTAGGCGCCGGTGATGTTGTGCACCGACCCGTCGTTCCGCCTCACCCGGCGCGGCAGGTGAATCCAGCCCCATGCCACCAGGTCCTCGCCGGAGAACCACATCCGGCGCCGCCAGCTCGCGCGGTCACCGGCATGTCCCTTGCCCCAGTTCCAGGCCAACTCACCGTATGAGGCGTCGCTGTTGACCAGGTCCGGGCGGGCGGCGGTGACCCGCTGCGCAAGCCCCTGCATGAGTCGGACGTCCCCGGCCGTCATCTGCTCGGCATTCGCCATGGTGCGTCACTGTGCCAGGATCCCGCAGGCCCGTCGAACCGTTTTGGGCCGTGGAAGGGTCTCGGTGTGCGCGGGTCCACAGGCCCGGATCAAGCGCGAGGCACGAGTGGTGTTTCCACGAACCCTCGGCGTTGTACGCGCTCGCCCCGCCCCTCGTCGTGGCTTACCCTTCCTTCGAGTCACCAGTCAAACCGGTGACGACACTTTGGGGGCATCAGACGGTGACGGCCTTGCCCTCGAAACGACGCGTGGCCGGGGAGGGCAGAGCCCTCCCCGGCCACGCCGGCGATCCGGATCAGCCGCGCCTGGGCAACCGCCAGTTCGGGCGCGGGAAGTGGCAGGTGTAGCCGTCCGGGTAGCGCTGGAGGTAGTTCTGGTGCTCCGGCTCGGCCTCCCAGAACGCACCGGCCGGCACGACCTCGGTCACCACCGGGCCAGGCCACAGCCCGGACGCCTCGACGTCGGCGATGGTGTCCTGCGCGACGCGGCGCTGCTCGTCGTCGAGATAGAAGATGGCGGAGCGGTAGCTCAGGCCGATGTCGTTGCCCTGCCGGCCCCTCGTGGTCGGGTCGTGGATCTGGAAGAAGTACTCCAGGATCGCGCGGTAGTCGGTGGCGGTCGGATCGAAAACGATCTCGATCGATTCCGCGTGCCTTCCGTGGTCACGGTAGGTGGCGTGGGGCTTGTCGTCGTCGCCGCTGTAGCCGACCCGGGTACGGATCACTCCGGGGAGCGACCGGATCAGCTCCTGCATCCCCCAGAAGCAGCCACCCGCAAGCAGCGCCCTCTCCTCGACATCACTCATGACGCACCACCTTTCTCGCCCGCATCCGACCACACGGGACCAGCCTCGCACACAGGCCCTCCGCGTGCAGTCACCATCTTGGCAGGTGACGATGTCACCTGTCGCGGCGGCTCCCCCTGCACCGCTGATACGTCGACGCGGCCATTGGCTACGCACTCTTCATACCGCTACGTCGAGAACATCGTCGCCGTCAACCGCACGTGACCCGTCGACCTCGCCCGCGGTCTCGCGGACGACGGTGTCCGCGCCCGCCGGGACGCCTCCGTACGCGAGGTCGTCGCCTGTGATCACAGGCGGCGGAGAGGCCGGTCGCGTCCGATACGCGCCAATGTCACTTCTTCGCGCCGCGGCGGCGATCGGCAGCGCCCGCCCCGCACCCTGGGCTGCGCACGCACCGGCCGCCTGGGCGAACACGCCCTCTGCCGGGCCGCCACACTTTCATCACGCGCTACCCACACAATGAACACTTCCAGCCGTGGGGCGAGCGGCGCCTCCCCCTGGGTGCAGACGCTGCGCTCGGCCCCTGCCTAGCCTCCGTGGCCATGCGATCACCCCTGATGAGACGTTTCGGTCTCGCCGCCGTCCTCGCTCTCGCCCTCGCCGTGTTCGGTCTGGCCCCCAGCGCGAGCGCCGCCGACCCGGCACCGGCAGAGCTGACCTTCGCCACCGACAGCGCCACCACCACGCCCGGCGGCTCGGTCAAGCTGTCGATGACCATCGCCAACAACAACACCTACGACGTCTGGTTCGTGTACCAGACGATCGAACCGACCTGGCTCACCACACAGCGCCCCGACCTGAAGTACAGCTTCACCGGGTGCAGCCTGACCACCACGAACGGCCCCGCCCCCTGCTCCGGCACCGGCCCGGCCAATCTCGGCGCGAACTACGGCGCCACCATCCCGCCCGGCCAGAGCCGTACGGTCACCCTCACGCTGGACGTCGCCGCCGATTCCGGCTGCAACGGCAACATCGGCTTCTACTCGTACTTCTACGTCGAGTTCAGCGACTCCACGAACGTCAGCGGCGGCCCGGTCTACACGCCCGTGACGCGAGTGCTGTGCCCCTGACGCCCGGTCCCGGGCCCCGCGAGCCGTGACCTGAAAGCCGCCACACCCAGGCGGCCACTCCGGTCTGGACCACTGGCAATCTACCGGCGGGCCCCGCTGGCCCGCCGGTACGCCGCCCAGGGCCCGGACCAGCGCGCCGGGCTCTCGCGCCAGCCAGGTCCGACCTCACCCGGCAACCAGGAGCGGCTCGCTTCGCTTTCGAATGGACCCCATTCGACACCTGCGCTTTTCCGTCATGTTCCGCAACATGACCGCAAAATCTCCACACAGCCATCACTATGTGACGCGAACGGATGCGTGACGAACCGGCTTCTGAGGGGGATGCCGGCGGCACGCAAGGGGGTGCGTCCGCTCCACGGGAGCCGTACTCGCCCCTGCCCGGGGAGGGGACCTCACCGCATGAAGCGGAACATACGCACCACCGTTCTCACGGTGGGCGTGCTCATCGCCGCACTGGGCCTGCCGGCCGGCGCGGCCCACGCCGACACCACGCCCCGCGTCGATCTGCGCGTGCTGGTGGTGAGCGACGGCGGCCCGTCCACCGACGCGATAGCCGCCGAACTGACCGCGGCCGGAACGCCGTACACCCGGATCGACCTCACGCAGTCCGACCGGACCGTGATCGACGCCGACTTCCTCGCGGACACCGTCGACGGCCGGCCTCGAGCGAAGTTCCAGGCCGTCGTGCTGCCCAACGACAACCCGTTCCCGGCCGGTTCCGCCGAGATGGCGGCGCTCACGGTGTACGAGCAGACGTACGACATACCCCAGGTCGACGCCTACACCTACGCGCGTCCCGAAGCCGGTTTGCAGTACCCGGTCCACGGGGGCTACTCGGGCAGCATCGACGGGAAGCGGGCGGAGGTGACCGCCGCCGGCAGGTCGGGCCCCTTCGGCTATCTCGACGGGGCGGTGCCCTTCGAGGACAACGACCCGGCCATCGGCGAGAGTTACGCCTACCTGTCGAAGCCCGTGGCGGGGGCCGACTTCACCCCGTACGTGGAGGCGGCGATCCCCGGGCAGGCGGCCAAGGGCACGCTGGTGGGCGAGTACCGGCACGACGGGCGGCGCGAGCTGGTCGTCACCTTCGTCTACAACCAGTACCAGCAGCAGTTCCGGCTCCTGGCCCGCGGCATCGTGGAGTGGATGACCGGCGGTGTGCACCTGGGTGCCTCACGGAACTACTTCTCCGTCCACGTGGACGACGTGTTCGCCGCCGACGACCGCTGGAACAGCCGGCTCAACTGCACACCCGGCGACGTCGACTGCACCGACTCCAGCGCGACGCCCGACCCGATCCGGATGACGGCGGGCGACGTCGACCACGCCGTCGACTGGCAGAACGACAAGAAGTTCACACTCGACTTCGCCTACAACGGCGCCGGCAGCGTCGACCACCGGGAGGACAACAACGGCGCCGACGCGCTCGCCGACCGGCTGATCGCACGGCGGAGCGAGTTCCGGTGGATCAACCACACCTACTCGCACCCCTTCCTCGGCTGCGTGCAGGACACGACCGTGGTGCCCTGGAAGTGCGCGACCGACGCCGACGGCAGCACCCGGTGGATGAGCCGCGACGACATCTCCGACGAGATCGCCACCAACCGGGTCTGGGGCGAGAGAGCCGGACTCCCGCTGGTGAACGACGAGTTGGTCACCGGCGAGCACTCCGGCATGAAGGTGCTGCCGCAACAGCCCGAGGACAACCCCAACCTGGCGCTCGCCCTCGACGACAACGACATCGCCTGGCTCGGCTCCGACAACTCCCGTGAGCCCGCCCAGCGCCAGGTCGGTCCGGCCACCACCGTGCCCCGCTATCCGATGAACGTCTTCTACAACGCCGGACGGGCGGCCGAGCAGGTCGACGAGTACAACTGGATCTACACCAGCCGCGCCCAGGGAGGCAGCGGCATCTGCGAGGACAACCCGGCCACCACCACCTGCCTCAGGGCGCCGCTGGACGCCGCCACCGGCTACGCCGACCACATCGTGCCGCTGGAGACGCGGATCGCCCTCGGGCACGTCCTGGCCAACGACCCCAAGCCGCACTTCATCCACCAGTCGAACCTGGCCGAGGACCGCATCGCCTACCCCGTCCTCGACGGCGTCCTGGACGGCTACGAGGCCCTCTTCACGCAGGACACCCCCGTCGTGAACCCGCGGATGCGGGACATCGGCACCGAACTCCGGCGCCGGGCCGCATGGCAGGCCGCCCTGCGGGCCGGAGAGGTCACCGCCCACCGCATCGGCGACACCGTGACCGTCGACGCGCCGGACGGACTGGCGGTCCCCGCGACCCTGCCCACCGGCACCACCCTGGCCGGCGCCGCGTTCGGCGAGGCGTATGCGGGGGCGGTGTCCGGCTGGACCCCCTCCACAGGTGAGCCGCTCGCCCTCACTCTGCCGGCGTCCGCCCCCGCTCCGGTCGCCGACGC